>NZ_LIPP01000222.1 GCF_001418335.1 Streptomyces aurantiacus | reverse complement strand
CGGCCGCGGCCGTGCACGGTTCGATCCTGTCCTTGCACCACTGCCGGACCTGCTCGTCCTTGGCGGGATCGTCGGGGGTGAAGCTTCGTTCGTCGATCCGCCGTACCAAGACGTCCGGCGAGACCTTGAGGAAGAAGTGATGGGCGACGATGCCCGCGTTCTTCAGCGCGCCGAAGATCTCGCCGACGTACCTCGGGTCGACCAGCGTCATGGGGACCAGGACGGGACGTCGATACTCCTGGACGAGACCCACGGCCAGGTCGGTCACCTGCCGCCGCCACAGTCGCAGATCCTGGAAATCGCCGGTCGGCACCTCGACGATCTCGCGCAGCACATACCCGACCATCTCCGGGTCGAAGACCAGCGCCTCGGGCCAACGCGGACGCAGTTCATCCACCAACGTGCTCTTCCCGCTGCCGAACGCACCGTTGACCCAGACGATCACACGCTTCTCCCACCTCGTCGTCCCCGCCTCGGCCGGACCCTCCAGCGGGTCCGGCCACCGTAGCGTTCAGCAGGCAACCTTCAGCAGGTGACCCTGAAAGGACGCTTTCAGCAAGTGACCTTCAGGTCCGCCCAGTCGGCGTGGTCGAAGTCGATGCCGTCGCCGCCGTCGGTGACGGTCAGGGTGACCGTCTCGGCACCGCTCACGTCAGCGGCGAGTTCCTGTGCGTCCTGGGAGTTGCCGAGGACGCCGGTGGAGGCTTTGGGCTCGCCGTCGGCGCGGATCTCGAAGGTGACGGTGCCGCGTTCGCCCGTCTCGTCGTCGAGACCGACCAGGGCGGTGATCCGTTCACAGCGCCCCGCCGTGTAGTACTCGACGCTGCTGGCGGCGTGCACACCGAGACCCTTGGCCCAGGTCCGGCCGCCGATGGTGAGCGTTTTGCCGTCGCCGGCCGCGCTCTCGCCGTTGCTCAGGTTCTTCTCCACCGGTCCCCAGCCGTTGGCCGTGGCCAGCGGGGTGAGGTCGCTCAGGTAGGTCGTGCCGCCGCCCGGAGCGACGGACACCCGCACCTGGACCGGGGAGGCCGAGCTGACCTGCTGCCCGGACGGCTCGCGGTACTTCGTGGTGAGTTCCAGGTCGTAGGTGCCGGGTTCTGTGGCCTCCGGAACCGTCGCCCGCCAGATCGTCCGGAGCGTCGCGCCACCGTTGAGCAGCCGGGTGCCGGGGCGGGAGTCGGCCTGCAGCCGCCATCCCTCGGGGCCGGTGAGGTCGGTGGACAGGGAACGTACCGGGCGGCGTCCGAGGTTCTCGGTGACCGCGGTGAGCCGTACTTCATTTCCCGCTTCGGCGATCGCGCTGCCGTCCACTCCGGAGTCCACCGCGGGCGGCAACGCGGCCCAGTCGCGGTCGGGGCTCACCCGCACCAGCACGGTTCCGTGCGCGGGCACCGTCGCCGAGATCCTGCCCGCCGTGTGGGTGTCGCGGTGCTGCCACAGGTCCCGTACCCGGTACCCGGCCGCGTGCGGCAGGCCGACCGCACTCGTCGTGGTGGAGATCCGCTGCGGCGTGTTGCTCTCGTTGAAGAGCGCCACCGCCCGGCTGCCGTCGGCCAGTTGCTTCGCCACCACCCAGCGGCCGTTCTCGGAGCTGACCACGCCGCCCTGCTTACCCAGTACGTCCTGGTCGACGGCGATGACCTCCTCGTTCGAGAGGATGTCGAAGGCCGACTGGGGTGCCGAGCGGAGGTCCGAGCCGATGAGCAGAGGCGCGGCCATGACCGACCACATGGAGAAGTGCGTGCGGTACTCGGTGTCGGTCATGCCGCCGTTGCCGACCTCCAGCATGTCCGGGTCGTTCCAGCCGCCCGGACCGGCGTACTCGTCCAGCGGCAGGTTCTTCTTCATGATCGACAGCATGGAGTCCCAGCTGTCGCTGATGTCGCCCGTCGTACGCCAGGACTGACCGACGCCCCTCGCCCACTCCCAGGGCTTGTTCTCGCCCCACTCGCAGATGCTGTAGAGAATCGGCCGGCCGGTGGCCTTCAGCGCGTCGCGCATGGTGGTGTAGCGCTGCTTCGCGTCCACGCCCTGGTTGTTGCAGTTGTCGTACTTGAGGTAGTCGACACCCCAGTCGGCGAACTGCTGGGCGTCGCTGAACTCGTGGCCGAGCGCGCCGGGGAAGCCGATGTCACTGCAGGTCTTGGTGCCGGCGCTGGTGTAGATACCGAACTTCAGACCCTTGGTGTGCACGTAGTCGGCGACAGCCTTGATGCCGTGCGGGAACCGTGCCGGATCCGGTACGAGCTTGCCGGCGGCGTCCCGTTCGGGCAGGGCCCAGCAGTCGTCGAGGTTGATGTACTCGTACCCGACGTCCTTGAGCCCCTTCTGCACGAAGAGGTCGGCCATACCCTTGACCATCTCTTCGTCGAACTCCGCCCGGCAGTGGGTCGAGTTCCAGTTGTTGAATCCCATCGGAGGCGTCAGCGCCGGCTGGTCGTCACGCGCGGTCGATGACGCGGCAGAGGTACGGGTCTCCTCCAGGGCGCCCGTGGTGGCGAGAGCCGGCGAGCCGAGTGCCGTGGCGCACAGCAGTCCGGCGCCGAGCGTCGCGAGTGCGGTGCGTACGAAAGAGCCGGGGCGGGTTCTCCACCCGGGAGTGTGAGGCATCTGCGCGTATCTCCCTCATCAGGCGTCCTGGAGTGCTTCCTTGGTGCGACCTGCTGAGCGATGAGGCTAAGGACTGTCTGACTTTGTTGGAAGAGGTTTGACTATGCGGGCTTGTTCGGCACGGAGTTTCCCAAGGCACCCGGTGGTGGCTGAGATTGTCGTAAGCATGGTGAAGAATGTTTGAAGTTCCGACATGGTTACCGGTCGGTCTGCCTGGTTGAACGGGCGTAGTCGGTAGGTGTCTGGCCGTACTGCTTCCTGAAGGCACGGATGAAGTGACTGCTGTCGGCGAACCGCCAGTGCGCGGCGAGTTCTGAGATGCTCGGCCGGCCGACCGGTGCCGCCAGTTCGAGCTTGGCCTGTTCCAGCCTTCTGCGGCGGATGTACGAGGTCACCGACTCCTCGGTCGCGGCGAACGCCCGGTACAACGTCCGTACGGAGACCTTGAGTTCGCGGGCCAGGGCCGCAGGGGAGAGCTCGGGATCGATGAGGCGGCTGTCCACGATGTCCTTGGCCGCCTGGGCCAACGCGGGGGCCAGCCGGGGCTCACTGTCGTCGAACGCCTGCACAAGCACCCCCTTGACCAGCTCCAGCAGAGAGGCGCGGGCGGCCTGCACACCGGCGGAGGAGAGGTCGTTCAGTGTCGTCTCGACGATCCCGACGTACGCCATGAGCAGACGTACCTCCGCCGATTCGACCGACCCGACGGTCGCCCGGTCGCCGATCAGGGGCCTGAGCGGCGCGGCCGGAAGGATCAGCACCTTTGCTCTCGTACGCGGCTGCACCTCGAAGCGCACCGGAGGGCCGTTGTGCCGCGCGATGAACCGCCCGGCCGGTACGGTGGCCTCGACCTGGTCGCGCGGACGGACGAAGCGCCAGTTGCCCCGCTGCATCACATGCACCAGGACCCGGTCGTCGAGCTGGTGGGAAGCACCCCGGGTGCCGCCGGTGATCGACTCACCGTAGAGGTCCGCGATCACCGCGTCGTGCACCTTCGACGCACGGACCCTGACGCGGAAACCATCCGGTCCGAGCGGCTCCAGGGGCGGCAGCGGGAGCCACTCACCGGTCTGTCCCTCCCACGCGCGCCGGAAGACGTCGAACCCGTCCCGCGCGGCGCTCGGGGCCGTGACGTCCACGAAGAAGTTCCTCCTCGGTCCGTCGGCCCCCGGTCCGGCGCTTCCCCTGGCGCTCCCCGTGGCATCCATCGCCAACACCTCAACTCCCTGTCGGGTTCGCACACTTACGTCTTCATTCCAGCATGGGTACGCCTTCACCTGCTGACACTGACGTCCCATCAGGTTGGCACTGTGGTGCAAGCGCACGCCCTCGCCTGCTCCGTAACGTGGGCGGCGAGGACGATGTCGCAGAGCGCGGAAGCCGGGTCACACCGCTTCCGAGACCGGCGGACGGCAGCCCAGGTCCGGCGGAGTGCCGCTCATGGAGCCGTCTTGTCGCCGGACGTTCGGCCGCCTTCCATGATTGCCTCCGCCCCCGCTGTGCACGCTGAAAGGTTCCTACTTCCATGACCGACATGACCGACAGCACTGACGGCACTGATATGAGCCGTGACGTCGATGTCGACAATGACGCTGATGTCGCCACGAGCGATCCCGCGGCCGATGCCGTCGCTGTCTTCGAAATGCTGGTCGGCATCACCGTCATCCAGACCCTGCGGGGCATGGCGGCGCTGCGCATGGCCGATCACCTCGCCGACGGCGTCATGACGGCCGAAGAGGTGGCCGAACGCGAGGGGAGTCACCCGCGGGCCACGTACCGTCTGATGCGCGCGGCCGCGTCGTTGGGCATGCTCAGCCACGAGGGGCAGCACCGTTTCGGTCTCACCGGGCGGGGCCGGCTGCTGCGGGCGGATGTGCCCGGCTCCCTGCGCTCCTTGGTGCTGTCCCAGACCAGCCACGGGCACTGGCAGTCCTGGGAACACTTCCCAGAGGCTGTACGGCAAGGGTCCTCCCAGACCGAGAAGGCGCTGGGAACGGACATCTTCGAGTACTACGCGCAGCCGCAGAACGCCGAGGAGGCGGCGCTCTTCGCCGAGTCGATGGGAGACCTGTCCGACATGGTGACGCGGGGCGCCGTGAGTGCTGTCTCCACCACCGGCGTGTCCACCGTGGTCGACGTCGGCGGTTCGAACGGGGCTTTCGTCCTGACGCTGATGGAGTCCGACCCCCGGCTGAGCGGGCAGGTCCTCGATCTGCCCCACGTGGTCGAGGGCGCACACCGTGAGGCCGAGAAGCGTGGTCTCTCCGACCGCTTCTCCGCGGTGGCGGGGGACTTCTTCGTGGCGGTTCCCCCGGCGGACCTCTACCTGGTGAAGACGGTCCTGCACGACTGGGACGACGAACAGTGCGCGACCATCCTGCGCAGCTGTCGGTCCGCCGCGAACGAAGGGGGACGCATGCTGGTCGTCGAGATGGTCATCGCCGAGATCGGTAAGCCGGACCTGGCACCCCTGTCGGACATGGCGATGCTCACCATGACGAACGGCATGGAACGCGATCTGGACGAATTCGACGCGCTCTTCGAGGCCTCGGGATGGCGCCGCTCGACGACGTACCCCGTAGGCGGCGGGTACTTCGGTATGGAACTCGTCGCCGTCTGACGGCACTGGGCGCGAGCCTTTGAGCAGCGATCCGCGCGTGGCCGTCCTCGCGTGGCAATGCTCGAACACTCGGGCGTCCAGCCGTCCAGCCGTCCACCGGAACGCGCTGAGCCCGCTCCGCGACTACTTCGCGGCGTGTCAGGGCCTGCATACCCGTTCGACCAGGTCCTGCCAGGCCGCACCCAGGTTCTGTTCGACCTGCGGGCCGGCGTTGGTCAGCGCGTCGGTGGACAAGTACAGCAGGAGCGGGCCGTCCAGCGCTGCGGTGAGCTGGATCGCGAGCACGTCGACGTTCAGGCCGCCGAGGTCCATGTGGCGGAGAAGCATCCGGATGTGCATCTGGGACACCGGTGTCTGTGAGCCGCCCGGCACGGGCTGCCGGCCGTCGAGCGCGAACCTGGCGATCTCGGTGTTCTGCATCAGCCAGCGCACCCGAGCCCGGCCGTAAGCGACGAGCCGGTCGACCGGTGGTGCACCGGGCCCAAGCGGAGGAGGCCCGGACAGCACTTGCTCCTGCAGGCCTCGTTCCACCTCGTCGAGCAGGCCCTGGAAGATCCCCGCCCGGGTACCGAAGCGCCGAAAGACGGTGCCCTTGCCCAGGCCCGAGCGCTCGGCCAACGCGTCCATCGTCAGCTGGTCGGGGCCGGACTCGGTCAGCATCTGGCGGGCGGTGGCCAGTAGTTGCGCACGGTTGCGCGCCGCGTCCGCCCGCTCCGGCCGTGGCGCTCCCCAGCTCACCGGTAGTCCGTTCATGCTGGTGATCCTAACCGCCTTCCAGTCAACCGGGGTAAAGTCCGCTTACGGCGGCGGCGCGATACGGGGCGGCGACTGAAGGAAGCGTCCGTCCCGCGTGCCCGGCGCAGGGCCGCGTCATGGCCGGTGCCGCCCGAATTCGGGCGGCACCGGCCATCTCCTTGTTCGCGTGCGCAGCCCACCCGCAGCGGCATGGCACGCGTCGCCTTGCGTCCACCCGCAAACGGGGTAGAGTCCGTTTCGCTGGTTGTCCATTTTTGGATGACCGGCTAGCGTGCAGTCAGCGTGTAGTCATCCAATTTTGGATTATTGGTCCAGTGGTCCGCAATCATTCAGGAGAAGTCCCATGACCGTCGCTGTGAAAACCGGACTGTGGCAGCTCGACGCCGTGCGCTCCGCCATCGCCATCAAACACTTGACGGTGTGGGGCATGGTCACGGTCAAAGGCACGTTCAGCGGTGTCACCGGTGAGGGCGAGGTCCAGGCCGACGGCACCGCCCGCGGCACCGTCACTCTGGACGCCGCCTCCCTGGACACCAAGCACACCAAGCGCGACGAGCACCTGCACGGCCCCGACTTCTTCGACGTCGAGCGGCATCCGACTCTCGTCTTCGCCGTCCGTGACGCCTCGGTCCGCCCGGACGACACCGTCGAGATCAACGGTCAGCTGACCGTCCGCGGTGTCAGCCGCCCGCAGGCCGTCACCGCGACGGTCACCGAGTCGAGCGCCGACGCGATCACGCTCACCGCGGAGTTCATCGTGGACCGGGAGCACTTCGGCCTGGGCTGGAACCGGCTGGGCATGCTCCGTGGCCTGACGACGGTCACGTCGACGCTTCGGTTCACGCGCACGCCCGCGTAGGAGTGGGGCGCGTCGGCGGGTGCATCGGCGGGCACGGCTGCGGGCACTGCTGCGGGCACGGCTGCGACCGAAGGCGCCGGACCGGCCCACCGCGGGCGATCCCGACTCGCGGTGGGGGTCCGGAGCCCGGGCCGCTCTTCTCACGCGCCGGCGCCGCCGTCGACCGGGACGATCGCGCCGGTCACGTACGAGGCGCGGTCGCTGAGCAGCCACGCGGCCACCTCGGCGACCTCGCGGGGCTCGGCCATGCGGCCGAGCGGGACCGACGCGGTGATGGTCTCGACGATGCCCGGGGTCGCCGCCTCCCACGCGTCGATCATCTCCGTGGCGGTGCCGCCGGGAGTGATGCCGTTGACCCGGATGCCCTCGCGGCCCCAGGTCACGGCGGCGGACTCGGTGATGCTGTTGAGTGCGCGCTTCATGGCGCCGTACGCGGGCAGGGCGGGGTTCGCGCGGCGGCTGCCGATGCTGGAGGTGTTGACGATCGCCCCGCCGCCGGTGCGGCGCATGAGTGCGGCCTCGGCGGTCATGGCGGTCCAGTGCGAGCGGAAGTTGACGCCGAACTGTACGTCGATGTCCTCGTCGCTGGTGGTGTCGAGCGGGCCGGGCTGCTGGATCGCCGCGCCGTTGTTGAAGGCGCCGTCGAGGCGTCCGTGCAGTTCCTCGACGCGGTCGACCGCCGCGCGGATGCTCGCGGGGTCGGCGAGGTCCAGGGTGACGGCATCGGCGACGCCGCCGTCGGCGCGGATCTCCTTCACGATGCGGTCGAGGGCGTCGGTGCTGCGGGCGGCGAGCACGACGGCCGCGCCCTCGGAGGCGAAGAGCCGGGCCGCTGCCGCCCCGATGCCGCGGCTGGCGCCGGTGATGAACATGACCTTGCCGGTGAGCAGGCCGATGGGTGCGCTGTCGGTGGTGTGCGTGTTGTTCGTCATGGCAACAGCGTCCCGCCGGCTCCCGGCCGGATACAGGCACAGGCTGTACCAGGATCCGCCGCCGCGCCGCGTGCACACTTGGCGTATGGACAAAGAAGAACTCGGGGCGTTCCTGCGCAGCCGCCGTGAGCGGCTCCGCCCGCTGGACGTCGGCCTACCCAGCGGATCACGACGCCGCACGCCAGGTCTTCGCCGCGAGGAAGTGGCGGTCCTCGCGCACATCTCCACCGAGTACTACGTCCGTCTTGAGCAGGGCAGGGCGCCACGCCCCTCGGGCGACGTCCTGGCCGCGATCGCCGGCGCGCTGCGGCTCACCGACGCCGAGTCCGACCACCTCCACGTCCTGGCGGGCACCGCGCCGAACCGTACCGGCCTGCACCGGCGCGACGTCCGCCCCAGCGTGCTCGCGCTCCTTGAGCGGATGCCGCAGACAGCCGGCTTCGTGCTGTCCGCCGCGTTCGAGGTCCTCGCCTGGAACGACCTCGCGGCCGCGCTCATGGAGGACTTCGGCCCGCTCGCCCCCGCGGACCGCAACCTCGCACGCCGGGCCTTCCTCGGGCCGCAGAACACCGATACGCCGCTGTACGGGATCTCCGACGCCGCCGAGTTCCGGCTGAGCGTCGTGATGCAACTCCAGGCCACCCTCGCCCGCTACCCCGGCGATCCCGCGGTGACCGGCCTGGTGGACGAACTCCGCGACGGCAGCCCCCACTTCGACCGGCTCTGGGAACGGCACGACGTACAGGCCCCGCCGACGCTCACGAAGACCTTCCACCACCCGACCGTCGGCGAGGTCACCGTCGACTGCGACAGGCTCGCCCTCACCGACCGTGACCAGTACCTCGTGCTCTACAGCGCGCCGTTGGGATCCCCCGACGCCGAGGCCCTGGCTCTGCTGAACGTCCTGGGAGCGGAGGCCAGCAACTACCTGCCGTAGCGCCACAGCCGCCCACCGCGGGCACGATGGGCGGCAGCGTGACGTCCCGGAGTAAATGGACTATTTCCTCCGATTGGTAGGGTGGGCGCATGGTCGCGACGGAGAGCACGCCAATCGCCGGGCGGGGGCTGCGTGCGGATGCTCTGCGGAACAGGCAGCGCATCCTGGAGGCCGCGCGGCGGATCTTCGAGGAGCGCGGGGTGGACGCGCCACTGGACGAGGTCGCGGAGCGTGCGGGCGTGGGCGCCGGGACGCTGTATCGCCGGTTCCCCAGCCGCGTGGCTCTGGTCGAGGCGGTGTTCGAACAAGAGCTCGCGGAGATGGCCGGCATCGGCGAAGAGGCGCTGCGCTGCGAGGATCCGTGGGTCGGATTCAGTACGTATCTGGAGCGGATCTGCGCCGTCATGGCGGCCGACCGGGGGCTCGGTGACCTCCTCCTGCTGAAGCTGCCCGCCTCGGGCGAGAGCGCGGGAGCGTGCGAACGCCATTCCCGCGCCCAGGCGGACCTGCTTGTCCGCGCCCAGAAGGCCGGGGTCGTCCGGGACGATCTGGTTCCGGAGGACATCTTCCTCTTTCTCGTGGCCAACGGGGCCATCGCCCGGCTGACCCACTGTGCCGCGCCGCACGCGTGGCGACGCCTGGTCGCTCTTCTGCTGGACTCCTGCCGACCGGGGCGCAACGGCCCGCTTCCCGCGGCACCGACACCCCTGCAGGCGGCGCGTGCTCAGCAGGAGCATGCGGAGACCAAGGGGTTGAGAGCGGTCAGCTGTGAGGGCTCGGGCGACCAGCGAGATGGCCGAGGTTGTTGAGAAGGCCGGCGGAGTGACGCACATCACATGCGAAGGTCGAAATAACTGGAGAGCTGTATCCGGTTAGCCGGTCAGTGAACAGGGACGCTGAGCGTCGCTCCACCGGTGCCGTCCCTGGCTGACCAGGAGGCTGCCATGACCCCGCCCGGATCCCCGCGGAACGGCACATCCCCGTCGCCGAGTACGGCGAGTCAGAAGACCGAACGCGTCGTACCGCTGTGGGAAGCGGCCGGCGCGCACCGCTTGGGCAGCATGCCGCACGACGCCGGGGAAGCCCGGTGACTCTGGTCGCCGTGTGTCCCGGTGGCATCCGCGGCAGGCGGCGTTCGGCGGAGCCCGGCCGGGTCGCGCCGAGGAGAGCGCCCATCGGGCGGAATCTGCGGCGCGCCGCGGCAGGTGTGAGCGCGACGCTGCTCACGTACGCCGTCCTCCTGGCGGTGTCGGTCCATGGGGAGTTCCCCGCCATGTCCGGCTGGACGTCGTCCGCCGCCGAACGGCTCCGCCCTCACACCGTCACCGTCACGGAGAGAGGCACGGTGCTCGCACACGAGGTGGCACACGCACTGACGTGGACCTTCGCTGTTGCCCCACTGCCCCTGGCCGTATCGATTCTGCTCTGGCTCGCCCACCGGGACCCGAAGGCGTACGTGCGTCTCGCCGGCGCGTTGCTGCTGTCCGGCGCGGCCGGACTCGGCGCCTTCGCCGTGGCGCGGGGATGGCCGGTCCGCGAGGCGTCACCGATCGGTGACTACCTGGCAGTACCCAGTGTGAGCGCCGGCTGGTACCTGCTGATGGCGCTGGCGGTGACCGTCGTCACCGCGAGGATCTGGATACGGACCGTCGTGCTGCTGACCGCACTGCTCGCGGTCACCGTCGCGGCCACGACCACGGTTACGGCTGCGTCGTCGACCGCGGACCGCCCATGGATCGCGGTGCTGTCGGCCGTGGTGGTGCCGTTCCTGGCGTGGAGCGTCACGGGGCGCCTCGCGGGCCAGGGCGAGAAGCAGCGGCCACGCGAAGCGGCGCCGACGTCGACTGCCGTCGGGTCGCCAGGGCACACGGTGGCGTTCCGGGCCCGCATCCGGACGCCGGAGCCGGCGGTCGCCCCGGAACCTGTGCCACTGCAGCGCGCGAGCTGACGGCCATGGACGTCGGTGCTCTGATCGAGGCGGCCGGATGGTGGTCGTATCTCGTGGTGTTCGCCGTGACGGCGGGCGAGACCAGCGCCTTCATCGGTGTACTGCTGCCTGGCGAGACCGTCATCCTCCTCGCGTCCGCGATCGCGGCCCAAGGCGACATCAACCCGGTGCTGCTCGCGGTTCTCGTCGTGACCGGTGGCATGATCGGCGACAGTCTGGGCTACGCCTTGGGCCATGGGTACGGGAGACGCCCGAATGCCCGGTTGCTGCGCCGGATCCGCTCCGGCGGCCGGATCGGCCATGCCCATGAATTCCTGCTGCGTCACGGCGGGGCGGCGGTCGTCACGGGCCGGTTCATCGGATTCGTACGGACCTTCCTGCCCTTCGCCGCGGGGGCGTCCGGCATGCCGTACCGCCGCTTCTTCCTCTTCAGTACCTTCGCCTCGCTGATCTGGGGCGTCGGCAACGTGCTCCTCGGCTACTTCGCCGGCGCGGCAGCCATCGAGTTCCTGCACTCGTTCGGTCTGATCGGCGCCGTCACGCTCACCGCCCTGGCCGCGGCGCTCATCGGCCTCGTGTGGTTCCTCGGACGCCGTCGCGGCAGCACACGGACACCGTCTCCGGGACAGGCGACGGAGAGTGCGGCTCTCCCGGACCCGGCCCAGCACCGCGATGCCCCGGCAACTGCCGCGCAACGTACGGCAGTTGCAGCGCCTGCTGACGGCTGGGGAGCCGGAAATCTCCCGACCCCCCAGCTTCCGACCCCGTAGCTTCCGACCCCGTAGCTCCTGTCAGGCGGCGTCGTCGTGGGCGGTGGCGGCGGACTTCTCGCGCCACGGAGCGAGGTCGTCCCGCACCTGCCGGTACTTGACGTCGAGCCGCTCCAAGGTGTCGCGCCCGAGATAGAGGTGCGTGGGCAGCTTCTCGGCCGAGGCAGCCTCGACGATCAGGTCGGCGCCCTTGACGGGGTCGCCGAGCTGCGCGTGGTTGGCCTGGCCGACCCAGTCCAGCGTCACGTGCGCGGGGGTGTCGTCATAGTCGACGATGCGCTCCGCGGCGACCGACAGGGAACTGGCGTCCAGGAAGTCGGTACGGAAGACGCCCGGCTCGACGACCATCGACTGGATCCCGAACGGGGCCAGCTCGGCGGAGAGCGCTTCGCTGATGCCGGCGACGGCGAACTTCGACGCGCTGTAGAGGCTGACACCGGGCTCACCCTCGAAGCCCGAGCGGGAACCGATGTGCACCAGCCTGCCTGAGCCCTGCTTGCGCATGACCGGCAGCACGGCGCGGGTGACGTTGATCAGGCCGAAGACGTTGAGGTCGAACAGCGACCGGGCTTCCGCGTCGGTGATCTCCTCCAACGCGCCGAGCAGGCCGCGGCCGGCGTTGTTCACCAGGACGTCGATGCCGCCGAACCGGTCCAGGCCGGCCTCGACCGCCCGCGGGATGCTGTCGTTGTCGGTGACGTCCAGGGCGACCGCGAAGACACGGTCGGAGTCCTTCAGACCGTCCGGCACGCGTTCCGGGTTTCGTACGGCGACCACGACATTGTTGCCGCCCGCCAGAGCGGCGCGGGCGATTTCCGCGCCGATTCCGCGGGAGGCGCCGGTCACGAACCACGTAGCCATGGGAAAACCTCTCTCGTCGCTTCCCCCTTTGTTCAGGGGATTTCCTGTTGACGTATTCGACGGTGCCCGCCGGGCAGGTGGCTTTGAAGGCCGCGCTCTTCCTGGGAGTCGCACACCCAGGAAGTGGAAGCAGGGCGCGAATGGATCAGGCGCCGGGCGCGCTGATGGAGCCCAGAAGGGCCAGTCCGTCGGCGGACGGAGAACCCGGCTCGGCCTGTAGGACGATGAGCTGCTGCCCGGGGGCGCTCCGGATGGTGAGGGCCTCGTGCCGCAACTCCAGGTCACCCACACCGGAATGGTGGATCTGCTTGACGTCGTACGGTGGCACCCGGGCGTACTCGCGTGCCCACAGGACGCGGAACTCGCTGCTGCGCACCGAGAGTTCGCCGACCAGTTCCAGGATGCGGGGATCGTCCGGCCGGCTTTCGGCGGTGGTCCGGAGATCGGCCACCGCACGCTGCCGGGCCCGCTCCGGCTTGCGGTAGAAACCCTTCGCCGCAGGGTCCAGGAAGAGCATGCGGAGTACGTTGTCGTGCTGCGCGAAGTCCCGGTAGAGAGCGTCGGCCAGCGCGTTCGTGGCCAGCAGGTCCTGGGCGTGGCCGATGACGAAGGCCGGCGTCCCCGTCCAGCTGTCGATCAGCTGCCGCAGATGCGGGCGCACGCGCTCGACGCGCGGGGGGAACCTCGTACGGCGGGCCGTGGGCTGGGCCAGCCGGAAGAGTTCCCCCTTGTCCTCGTCCCCGAGGCGCAGCGCGCGGGCGATACCCTCCAGTACCCGCAGTGAGGGGCTGAGCTCGCGGCCCTGTTCCAGTCGGCAGTAGTAACTCGGACTGACTCCTGCGAGCGCCGCGACCTCGTCACGCCGCAGACCGGGCACCCTCCGCCTGCCCGCGCCGGACAGGCCTGCCGCAGCGGGGCTGAGGCCTTCTCTGCGGGAACGGAGAAACTGACCCAGCCCCCGCGCCGAGCCAGGAGACCTGTCGTTTTCCATGTCGCCAACGCTAGACGGAGAACGCCGGGAAGCGTTCCGCCGACGGTGGGTGCATTACACCCAGGATGCCGGAACCAGGATCCCGGAACCGGGGTCCCTTGCAGCCGGTCCCTCTCCTCGACTGAGAAACCTTCTACCCTTGACGTATGAGTGATGGGACATCATTGGGTGATTTCCTCCGAGCCCGCCGAGAGGCCTTGCAGCCCCACGACGTCGGCCTGCCCGAATACGGACGACGCCGGGTGCCGGGACTGCGCAGGGAGGAAGTCGCGCTGCTCGCCGGAGTCAGTTCCGACTACTACATCAGGCTGGAGCAGGGACGCGAGAACAGCCCGTCGCCGCAAGTCGTCGCCGCGGTGGCGCAGGCCCTGAAACTGGACGCGGAGGCCACCGACCACATCAACCGCCTCTGCCTCGCCGCCTCGCAACGACCGCACGACGTGGGCGCGGTGGACGTCAGCCGGCAGTTGTTGCGGCTGATGGACGGATGGGAGCACACGCCCGCCTTCGTCCTCGGACCGGGTCTCGACGTCCTGGCGGGCAACGCACTCGCCACGGCCCTCCACAGCGGGTTCGACCGCTTCGACAACCTTGCCCGCATGGTGTTCGTCGACCCGGCGGGGCGCGAGTTCTACCAGGAGTGGGAGAGGGCCGCGCACTCCACTGTCGCCGAGATCAGGGCCGCCTTCGGCCGCGACCCCGAATCGGCCCGCATCGCCGAGGTCGTGGCGGAACTGTCCGCCGCGAGCGAGGAGTTCGCCGGCATCTGGCGCCTGCACGAGGTCAAGAGCAAGACCCAGGAAGGCAAGCACCTCAGGCACCCGCAGGTCGGGGACCTGCACATCGAGTTCGCGGCGTTCACGGTCAACGGGGCCCCGCACCAGCAACTGGTGGTGTACCAAGCCGAACCGGCCAGTCTCACGGCGGCCGCCTTCGAGACGCTGAGGACCACGGCGACGGCCGCCGGGTCGAGGCAGGCCCGGACCGTCATGCCGGTGACGGATTTCGCCGTCCACGAGAACTGAGCAACAGCGCGGTCCCGGCAGCCGCCGCCGAGGTCTTCGCGTCGGACGGCGTGGACGCTTCCGTGTGACGGATCATCGCCGTGGCCGGCGTCGGTTCGGGCACCTTCTACCGGCACTTCCCGCAGCGTGCGGACTTGGTCACCGCCGTCTTCCGGCAAGATCAGGACGGACATCAGCCCGGACGACCCGATGCGTGCCCTGGAGCGGCATCGCCGCTCCGGACGACCACGCGCACACCCACCGCATGATCACCCTGCTCGTGGACGGGCTGCGCCACGGCCGGAGTGCCACCGCCTGACATCGGCTCCCGTGGGAACGGGGCAGGCAGCCCCGCCGACTTCGGCGGGGCTGCCTGTTTGTTGGCACGCGCAACGACCGACGGTCAGGGAACCTTGACGCCCAGCAGGTCCACCGGCTCGATCACAGGAGCCGAACTGAGCATCGTCTCGGCGGCGTCCATGAGAGCGGCGGCGATCTTCCCCTGGAGATGCTCCTCGCGCCCCTGCTCGTCATCGAAGGTGTCGAACACCCCGAACGTGGTCGCATCGAGACGGAACGAGAACCAGGCCGCCGTGCGCTGCTCCTGCTCGGCCAGTCCCACCGCGTCGCGCAACATTGCCTCGACCTGGTCGGCGTACTCGGGCTTTACTTCGATACGCGCCAGCAGACCGAATTTCATCTACGTCACTCCTGGATTGCGAAACTGAACCTGCCGGGACTCGGCATACAGCGAATCTACGGTGTGATCTCCCAGTAACCCAGTGGCGGAAACGACATGCCTGATAGCGTTTACGCCATGGAAGTAGCGGTTCTGGTATATGACGGAGTGTTCGACTCGGGTCTGGCAGCTGTGCTGGACGTTCTGAATACCGCCAATGCGATGAGTGAGGAAGCCGGGGTGATGGGCGAGGAGATGTCCTGCTCTCCCTTGTGGAACGTCACCACGGTCGGTGCCCTGCCGGAAGTGCGGACCGGGGCCGGCCATCTGGTCCCGACGAAGCCCCTTGCCCGCGCGGCATCGGCTGACCTGTTGATCGTCCCCGCCATGGCCGAACGCCGGCCGGCGGCCATCATCGACCAGGCCGGGAGCGAGCGGCTGCTACCGGTGCGAAACCTGATCTCACGGGCGCGTGACCGCGGCGCCGACGTCGCGTCCGCATGCTCGGGGACGTTCGTGCTGGCCGAGACGGGAATCCTCGACGGCCTTCGCGCGACCACCACTTGGTGGCTGGTGCCGCCCTTCCGCGCGCGTTACCCGGAGGTCCGGGTCGACCAGAGCCGGATGGTCGTCACCTCGGACGGCGTGACCACGGCGGGCGCGGCGTTCGGGCATGTCGACCTCGCGCTGTGCATCGTCCGCCGGCGAAGCCCGATGCTCGCCGATCTCGTGGCGCGCTACCTGGTCGTCGACGAACGTCCGTCCCAGTCGGCCTACGTCATTCCCAGCGCGTTGGCCCAGCATGATCCCGTGGTGGCCGCATTCGAGCGCTGGGTGCGAGAGCGACTGGCCGAGCCCATCAGTGTCCCGGAAGCCGCCCACGCCATCGGTGTCAGTATCAGGACCTTGCAGCGCACCGTACAACGGACCATGGGTACTTCTCCCATTCGCTTCGTCCAGGACATCAGGATCGAGCGAGCCACCCACCTGATGCGTACTACAGAGCTGTCATTGGAAACAGTTGCCCGGAAAGTCGGTTACGAGCATTCGAATACATTGCGCGTGCTTCTTCGCGAACGGACCGGAAAAACCACCGCGCATCTACGCGGCGTCTGACAAAGCGGCGTCTGGCAAAGCGACGTCGATTCCGTCACGAGAAGCTTTCCGGCGGGTCGGCCGGCCCGCTATGGCCTGAGACGTACCGCCGGCGAGTACAGCCGGGTGATCTGGTCGCCGCTGCCGAGGCCGAGGCCGAGGCCGGACGTGTGCTGCCGCTCCAGCGTCCCCCCGTGCCTCGTCATCAGTCGACGTCGGGCGTTCCGGTCATCAGCCGGGCATGGTGCAGCAGACGCGCCTCGGTCTCCGCAGCGGTCGCCGTGCCGGAGAGGACGTCGATGCCGTATCCGTCCTCAAGGGCCACGAAGCTGCGGGCGAGGAAGTCCGACGGGGCGAGGAGCCGGAAGTCGCCCGCGTCCCTGCCTCCGTCGAGCACCTGCTGGTACAAGGCCGTCTGCTGCGTGATGAACGCCTTCTGGAGTACGGCGGCCTCGTCGCTGCGGAAGGTGACGGGCAGCAGTTCGTACAGCAGCCGGCTCGTCGTCTCGGCCTCCCCGGGGAAGGGAACGCCGGACGTGACGCACGCCGCGAGTTTCGCCCAGGCTGTGGTGCACCCCTCGACGGCCTTTTGGCGCCTCAGTACGTACGTTCCGGTGCCCTGCTCGAAGACGGCGACCAGCAGGTCGTTGATGTCCGGGTAGTAGTACAGCACCGAGGCCGGTGTCAGACCCGCCTGGGCGGCTATGTCCCGCAGCCGTGCGTTGGTGACACCGCGTTCGAGGACCGCCTGCGCCGCCGCCTGCACCAGTTGCGCTCGGCGGGCGGTCTGGTTGCGGGGGCGCGGCATGCGCTCATCCTTTCACGCCGGGCTCCACCGGACTTCAGCCGGACTTCTGGCCGGACCTCACGCCGGACATCAGGCCGGACATCAGGCCGGATCTGACGCGGACATCCGCGGTCACGGGCGAACCCTTGACATCGCTCGCCTTAGTTAATCAAACTTCGTTTAACGAATGATGGAAGGCAGCACCCATGACCTCACCGCTTCCCCTCGCCCTCGTCCAGGCCCCTGCACGCCCGGCAGGTGACCTCGGCTCCTTCGCCTCCGACCTACAGCGACTCGCACGGCAGCGGCCGGCGGTTCGGCTGTTCGTCTACCCGGAGCTGCACCTCGCCACCCCCGCCCCCGGAACAGGCTCCGACGGCGGTCCGGCGGTCCTGGAGGAGCTCGCCGAGCCGCTCGACGGCCCTGTCGACCGGCAGCTCGCCGAGCTCGCCGGGGACCTGGGTGTCTGGTTGATGCCGGGCACGCTGTACGAACGGGGCGACGACGGGCACGTGTACAACACCGCCCCGGTGTATTCGCCCGACGGGCGGCGAGTGGCCGCCTACCGCAAGATCTGCCCGTGGCGCCCTTACGAGACGACCACGCCCGGCACCGAGTTCGTCGTCTTCGAGATGGGGCAGTACGGCCGCGTCGGCATGACGATCTGCTACGACGCCTGGTTCCCGGAGATCGCCCGCAACCTCACCCACCTCGGGGCCGACCTGATCGTCAACCTCGTACAGACTCCCACCAGCGACCGGGAGCAGGAGGTGGTCCTGGCACGCGCCAACGCCATCACCAACCAGGTCTTCGTCGCCAGTGTGAACGCCGCAGGACCCACCGGCCTGGGCCGCAGCCTCCTGGTCGACCCGGAGGGCCGCGTCCGCACACAGGCGCCGGGCGCCGAGGACTGCGTACTCACCGATGTCATCGATCTCGGTGACACCGCCCGGACCCGCCGGTACGGCACCGCGGGGCTCAACCGTCCCTGGGAGCAGTTCCGGCCCGGCGACGCCTCCCTCGATCTGCCCCTCTACGGCGGCAGGATCGATCCCCACACCTGGGGAGCCGGCCACGACGGCTCATCCCGCACAGAACGGGCCGAAACCTCATGACATTTACCACTGAGGGCACTGAGACCACTGAGGCCCCCGACCGGCTGGTGCCCCGGCTCGGTCTGCTGTCGCTCGTCGTCTTCGGCCTGTCCTACATGGCACCGGCCATCGTGGTGTCGACCTTCGGCGTCATAGCCACCACCTCGGCCGGCGTGGCGCCCACCGCGTACGTCGTCGCCACCGTGGCCATGACACTCACCGCGCTCAGCTACGGAAAGCTGGCGCGCGACCACCCTGCCTCCGGGTCGGTCTACACCTACGCACGCAAACTGCTCGGTTCGCGCATCGGTTTCCTCGCCGGATGGGCGCTGCTGCTCGACTACCTCTTCCTCCCCATGGTCGCCTGGCTGATCCAGGCGCTCTACCTCCATGTGCAGTTCCCCGCCCTGCCGACCTGGGGCTGGCTGGTCGTCGTCATCGTCGTCACGACGTTCGTCAACGCCCTGGGGATCGTCCTGGCCGACCGGGTCAACAAGGTTCTGCTCGGACTGACCGCGCTGGGTCTGCTGGCGTTCGTGGTGGTGTGCGTCCACACGCTCGGCGGCGCCTCCGCCGCCGACGGCGCACACGCCCTGTGGAACCCGGCGGCCTCCGTGGGCACCGTCACCGCCGCCGCCGCGATCGCCGCGTACTCCTTCCTCGGATTCGACGCCATCAGCACCCTCAGCGAGGAGGTACGCGAACCGCGGCGCGACGTGCCCCGCGGCATCCTGCTCACCGTCATCGTCGGCGGCGGCATCTTCTTCCTCATTTCGCTGCTGCTGCAGTGGGTGCATCCCGGAGCGGTCTTCGACGACGAGTCGACCGCCGGGTACGAGGTGGCTGTCCTGGCCGGTGGGAAGGGCTTCGCCAACGTCATGAACGCCATCACCCTGATCGGCGGAATGGCCTCCTGCGTCGCCATCCAGGCCAGCACCAGCCGGCTGATGTACGTCATGGGCCGGGACGGGGTGCTGCCGCGCCGCGCCTTCGGCCGGCTGCACGGGCGACTGCGCACGCCTCTGTTCAACCTGCTGCTCATCGCGGTGATCGGCCTGATGGCCACTCGGCTGTCACTGGAGACCGCCACCTCGTTCATCAACTTCGGCGCTTTCCTGGCCTTCACCCTGGTCAACGTCTGTGTGATCGCCGCCTGGCTGCGCCATCGCCGCACCGGCACCCGCCGATCCGTCCTCGCCCATGTCGTCCTGCCGGTCCTCGGCGCCGCGGCCGATGTCTACCTGCTGACCAAGCTGAACCACACCGCCGTCCTGCTCGGGCTCGGCTGGCTCGTCATCGGCGTCGCCTACCTGTGCGTCCTCACCCGCGGGCTGCGCCGGGAACCACCCGAGTTCCACGCGGAGGCCTCGCCGACATAGACCAGGCCCTGGCTGGTCCTGGTCCTGGTCCTGGCCTTGGTCCTGCATGCTCGGACAGGCCCCGGCCGTGCCCGGCCCGATGTCCCGCCCCTCTCGGAGGGGCGGGACTCATACGGCGTCCGGTGCAGGGTCAGCGGGTCAGGAGGTCAGGAGGTCAGGCCAGACGTAGTTCCGCGTCCGCCCAGTCCGCGTGGTCGAAGTTGATGCCGTCGCCGCCGTCGGTGACGCGCAGCGTCAGGCGCTGCACTCCACTGACGTCGACGTCGAGCGCGCGAGCGGCGTCCGCGGGGGTCAGCACCTCGGTCCGGGTGAGCAGATGCCCGTCACCCAGCACCTCGAAGACGACCGTGGCCGCGCCGATCACCTCGTCGTCGACGCCCACGTGAGCCCGGAAACGGTCGTACGCGCCACCGATGTCGACGGACACCTCGGCCGTGGCATGCATGCCGAGGCCCTTGTCGTACGTGGTGCCGCGGATGCGCAGGGGACCGCCGTCGCCTTCGGCGTTCTCCCCGTTCGAGGTGTCGCGCTCGACCGGCCCCCAGCCGTTGCGTTCCGCCGTGAACGGCAGATCGCTCACGTAGTCCACTCCCGGCGGTGCGACGAACACCCGTACCGTCCGCTCGTGGCGCAGCGCGGGGACACCGGGTTTCTCGCCCGGAGCCCGGTAGGTGGCGTTCACCACCACATCGTGGTAGCCGTACGCCGCGTCCGCCGGGACGTGCACGGTGGCGCGCGTGGTGAGCGCGGCGCCGGTGGCGAGTTCGTCGGCGTGAGCGCTGCCGTCCGTGACCGTCCACCCTTCGGGAGCGTTCACGCGCACGTCGGCGTCGCGCACCGGGCCGAAGTCCTCCACCTGGAACGTGCCTTCGACCTCAACAGTCGTACCCGGGTCGGCCTGCGCCTTCTGCGGGGTGGCCGACAAGGTGGTCAACGGCATGTGACGCACGGGCCGGTCGCACGTGGTGCGGCCGGGCAGGGCACGGCAGATCAGCGCGGCGAAGCCGCCGCCCGCCGAGGTGGGGACCGTCAGGACGTCGTGGCGGTCGGCGATCCGGGAGTCGCGGACCAGGCCGTCCGGTCCGTCGCGCAGGACGTCAATTCGCCAGTGGCCGGCGCCGAGGAAGTCCAGCGGTACGCGCCGCGTGGCAGGCGCGTCGGCGGCGGTGACGTCGCCGACGAACCAGCGGTTGCCGTGCCGCCGTGCGACGGTCGCCCCGTCACCGGGGTGGCCGGACAGCAGCCGCGTCTCGTCCCAGACGGTCGGTACCTGATCGAGGAACCGTTCGAGCTCCGGACGGGCCCGGTAGGCCCCGACCGAACCGGCGAAGTTCTGGAAACCGGACTCGTACACGACGGACAGGGCCAGTTCCGCGGCCTCCGAGGTGTTGCGGGTGCCGAACTGGAATCCCATGGGCGTGTAGTCCATGGATCCCACCACATTGCGGGTGAAGGGCAGTGTGGTGACGTCGGAGAGGGACACGTTGCCCTGCTCGGCTCCGTACACCGCCTCCATCGACATGACGTGCGGCCAGGTGCGCTGGATGCCGTGCGGGATGGTCGACCCATGGAAGTTGACCAGCAGTTCGCGTTCCGCGGTCGCCTCAAGGATGTCGTCGTACCAGCGGAAGCGCTCCTGCGCGTCCGAGTCCATGAAGTCGATCTTCAGCCCGGCCGCGCCCCACGCCTTGACCGTGTCCAGGGTCTCTTCGCGTTCGGCGGCCGTGTCCAGGTCGGTCCAGTGCATCCACAGCAGGATCTTCACACCACGCCGCTCGGCGTACTTGATGAGCTGCGGCATCCAGTCCTCGGTCTTCCACCCGTCGTCCACCAGCGTGTACTCCCAGCCGTGGGCTGCGCTGTAGTCGACGAACCGCTGCTGGGTCTCCAGGCTGCGCTGGGCCGCGCCGAAGCCGGCCAGCCAGGACCAGGCGACCTTGCCCGGGTGGATCCACCCGGTGTCCGCCACCCGGGAGTCGGGCGCCAGGTCGTCGACGAGGGTGGACTCCGTGACGGTGGCCAGGTCACCGATGACGGCGGTGCGCCACGGGGTGGTCAGCGGGCCCGTCGAAGCGATGCGTTCGTCGGCGAGTTCCACGGTGTAACGGCCGCTTCCGGCGTCGTGCGCGAGACGGCTGCCGGCATAACGACCGTCGACGTCCGACTCCGTGAGCAGGACGTAGGACGCACCGACCCGGAAGAGCGAGGGATACCCGTAGTCGCCCGCCGGGGCGCCCGCGGCGGTGGTCTCGGTGCGGGGCCTTTCGTAGTTGGGCGTGTACGGCATCAGCCACGCCGTCGCCTCGTCCGGCACCTGGAAGGCGGAAGCCTCGCCGAGCACCGTCACCTCGTCGTCGCCGGGCAGGACATAGCGGTAGGCGAACCCGTCGTCCGAGACACGGACGATCAGGTCGAGGCGGTCCCCGCCGTCCTTGGCGAAGGAGAACCGCGCCTCGGTCATCTGAGCCACGCGCCTGCGCTGCTTGCCGGTCGTCGTGGAGTAGCGCTCGGTCACGTTCCGTACGGTGTGGCCACGGAGCCGCAGACCGGTGGTCAGGTCGGCGGCGTCGGTGGTGATGCCGACCGGGGCGGGGTCGAGCACGGTGGCGCCGCCTCGACGGACGCCCAGCGACAAGGTGCCTCGTGCGGCGTCGAGTTGGAGACGCGCGGTCAGGGCGTCACCGGGCTTTCCCGTCCTGTGCGTCACGTTCCACGACGTCGTCGCCGCGCTCTCGGTGACCGCCGCGGCCGGGGGAGTGAGAGTTCCGAGTCCCACGGTGGCGCCCACCGCCGCGGCGAACCACGCCAGCAGTCTGCGTCTGAACCGGTGCGTTCCTGTGTGCACGTAGGCCTCCATCTGCGTCCGAGTACGAGTCCGAGTCCGAGTACGGCAGCGTGGTCGGTTGGCCACTCCCCGAGAGTCCTCCCAGGTCACGAGGTGATGGTGAGGGCCGTGAGCGCGGCGTGGGTTCCGGCCGGGGCGGTGACCCGGAGTGCCACGTAGCGGGCTGCGCTGTCCGTGCGCAGGACTCCCCGCGCCGTCAGCCGTGCCGCGCCCGTGTACGTACGGCCGTCCGTGCTGAACTCGGCCTGCGCCGCCGGGACCCGGCCGCCCCGCCACCGCGTGCGGATCTCCGTGATGTGCCGCTCGGCGCCCAGGTCGACGACCATGCGACCGTCGGGGCCGGGGGTCCACGCGGTGCTCTCGTCCCCGTCGACCGCGGCTTTCGGGTCCGTCATACCGGGCGGCAGGGGTGCGGTCGGGAACGTGGGGCGGCCGAGCGCCAGGTCGGCGAGCGGGTACGCCGTGGCGCGCGGCAGGGTGACCGTGGTCGTACGGCCCGCCCGGACCGTGACGTCGTGGGTCCGGCCCTGCGCGGAGACAGCGACGTGGCAGGAAGGCCCACTGAGTCGCACCGTGCGGCCGTCGACCACTGCGGCGCGCAGACCGACAGGCACGCGCTTCCCGGACAGGACGAAGCGTGCAGGGAGCAACGCGGCGGAAGCGGCGCCCAGTTCGGTCCGAAGGTCGGTGCCCGATTCCGTCACGTCCTGGACACCCGCGTACAGGCGCAGTCCCTCGGAGCGCGAGCCGGGGATCGTCACCGTGGTGGTCACCGGATCCGAGGAGAGGTTGAACAGGCTCAGGTAGTGGTCGGTAAGAGCGGCCTTCACCTGCGCGGACCGTACCGAGGGGCTCTTGCGGGCGGTCGCGGCGCGCAGTTGCTCCGGCGTCGCGCCCGGGAGGCCCTCGACCAGCAGGCCCTCGGCCGGTCCGTCGGAGAGGACGACCGTGTTGCCGTACACCGAGATCGGGTTGGCGCCGCCGCGCACGACGAGACCGGCGCGGCCGTCGATGTCCAGCCAGCCGCCGCGGCTGGTGAGGTCCGCCCGCGGCCAGGCGGCCAGCTCGGTCCATGTCTGTCCGTCGGCCGATCCCTGTACCCGGTACGCGCGGCCCGCCGCGCTCTCCCAGCGCAGCGTCACCCGGTCCACGTCCAGGGCCGCGCCCAGCTCGACGGCGATCCAGCTGTCGGCGCGCGGCCGGTCCGCGCGGGACACCGCCCAACGGGTCGCCCCGTCGCCGTCGACCGCGAGCGCGGGCCCCTTGCCGGGGTCGAAGGAGGACGCGGAGGCCGTCGCCCCGGTGCCGCGCGCCAGGTCGGCGCCCGCGGCTCCGTCGCGTATCTCGAAGGCGTACAGCGAATAGCCGTACGAGGGGTCGGGGCGTGTCCCGAGCATCCGCAGGTGACGGAACCGGCCGCGCGAGAAGGTGAGTTCGTCGACCCGGGAGCCGGTGGGCGTCGGGGCGGCGGCCTGTGCGGCGACCGTCACGCTTCCCTCGGCCGCCCCGTACGTGCGGCTTCCGGCCAGCCCCGGCATCCCGGGCATGTCCAGGTTGTGCACCTCCAGGTGGCCTTCACCGGCGGCCGTACCGGACGTCGCGTACACGACGGCCCCGGACGGCAGCGTGGTGAAGCCCGCATGTCCGGTGTCCAGCGTGAGCAGGCTCGCGCTGCCGTCGAAGCCGTCCCGCAGCCGGGAGTACGCGACGACCGACCGCCCGGTGACCTCGGCGCGGGTGCTCGGCAGGAACATCGGCGTCGTACCGCTGAGCGCGAACAGCCAGTCGTCGTGGGCCGGTTGCCAGGCGAACTTCACGAAACCGGCCTTGCCGACCGACCCGGCCCAGGCGCCGGGCGACTGGTGGGAGAGGAGACCGGGGCCCGGGCCGTAGTCGGCGACGCCGCTCGCCTCCTCGAAGAACTCACCCTGCGACAGGGGCCGTACCGGTGCGCGCCCCGACCGGGCCCGCCACTCGTGGAGCAGATAGCTGATGGCCAGTTCGGCGCGCGCCTCGGGTTCGTACTTGGGCTCGCCCGAGAACTTCGCGAGGCGGTACTGCGGCGGATATGCCTGGTAGGCCTCAAGGCGTTCGGCCAGGGCGATTTCACAGCGGGCGGCGGCGCGGTCCCCGGCCACCTGCGCGAGGAAGGCGAGCGGGATGACGTCGCGGCCGTAGAGGTGTTCGCGGTCGGCGACCATCGGCATCAGCGGCTCGCCCGCGTCGCTCATCACGCCGAGCAGGGTGCGCCACAGCGGCCCGGCGTTGGGCTGCGCGGTGAGCACCTCCGGGAGGGGGCGGCCCGCGGTGAGGAAGTGGACCGCGTTGCGTCCGGAGGTCCGCCAGAGTTCTGCCTGGTAGTGCGGGCCGAACGAGCCGTGGTTCTCGACGATGAACGTGTCGTACAGGTTCTGCGCGGTGTTCTCGCTGACGGCGACCCCGTCCACGCGGGCCGGGTTGGCGAGGTCGGCCGCCGGCAGCCCCGCCTCGTTGCGGCTCCACCGGCCGAAGGCGGCGCGCCAGGCCTCGTACCGGGCGTCGTCACCCGCCCAGGCCAGGCCGGGTGCGAGCGCCTGGGCGTAGACCCCCATCTCCTCCAGTTTGGTGTCGCCCCGGAAACCTCCGTCGAGACCGTGCGGCGACCAGTCGCCGGAGGCGGGGTCGTCACCCGTGCCCAACGCGGCGGTGTACTGCGCCTGTTCGCGGGCGATGGTGTCGACGTCGCGGCGCGTCACCTCGTCGAGGTCGTCCCACAGCAGCCGGGCCGCCAGGACGAAGTAGGACTGGAAGGTGGTGTCGAAGAAGAGTTTCCGGCCCCACTGGGTGCCGCCGGTCAGCCGGTTGGACGCCGCGAAGTGCTTCAGGGTGGCGAGGGTACGGGCGCGCAGGGTGTCCTTGTCGACTCCGGCGCGGTCGGCGTCGTACGGGCCCCGGGTCAGCAGGACGGCGTTGCCGAGCACGACCGCGAAGCCGAAGTCCTTGTCGGTGTAGTGGCCCTGGGCCGCGTCCCACTGCTGTTCGGACCAGTGGGTGTGGGAGAGGAGGACACGGTAGTACGTGTCGGAGACGGGGTCCGTTTCCGACGTTTCCGGACCGGGAGCGGCCACCGAGGCCGAGGCCGAGGTCCGCTTCGACCCCATGACGAGCGGAGAGACGGTCAGGGCGCCGGAAAGGCCGAGCACCTGCATGATGTGACGGCGGGTGAGCCCCGTGACGTGGTGCGGCATGCGGTGCGACCCATTTCCTGTAGACAACGTTGTCAGATGGCCGCCGCCATTCTTCGGGCGTGTGGTGGCCGCGTCAAGAGTCCTGTCGTTTCCCGACGCCGCTCGACGGATGAGGCAGTGGATCTTTCTTGTCGGGGCTGCATCAAGAGGTGGATCACAGGACATACTTCAGGACATAGTTGGGGACGTGTGCGGGCTCCGCGTAATGAGCGGACCACAAGAGGAGGCGTTCGGTGGGGGTTGGCGGCAACGGGCTGGGCAAGATCGAGGTACGGCTCAAGTGGGACCCGAGCCCTGTGGGTGAGTCCCCGCGCCATCTCGACATCGTCGCTGCGACGTACTCCGTGGACGACCCGTTCGGCAGGCCGGTGTACCTCGTGCACTACGACAGCCGCTCGCCGGACGGCACCATCAACATGAGCCGGCACAGCCAGACCGGTCAGGGTTTCGGCTTCGTCGAAGTGATGTCCCTGGAGTTCGAGCGTCTGTCCAGTGCCTACGCACGGGTGGTCGTGGGTGTCGTCATTCACCAGGAGCCGGTGCCCAGGACGTTCGGCGACATGTCGAACGCCGGGATCCTGATCGTCGAGGGTTACGAGGAACTGCTCACCGACGACTTCTCCGGCGTGGCCGGAGCGAGCGCGACGACGCTCGCCGAGTTCGTCCGCGACGACTTGGGCCACTGGAAGATGCACGAGATGATCCGGGGATCCGACAGTGATCCCGCGCGCTTCATGAGCGAGATGGGCGCCGTCCGCCACACCTGACCTGCGGGCCTGACCTGCGGGCCGGCGTCCAAGGCGCACACCGTCATGGCGGCTCTTCCGGCTCTCCTCTCTCCTCCTCTCCCCGTTCTGCGCCCGCTCCGAGGACCGGTCCTCCGGGAAGCGCGGCTCTTCGGATCACTGTCCTCCCGGCAGCGTGGCGTCGCCGGCAGGTGGGTGGTTTTGGATACGCCGACGATATGTGCCGACTCGTAGCCTCGGAGCATGCGTGTACTGATCGTCGAGGACGAGCCCTATCTGGCAGAAGCCATCCGCGACGGCCTGCGTCTGGAAGCGATCGCCGCCGACCTCGCGGGTGACGGCGATGCCGCTCTGGAGCTGCTGAGCGTCAACGCCTACGACATCGCCGTCCTCGACCGGGACATTCCCGGCCCCACCGGCGACGAGATCGCCAGAGGCATCGTCGCCTCCGGCAGCGGTATGCCGATCCTCATGCTCACCGCCGCCGACCGTCTCGACGACAAGGCCACCGGGTTCGAACTCGGCGCCGACGACTACCTCACCAAGCCGTTCGCGCTCCAGGAACTCGTGCTGAGGCTGAGAGCACTCGACCGCAGGCGTGCACACAGCCGGCCGCCCGTGCGAGAGATCGCAGGTCTCCGGCTGGATCCGTTCCGCCGGGAGGTCCACCGCGACGGTCTCCATGTCGCGCTGACCAGGAAGCAGTTCGCGGTGCTCGAAGTGCTGGTCGCCGCCGAGGGCGGGGTCGTCAGTGCCGAGGAGCTCCTGGAGCGGGCGTGGGACGAGAACGCGGACCCCTTCACCAATGCCGTACGCATCACGGTCTCGGCACTGCGCAAGCGGCTCGGCGAACCCTGGGTCATCTCCACGGTGCCGGGCGCCGGGTACCGCATCGACACGCGACCGGAGACCGGGCACGAGGGAGAAGAGCGTGGATAGGACGCCCGGATCGGTGGACAGGACGCCCGGGTCGGTGGACAGGACGCCTGGGCTGAGCGTTCGCTTCAAGCTCACCCTCAGCTACGCCGGATTCCTCATGATCGCCGGCATCCTGCTGCTCGCGGCGGTGTGGGTGTTCCTCCTGCGCTACGTCCCCGATCGCGCGATGCTCATCAACCCCGACGACAGGCCGGCGAACGGTGTTTTCCCCATCCGGTCCGCCCTCCTGGACGTTTTCGCCCCGAGGGCGGCCGCGGTACTGGCGTTCCTGCTGGTCTTCGGTCTCCTGGGAGGGTGGCTCCTCGCCGGCCGCATGCTTGCCCCGCTGACCCGCATCGCGGACGCCACGCGCATGGCCACGAGCGGATCACTCGCCCACCGGATCCGGCTGCCGGGGCGCAAGGACGAGTTCCGCGAACTCGCCGACGCCTTCGACGCGATGCTCACCCGGCTCGAAGCGCACGTCGCCGAACAGCGGAGATTCGCGGCCAACGCCTCCCACGAACTGCGCACCCCGCTGGCGATCTCGCAGGCGCTGCTCGACGTGGCCCGCAACGATCCGACACAGGACCTCGGCGACATCCTCGACCGCCTGCACGTGGTCAACACCCGGGCGATCGACCTCACCGAGGCGCTGCTCGTCCTCAGCCGCGCCGACCAGAGGTCCTTCACCCGCACACCGGTCGACCTGTCCCTGCTCGTGGAAGAGGCCACCGAGACGCTGCTCCCGCTCGCCGAGAAGCGCGGTGTCACCGTCGAGACCTCCGGTGACGTCGCCCCGGCTTTCGGTTCGGCGGCTCTCCTGCTGCAACTGACGACCAACCTCGTGCACAACGCGATCGTGCACAACCTGCCCGAGAAGGGCACGGTGCGGGTCGAGACCGCCGTCGGCCCCGAGACCGTGGTGCTGACGGTCGAGAACAGCGGCGAGAAGCTCTCCCCGCAGTCGGCCTCGACCTTCACCGAGCCGTTCCAGCGCGGCACCGAACGCGTTCGCCGCGACCACGCGGGGGTCGGCCTCGGCCTGGCCATCGTCGAGCGGATCACCGAGGTACACGACGGCTCCCTCACCCTCACCCCTCGCGCTGCGGGCGGACTCCGCATCGCCGTTCGATTGCCCGCCACACCGGCACGTTCCACCGATAGGACGTCTGAGCAGTGAGTGAAGCACTACGAGAAGTTCCGGACGCGCGGCAACAGGCCGACGTCGAGGAGCGCGCCAAGACCCTGGACACGGCGGAGGCCGGGCAGGGCGGCGGTCGCGGGGAAACCAGCCTGAAGGCCTGGCGCGCGCGTATCCGTCGAGTGATCCGCCGGGCGATCCGGCTCCTCTCCCGGCCGGGTCCGTGGAAACGCGGCCTGGTACTCGCGGCGTCGGCGCTGCTCCTCGGGCTGCTCATGCTGCTGCACGCGCGGCTCACGGACCGGGGTGGCCTCGGCAGCCTGGTGGAGACGTTCCTCCCGTGGTTCGGCCTGTTCGTCCCGGTGCTGCTGGCCGGGGCGCTGTGGCGCCGCTCCGCCTCCGCTGTGCTCGCGCTGCTGCTGCCGGCCGTGGCGTGGCTGAGCCTCTTCGGCGGGCTGCTCTTCGACAAGTCCCGGTCGAGTGGCGACCTCACCGTGGTCAGCCACAACGTCGGCGCCGAGAACCCCGACCCGGCCGGCACCGCGCGCGAGCTGGCCGCCGCCGGGGCGGACCTGCTGGCGCTGGAGGAGATGACTCCGCAGGCCACGGTCACGTACGGGAAGGAGCTGGCGAAGGCATACCCGTACCACACGGTGCAGGGCACGGTCGGGCTGTGGAGCAAGCTGCCGCTGTCGGGCACCCGGCCGGTCGACGTCGTGCGCGGCATGGTCGGGCCGCTGGCGAAGACCCGACCGGTCGACGTCTCGGCGGACCCGCCCCGGGCGCTGCGTACCACGGTGGCCACGGCCCATGGGCCGCTGGCGGTGTATGTGGCGCACCTGGGGTCCGTGCGGGTGGTTCCCAGGGACGGCTTCTGGACGGACTCGCGCGACTTCGGCGCGGTCGCGCTGGCCGAAGCCGTCGCCGCCGAGCGGAACGAGCGGGTGGTGGTGCTCGGCGACATGAACGGCACCACGGACGACCGCGCGCTCGACGGCCTCACCTCGCAGCTGCACTCGGCCCACGAAGAGGCCGGCGCCGGTTTCGGCTTCAGCTGGCCGGCGTCGTTCCCGATGGCGCGGATCGACCAGATCCTGGTCAGGGGAGTGGAACCCGAGAGTTCCTGGGTGCTGCCGTCCACCGGCAGCGACCACTTGCCGGTGGCGGCGGGAATCAGTTGGTGAACCGCGCGACAGGTCGCCCGCCGCCGGAGGCGGGCGCTGAGCGGTGGCCCGGAGTGCGGTCCGCAGGTCCGGAGGGGTCAGAGCGGCAGAGCGACGACGTCGTACGGTGCGGTCTCCGGGGACGGGATGCCGACGCGGGCGTTGGGCAGGTAGAGGCGATTGCCGAAACGAGCGACGCTCGTCGGTAGGTCGAAGCGGGGGTCGGTGCGTTGTTCCATCAGGCGGCCGGTGGTGCCGGTCGCGTTGAGCCGCACCACGGACAGGACGTTGGTTCCTCCCTGCACCACGTACAGAGTCCGGCCGATGAGGAGTATTCCGTCAGCGCCGATGAGGGTCTTGCCTCCGAGGCGGACCTGTGTTGCGACGCCGCTGGTCGGGTCGACCCGGTGGAGTCGGCCAGTGTTGGACTGGGCGACCAGCAACGCGCGGCGGTCTGGGGTGAGTTCGATGCCGCTGGCGTTCCACCCCTCGTGATAGGTGATGTCACCGCTGAGCGGGATACGCGGGTGCCATACGGCTGGCCGTGAACGTGCCGCACTTCCCCGGCACCGCGGGACACGCCGCAGTGGCCGAGGCCGCCGACCTGCTGCGTGGCTGCGGCCCGGCGCTGGACGGCTTGCGCGTAAAGGCTTTACAGCTTCCTTGCAACGATGTAAACACCTGCTTGCAGCGATTCATGAACGGCTTCTCAGGTACCGAGTTCTGGACAACGTTGTCTGCAAGTTCTGCAAGTTGTCTGCAGTTGTCTGCCACTGGTCTCACCCCACGGAGGTTCTTGTGACTGTCCGATCCACCGGGTTCGTCGCCAAGTCCTTAGCCACGCTGCTCGTCGGCGGTCTCGTGGCGATGTTCTCGCCTACCACCGCCGTCGCGGCGCCCGAGTACTCGACCTCCGAGGCCGGCAACCCCTTCGTCGACGGCTGGTACGCGGACCCCGACATCGCGGTCTACGACGGCAAGTACTGGGTCTACCCCACGGCGTCCAAGGCCTACGCGGAGCAGACCTACCTCGACGCGTTCTCCTCGACCGACCTGGTCCACTGGACCAAGCACAGCAACATCCTGAAGGCGGCGGACGTCTCCTGGGCCAAGTACGCGGTGTGGGCCCCGGCGCCGGTCGAGCGAGGCGGCAAGTACTACCTGTACTTCGCCGCGAACGACATCCAGAACAACTCCCAGCTGGGCGGCATCGGCGTGGCAGTCGCCGACCGTCCGGAGGGCCCTTACAAGGACGCCCTCGGCAAGCCGTTGATCTCGCAGTTCCACAACGGAGCCCAGCCGATCGACCAGGACGTGTTCATCGACGACGACGGCCAGGCGTACATGTACTACGGGGGCTGGCACCACTCCAACGTCGTCAAGCTCAACCCGGACATGACCAGTCTGGGCACGTTCGACGACGGATCCACCTACAAGGAGATCACCCCGGAGAACTACACCGAGGGCTCCTACATGTTCAAGCGCAACGGCAAGTACTACTTCATGTGGTCGGAGGGCGGCTGGACCGGCCCCGACTACTCGGTGTCGTACGCCATGGCCGACTCGCCGACCGGCCCCTTCACGAAGATCGACAAAGTGCTCGCCCAGGACCCCGCGGTAGCCAAGGGCTCCGGCCACAACTCCGTCGTCAACGTTCCGGGCACCGACACCTGGTACATCGTCTACCACCGCCGTCCGCTCAGTGAGAGTGACGGCAACCACCGCCAACTGGCCTACGACCGCATGTACTTCAACCCTGACGGCACCATCAGGCGTATCGCGATGCAGGTGAAGGACAACTTCGCCGACAACAACGCGCTGGGCTGGAAGACGTACGGCGGGACGTGGTCGGCCGGCGGCGGACAGTACCGGGTGGGGCGCGGTCTGGGCGGCAAGGCGCTGCTCGACACCGACTTCGCCGACTTCACCTACGACGCCGACGTCACCGTCACCTCGGGTGGCGGGGACGCGGGCCTGACGTTCAGAGTGAGCAGCCCGGCGGTCGGTTGGGACAGCTACTCGGGTTACTACGCGGGCATCAGTCCGAGCGGCAAGGTGGTCCTCGGCCGGGCGAACGGCTCCTGGACCGAACTGGCGACCGCCCGCACGGCCGTCGGCTCCAACTCGGCCCACCGCATGCGTGTCACCGCAGTCGGTTCTTCGATCAAGGTGTTCGTCGACGACATGACGACGCCCAAGATCTCCGTCAGCGACGGCACTTACCGCAGCGGGGCGAACGGCGTCCGGGTCTTCGACACCGCGGCCTCCTTCGACAACGTGGCCATCGCGCCTGCCGGGTGAGCGGCGTCCGGTGACGCGCGGGACCCTGACGCGGACAGGAATGTCGGCGAGCCGGCGGTCGACCTGAACGTGAACTCCCGTGCAAATGAGGCCTGTTGGGTGTGACCGAGCGTAGGCGCCGGTGTACCGGACTTGGCGCCTACGCGAACCCACCGTTGCTCATCAGTAGCTGACCGTTGATCCACTCGCCTTCCCTGGAGCACAGGAAGTCCACCAGGTGCGCGGTGTCCTGCGGAGTGCCCAGCCGACCGAGCGGCGTGCCGCGGACGCAGTGCTCCCGGACCTCCTCGGGCATCCAGCCGGTGTCGACCGGCCCGGGATTGATCACGTTGGCGGTCACGCCGAGGTGCCCGAGTTCGCGGGCGGCGGCCAGCGTGATGCGGTCCAGGGCTCCCTTGCTCGCCCCATAGGGCAGGTTGCCGACGGTGTGATCACTGGTGAGGCTGATGATCCGGCCGGTTCCCCGTTCTGCGGCGAAGCGGCGTCCGAACTCGCGGATGAGCAGCCAGGTGGCGCGCGCGTTGACGGCGAAGTGCCGGTCGAAACTCTCGACGGTGGTGTCCAACAGCCCGGAGTCGACGGATTCGCAGTGGCACATCACAAGCGCGGTGACACCGCCCATCCGTTCTTCGACCTGCTCGAAGACGCGTGCCGAGGTGTCGGGGTCGGCGAGATCCCCCTCGATCGCGGTGACGGACACACCGTGTTCGGCGAGTGCGCGGCTGATCGCCTCGGTCGCGCCGGGCTCGCTGCCCCAGCTCATACGGTCGTCGTAGGGGGCCCAGTAGGTAAACGCGATGTCCCAGCCCGATGCGGCCAGCCGACGGGCGACGCCGGCACCGATACCGACGGTACGGCCCACGCCGGTGATCAGCGCGAGCGGACGGTCGCCCGGAGCGCCCTGCCCGTGGGCGGGCCGGCCATGATCGATGTTCGGCGTCACGGTCAGGAATGGTTCACGAACGGCACCGGGGCGTCAATGGCTTTTCCTGCGACGCCGCGGCAGACGACAGGGGTGGGCGGGCGTGCCGCAGGGTCGGCCGACAGCGATCATCGGCACAGGCCCTGCTCAGGCGCCCGCGTGAGATCGTCTGTGCCAGCTCGATCGCCCAGCAGGCGGGACAGCCGCGTAGCGCCACGGCACCTCCGGGCGCCAGCAGCAAGCCGAACAGGCCGACGACGGGAACCAACGCGACCGATCCGGCGAGCAGCCCGAAACCGATGATTCCCCTCACCAGGTGAGCGGGCACGGACCTACTGGCGAACGACCTCTCGCTCGGCACGACCGGAGTGTTCATTCGGGTGTGCTCCCGTTCTGACGGTTCAGGCCGGCGCGCACGGCGGCGCGGGCACGGTGCAGTCGGGACTTCATCGCGGTGGTGCTGAGCCCGAGGGACCTGGCCACAGCACCTCCCGGCAGGCCCTGGACGTCACGCATGATCAGCACCCGGCGCTGGTCGGCGGGCAACGACGCGATGGCCGCCGTCACCCGCTCGATCTCCAGCTTGCCCAGTACGTCATCCTCGGCCGAGGGAATGACCACCTCGGGACTCGGTTCGTGGCGATGCACCATGGCTCGCGCTCGACGCAGACATTCGTGGCGCACGATCTGGAACATCCATGAGGCGAGGGCTCCCGCCGCCCGTAGCGTTCCGATCTTCCGAAACAGAACGATCATGGCTTCCTGTGCCGCGTCCTCTGCGTCCTGGCTGCTCGCACAGAGCGTGAACGCGAAGCGCCGCACATGAGGATGCGCACCGGAGACCAACGCGGCGATCGAGGCCTCGTCTCCGTTCTGGGCCGCGGCAACGAGTTCGTCCCCCGGCCACGAGGACCTCGCGGAACTAGGGCCCTTCTGATGGATNNTCCATCAGAAGGGCCCTAGCCACGCGAACCTGCCCTCCTACGCAGGAACAGCACGCAACCACACACCAGCACAGCCGCGACCACGACGGCGACCATTGCTACGATCATGGGAACCTCCCTCGACGTGCCGACCTTGAGGCCCGCATGTCCATAAGAGGAGCCGGCTGGGAAAAGGATTCGCATTCCGCCGTGACTCCGCGGAAACACGGCCTCAGCCCGGGGACTTGAGCATCTCCAGCAGGATGCGCTGCAGCTCGCTGCGGTCCCGGGAGGAGATCCTCGCCAGCCTGCGGTCGAACTCCGCCGCGAGCGCTGAGAGCGCACGGTCCCGCGCCGCCTCGCCCTCGGCGGTCAGTACGAGCCGATGCCGCCGCAGGTCCTCGTCGTCGATCTCGCGCCGCATGAATGCCTTGGCGACGAGGTTGCGGACGTAGACCGTCACGCTCGCTTTGGGGATCATCAGCGCCGCCGCGAGTTCGGCCGGGTACGGCGACGCCTCCACCTCGGCAAGCACGAAGAACTCCTTCGTCTCCAGCCCGAGCTCGGCCAGTTCGGTGCTGCAGGCATCCAGCACGACGCTCAGCAGACGCTGGTTCAGCGTCCACAGCTGTGCCCCGTCATTCGCCACGCGAGTCCCTCCATCCACCCAAGGTGGTACGGTTCTGAATTAGTTTGAAACTGTACCAGTACAGGTCTGGTACTGAACGGTTATGGAACTAATCCTCGCAGAGAAGGCGCCACCGCATGCTTCAGCACATCACGATCCCGCGCGGGCCGATCGATCTCGCAGCCGACCTCTACCTATCGGACAGCGTCGACGACGCGGCACCCGTGCGCGCCGTGGTGCTCTCCACGCCCGGCAGCAGCGTGAAGGAGCAGATAGGCGCGAACTACGCGTCCCGCCTCGCTGCCCGCGGCATCGCGGCGCTCGTGTTCGACCCCGCCCACCAAGGCCAGAGCGGCGGTGAACCCCGCGACCTCGAAGATCCCTACCGCCGTGGTGAGGACATCTCCTACGCGATCGACGCGCTCGGCACGACCCCCGGCATCGACCCGGAGCGCATCGGTGTCCTCGGCATCTGCGCCGGCGGCGGCTACGCGGTGCACACCGCCCGCACGGATCACCGCATCAAGGCCGTCGGCACGGTCGTCCCCGGCAACATGGGCACGTCGTTCCGCGGCTTCCAGCCCGACGGCGTGGTGGCCGCACTCGACACCATGGCCAGCGCGCGTATCGAGGAGTCCCGCTCCGGTGAGCCGGCCCGCGCGAACTGGCTGCCCGACACCTTGGAGGAAGCCGCGGCAGCCGGACTGACCGACATCGACACGACCCAGGCGATCACCTACTACCGCACAGAGCGGGGCTGGAACGAACACTCGACGAACCGCCGCCTCTCGCGCGGCGACTCGCTGCTGCTGGGCTACGACGCGTACCACCTGGTCGACCAACTCATGACCCAGCCGCTGCAGGTCGTTCTCGCCGGCCGCATCGGCAACACCGGTTCCTACGAGTCCGGTATGCGGCTGTGGAAGCTGGCGCCCAACCCGGTCGACCTGTTGGTCATCGCCGGCGCCGGCCACTACGAGCTGTACGACGAGCCTCGGTATGTCGATGCCGCAGTCGACCGGCTCGCCGACTTCTACTCGAACAACCTGTAACTCGTCCAACCCGGCGAACCTGCGAGGCAGCTACGAGCGGGCAGCCGAAGAAGCTCCACCCGCCCTCGGCTCGGGTTCGAGCTGCCGGACCGGGGCTTGGCAATCAGCTGCCGTGGGCTCCGAAGATGGGTCGGTCGCCTGGCTCGACGGCCTTCCGGATGCGCAGGCTGACGTCCCGGAGCTGGCGGACCTGGGCTTTCGTCAACGGGTCAAGCACGAGCTGCCGGACTGTTTCGACGTGGCCCGGGGCCGCCTTCACCAGGCTTTCCCGCCCGGCCTCCGAGAGAGAGGCCAGAGTGGTGCGGCCGTCGGCCGGGTCCGGCCAGCGTTTCAACCAGCCGCGGTTCTCCAGCCGGGTGGCCACCTGCGAGGCCCGGGACAGCGAACCGTTGGTGAGAGCGGCCAGATCGCGCAGCCGAAGAGTCTCTTCGGGAGCATGGCTGAGCATGGACAAGACCATGTACTCGTAGAAGGACATCCCCGAATCGGACTGCAGTTGGGCGTCCAGCGCTCCGGGGAGCGTGAGGAACACCGACGTCAGTGCCAGCCAGGCGGCTTGCTCGTCCTCGTCGAGCCACCGCGGCTCACCTGTCTCAGTCATCAGCACCTGGTCCTCGCTGTGTCACCGGATCGGGCCCGCCGGTCCGGTGTCGCTTCGATCACATGCGTCGGCAGTGTCGTCCTCATCGTTGCCCTCTTCTCGTCCGAGGACTGCTTGTTCCGAGGACCACCTTAACTTGACGCGTGAAGTTAATGTCCGGCGCTGCGCCTTCGACGGTGCGCAAGACGTCCCAGTGCCGCGCTGTGCCTCCGCTGTCGCCCGTCCGCTGTCGCCCCGTCCTCGTCCGAGAGGCTGCGATTACTTCACGTAAGAAGTAACTTCACTTGACGCCTGAAGTAAAATACTCGTAGCTTTAAGTAAATCGATCCATGGCGGCGAGAGGATCTCCGATGCGTGCTTCTGTACTTCGGCGCGGAGCGATGGTGTACCGCGACGACGTTCCCGAGCCTGTACCCGGCGAGGGCCAGGTTCTTGTCCAGGTCACCGCGTGCGGTGTCTGCGGTGGTGACCTGCACTTCGCCACCCACAGCGCCACGATGGTCGATCTCGCCGGCCGCATGGTGGGCGCCCCGAGCCTGACCGATGGCCTCGACCTGAGCCAGGACGTGTTCATGGGGCACGAGTTCACGGCGGAAGTCATCTCTGCCGGACCCCGTACCGAGGCGCCCGCCCCCGGTACCCCGGTCACTTCCGTTCCGGCGCTGATGAGCGCACGGGGCATGGAACCCCACCTCTACTCGAACACGGAGCCAGGCGGGTACGCCGAGCGGATGCTTCTCAGCGCGCCGCTTCTCCTGCCCGTCCCCAACGGTCTTGAGCCTCGCCTCGCCGCTCTCGCGGAGCCGATGGCGGTCGGCCTGCACGCCGTCACCAAGGCAGACATCGCAGCGGGCGTCGGAGCGATCGTCATCGGCTGCGGCCCCGCGGGGCTGGCGGTCGTCGCGGAACTGTCCGCCGCAGGCATCTCTCCCGTCATCGCCTCCGACTTCTCACCTGCCCGCCGCAAGCTCGGCCGGCTCATGGGAGCGGACGAGGTCGTCGACCCGGCGACGGACGACATCTTCGACGTCTGGCAGCGGACCGGCACGGGAACCCCCGTCGTCTTCGAGGCCGTCGGGGTCCCCGGAATGCTCGACAGCATCCTTCAGCGGACACCGATGGGCACACGGGTCGTTGTCGTCGGGGCGGCGATGGAGCCGGACCGCATCACGCCCTACTTCGGCATCGCCAAGGAGGCCGAGTTCCGGTTCGTCCAGGCGTACACCCCCGACGAGTTCGCCGAGACCCTTCGCCAGATCGCCGACGGCGAGTTGGATGTGGCCCCGCTGATCACAGCGGAAGTCGGCCTCAAGGACGTGCCATGGGCCTTCGAGCAGCTCTCGGAGCCCGAGGAGCACTGCAAGATCCTCGTGCGGCCAGGCTCCTGAACCCGCCACCTCGGTCCGACCTCTGGGAGCACACCGTGAAGATATCTCTGTTCGGCACCGGCTTTGTGGGCCATGTCCTGGCGCGCGAGCTCGCAGATCGCGCGCACACGGTCACCGCGGTCGCACGGCACCCTGACCCGCAACTCGCGCCCCGGATTCGTACCATCGCGGGCAGCGTTCACGATCCGGCAGTGGTCGCGGAGGCGACAGCAGGAGCCGACATCATCGTGTCGGCGCTGTCGCCCCTCGTCGGCGGCGGACTCCCGGCCGGCACCCGCGTTCTTGCCACGGCCGCCGATGCGATCGGTGCCCGTCTCGGACTCGTGGGCAGTTCGGCCGTTCTGCCGGTCACCCCGGGCGGCCCCCGGCACGCCGACACCGAGGGGTTCCCTGACTGGCTCGCCGACCGGGTGAGCGCCCACCAGCAGACACTCGACCTGCTGGGAGACACTCCCGGCACGCTGAGCTGGTTCTACCTCGCCGCGGCCGGCGAGTTCGGCTCGCATGTGCGGGGCGTGCGCACCGGCCAGTACCGCAGGAGTACGACCGCTCAGGTCAGCGACGAGAACGGCCGGTCGCGGATCGGCGTCGACGACTACTCCATCGCCTTCGCCGACGAGATCGACACCCCGACCGTCCACCGCGGCTGGCTCACCGTCGGCTACTGAACCGTGCGCTGCCGAACCGTCGGCCGGCGAACCACCGACCGGCCGGCCCAGACAGAGGAAAATCTGTGGAGATAGGCATCGACAACTTCGTCTCGCAGGTCATGGACCCGCGTACTGGGAAGACCGTGCCGAGTGACGTCCGCATGAAGCAGTTCCTGGCCGAGGTGGTCACGGCGGACCGGTCGGGCGTCGACACCTTCGGCATCGGCGAACACCATCACCGGCACTTCCTCGATTCGGCCCCCGTGGTCATCCTGTCCGCGGCGGCAGCGCTCACGGAGCAGATCCGGTTGCGTACCGCGGTCACCGTGCTCAGCGCGGATGACCCGGTGCGGCTCTTCGAGCAGTTCGCGACCGTGGACCTGATCTCCGGCGGGCGCGTCGAGATGGTGCTGGGGCGCGGCTCGTTCACGGAGGCGTTCCCGCTCTTCGGGCTCGATCTCGCCGACTACGACTCGCTCTTCGAGGAGAAGCTGGGGCTCATCCTGCAGCTGCGTGAGGACCCACACCCGCACTGGTCGGGCAGGCATCGTGCCCCACTGACGGGACAGGGCGTCTACCCGCGGCCGGTACAGGAGCGGCTGCCGATGTGGATCGGAGTCGGCGGCACACCGTCGTCGTTCGCACGGGCCGGGTCGCTCGGCCTGCCCCTCATGGTCGGCATCATCGGTGGTGATCCGAGAAGGTACCTGCCGCTCATCGACCTCTACCGGGAAGCGGGCGCGCGAGCCGGCCACCCCTCCGAGAGCCTGCAAGTGGGCATTCACTGTTTCGGCTTCGTAGGAGACACGGATCAGCAGGCCGCTGACGACTTCTGGCCCGGCTACCACCGCACCATGTCGACGACCGGACGTGAGCGGGGCATGCCCGAGCCGACCCGGGCACGGTACGACGCGGAGTGTGGTGCGGACGGCGCGTTCTTCGTCGGCAGCCCCGAAACCGTGGCCGGCAAGATCGTCAGGCTGGCGGAGGCGGTCGGCGGCCTCGCTCGGTTCACGATGCAGATGACCAACGCGATCATGGCGCCCGAGAGCATGCACAACGCCATTGAGCTCCTCGGTCGCAAGGTGAAGCCACTGGTTCACTCGACGGCCGGCATCACCACCCACGACGTTCCACGCAACGGACGCCTCCGACCCATATCAACCCAATCGAATCGAAGGACAACGACATGAACCTGTTCCGTCTGGACGCGAGCTTCCGCGCCGAGAACTCCCACAGCGGCGCCATCGCCGACATCGTCGAGCAGCAGTGGACCAAGGACGGCGGCCAGGTGATCCGACGCCACGTCGGTGCCGAGCCGATCCCGGCCACGTACTGGGCTGCCGCGTGCGACGCCGCGTACACACCCGCCGAGTCGCGGACCGACGAACAGCGCGCCGCGGTCGCGCTGGCTGCCGAGCTCGTCGACGAGCTGGCCTCGGCCGACGCGCTGCTCTTCGCCGTACCGCTGTACAACTTCGGCGTCGCCCAGCACTTCAAGACCTACGTCGACCTGGTCATCGCCGACCCACGCATGGGTCCGGGCACCGAGATGCTGCGCGGAAAGCCGGCGGAACTGGTGACCGTCCGAGGCGGCAACTACCGAGCCGGTACGCCGCGCGCCGGCTGGGACCACGCCACACCCTGGATGCGGCGCGTTCTCGCGGACGTCTGGGGCCTCGACCTCACCGTCACCGAAGCGGACTTCACCCTCGTCGGGGTGAACCCCGCCCTCGACGAGTTCAAGAAGGTCGCGGCGGGAATGCGCGCGGAGTCCGAGCGCATCGCCCGGGAGCACGGTCAGTCCCTCGTCGAGCGGATCGCCTCGGCGCGCGTGGCCTGAGCCTGAGCCATGAGCACGGGGAACTCCCGCAGTCGAACGGGCTGAACGGTCACACCTCGGTCCTGTCGATGTGTCGCTTCGAATGTCATTGCTTGTGTCGAATTGGAGAGGGCAGATGAACCCACCGGCGACGAAATACCTGATCACCCATTTGCGGCATGTGGACATCGCGATGCCGGAACTGGACACCCAACTCGCGTTCTACCGCGACCTGTGGGGCCTGACCGAGGTGGCCAGTGACTCCGGTATCCACTTCCTGGCCGCCGAGGGTTCCCCGGAGCAGTACGTGGTCCGGCTGCGGAAGGACCCGATGAAGCGGCTCGACCTGGTGTCCTTCGGCGCCGCCACCCCGGCGGACGTCGACCTGCTCAGCAGCCAACTCGTCCGCGACGGTGTGCGGTTGGTCCACGAGCCACGCGTGCTGGACACCGCCGGCGGTGGGTACGGTGTCCGGTTCTTCGACATCGACGGCCGGGTGGTCGAGGTCTCGGCAGATGTGGCCGTACGCGCACACCGCGTCATAGAGGAGCGCGAGTCCATCCCCGTCCGGCTCTCGCACGTGGTGCTCAACTCGCCGAGCCCCGAGGCCACCGTCGCCTGGTACGGCCGCCATCTGCAGTTCCGGCTCTCCGACACCCTGCACCTGCCCGGCCGGGGCGACTTCATGTGGTTCCTGCGCTGCAATCCGCAGCACCACAGCGTGGCGATCGCCCGTGGCCCGCATGTCGCGCTGCACCACATCTCCTTCGAGATGCGTGGCATCGACGAGTACCTGCGCGGCACCGGCCGCATGCTGCGCAACGACATCGAGAAGATCTGGGGGCCCGGCCGCCACAAGGCCGGTGACAACACCTTCAGCTACTTCCTCGACAAGGCAGGCAACACCGTCGAGTACACGACCGAGCTTGAGAACGTGGACGAGGACACCTGGCATCCCTCGGTCATGCACATGAGCGACCCGGCCGTCACCGACCAGTGGGGCACCGCCAATCCCGTCAACGAGTTCGTCGCCGCCAAGTCCTTCAACGACCCCGACAAGGGCCTGTTCGTCGCGCCGCCGGTCTGAGAGGTGAGCATCATGGCCGTCACTCGACTCGTCGAGGACCACATGATCATCGAGAAGGACGTGACCATCCCGCTGCGGGACGGGGGTCATGTGGTGGCCAACGTCTTCCGGCCCCGGGACGCGGAGCGGTCGCCGGTCATCGTCAACTACAGCCCGTACGGCAAGGACGTGCACTTCAGCAGTTTCTGGCCTGAGTTGTACGCCGAGCTGCTCGACGGGCACCCGGAGATCACCAGCCAGTCCTCCCTGCGGCACATGGTCTTCGAGACGCCCGACCCGGAGGTCTGGACCGGGCTGGGGTACGCCGTGGTGAGAGTCGACTCGCGTGGCGCCGGCAAGTCACCCGGACGCCTGCAGCCCAACTCTCCGCAGGAGTTCATGGACGCCTACGACGCGGTCGAGTGGGCGGGGACCGCGCCCTGGAGCAACGGCAAGGTGGGACTGCTCGGCATCTCCTACTACGCCGCCGGCCAGTGGATGATCGCGCAGCAACGTCCGCCCCACCTGGCCGCGCTCCAGCCCTGGCAGGGGACCAGCGACTTCTACCGCGACCGCACCCGGCAAGGGGGCATCTTCAGCGGCGGGTTCGTGGAGTTCTGGTGGGAGTCGGTCCACACCAACCAGCACGGCAACGGCGCGTCGCGTTACGTCGACTACTTCACCGGCCGACGCAACACCGGCCCCGAGCTCCCGCCGGACCAACTGGCCGCCGACCGGGTCGACTACATCCAGGACATACTCGACCACCCGCTGGAGGACGACTGGTACCGAGCCCGCAGCGCCGAACTCCAGAAGATCGACATTCCGACCCTCGTCGGGGCGAACTGGGGCGGTCTCCAAGTCCACCTGCGGGGCACACTCCTCGGGTTCACCGGCATCGCCTCGCCGGAGAAATGGCTGCGCATCCAGCGTGGCTCCTACTTCCTGGCCTTCTACCATCCCGAGAACGTCGACACCCAGCGCCGGTTCTTCGACCGCTACCTCAAAGGCGATGACACGGCCTGGACCGACGAGTCACCTGTACAAATCGTGCTGCGCGACATCGACGACGGCGTGCACGAACTGGTCGAGGCGACGCAGTGGCCGCTTCCGGGGACCGAGGAACACCGGCTGCACCTGGACTGCACCTCGATGGCCCTGAGCGCGGACAGGCCGACTGCGACAGGACAGGCCACGTACGCCGCGCCGGCGGGCTCCGCGGTCTTCAGCACCGCGCCCCTCGCCGAGCCGTTGGAGTTCGCCGGACCGATCTCGCTGACCCTGCGCCTGGCCTGCTCCACCGAGGATGCCGACATCTTCGCAGTCCTCCGTGCCTACCGCCCCGACGGCGACGAGGCCACCTTCTACGCGGCGAGCGGCCCGGACTCACCGGTTTCGCTCGGCTGGCTCCGCGCCTCCCACCGCCAGGTGGACCCGGAGCGGTCCGGGTTCCTCCAGCCCTTCCACACCCACGCGGTGCGCGAACCACTCGTTCCGGGCCAGGACTACGACCTCACGGTCGAGATCTGGCCTGCCGGCCTCCATCTGCCGGCCGGCTCCCGGCTCGAACTCACGCTGCGGGGCAGTGACTTCGCGCGCACCGAGCACGGGCCGGGATTCACCGGCCACGACCACCCGGACGATCGCCCGGCCGGCGTGTTCCACGGCGAACAGACGCTGACGACGGGGCCGTTCGTGGACGCGTACCTGTCCCTGCCGCGCATCGTCCGGAAAGAGGAACCGAACGTGCACAGCGCGAGCCCGAACGCTTCCTCGCCGCCCACACATCACGAGAGGCCGACCCGATGACCGACCACCCACCCACACCTCCCGCCGGGGACCGATCGGCACGCCTGGCCGGTCTGCTGGAACGAGTCGAAGAACAATTGGCCGACGACCTCGTCCCCGTCGAGATCTTCAACGACGAGGATGTCTTCCGGGGCGAGATGGAGCGCATCTTCACCCACACATGGGTCTTCGTCGCGCACGAGACCGAGATCCCGAAGTCCGGTGACTTCGTCCAGCGTCGCATCGGCCTGGACCCCGTGATCGTCACACGCGACGGCGAGGGCGGGATCAACGTCCTGTCCAACTACTGCCGCCACCGCGGCACGCAGGTGTGCCAGACGGACGCCGGCAACTCGCGCTTCTTCAAGTGCCCGTACCACGGCTGGACCTACTCCAACACCGGGGAGCTCGTCGGCACACCGATGCTCCAGCGTGCGTACGGGGAGCGGGTCGACCCCACCGACTGGAGCCTGCTCAAGGCACCGCGAGTCGAGTCGCGCCAGGGGTTCGTCTTCGCCTCACTGTCCGAGGACGTGCCCCCGCTGGACGAGTACCTGGGCGGTGCCGGCTGGATGCTGGACCTGATCGTCGGACTGCACCCCGACGGAATGCGGGTGGCCGGTCCGCCCGACCGCTACAAGGTGCGGGCGAACTGGAAGAGCGCGGCCGAGAACTTCGCCGGCGATGTCTACCATGTGCCCAACCTCCACGCCAGCGGCGAGCAGGTGCGGATGGCCTACGGCATCGACGGAGCCGCGGACCTGGGCCGCAGCTACGAGTTCGAGAACGGGCACAACTTCATGGGCCACGCCTGGACCGAGGTGCTCGGACCCGACGGTGTCCTGTGGGGCTACCCACCGCGGGTCAAGGACCACTTCGACCTCTCCGAACTCGATGAGACGCAACTGCGCGTGGTCCGGGACGAGCCGCCGACCGTCGGCAACATCTTCCCGAACTTCAGCTTCATCCGGGTCTTCTCACCCACGGTCCCGGGCGGTCCGCTCGTGGCGTTCACCAGCTTCCGGCAGTGGCAGCCGATCGGTCCCGGCGAGATCGAGCTGTGGAGCTGGCAGTTCGTGTGGAAGTTCCAGAGCGACGAGGACGCGTTGGAGGACTACGTCACCGGCCAGTTCCAGTTCGGATCAGCCGGCATCTTCGAACAGGACGACACCGTCGCCTGGGAGGGCATCGCCCGAGCCGGAGCCAGCCCCTGGGCGCGCAAGGCCGAGATGTCCTTCCACTACCAACAGGGCAACAAGTCGGAGATCGACCAGTCGCCCGACCCGGACTGGAAGGGCCCCGGTCTGCACCGCCTCACCGGATACGGAGAACACAACCAGCTCAACTTCTACCGGCACTGGCTCAAGGTCATGAAGGGCCCGGAGCCGACAGACGTGAAGCCGACGGGCGCGGCACCGACGGGCGTCGAACCGGCGGAGGTGCAGTCGTGACCGCGACCGAAACCGCCGGCGGGCTCGACCAACTCCTGACACTGGCGAGCCAGTTCCTCGCACGAGAGGCGCGCCTGCTCGACGAGGGCCGCGAGGAGGAGTGGTTCGAGCTGCTCGACGACGACATCCTCTACGTGATCCCGATACGGCAGGCCACCCAGCCGCGCTCGGACGAGATCGACCGCTCCGCCTACCGACTGCGCGACACCAAGGCGCACCTGCGCACCCGGATCGACCGCAGCCAGACCGGACTGGCCTACTCCGAGGTCCCGCCCTCGCGGACCATGCGGCTCGTCGGCAGCGTCGAGGTCACCGGTGCGCCTCAGCCGGACCTGGTCGACGTCAGCAGCGCGCTGCTCGTCTACCGCCAACGGGGGATCGACCCGCACTACGACCTCATACCGTGCCGTCGCAACGACCGACTGCGGCTCACCGGAGACGGCGTGCGGCTGCTCTCCCGGGAGGTCGTCCTCACCGAGACCAGCCTGACCACCCCCAACCTGGCGGTGATCCTGTGAGCGTCGAATCCTCCGGTGACCGTGTCGTCGTCGACGCCGCCCGGTGTCAGGGCTACGGCATGTGCGTCGGATTCCACGACGGGGTGTTCGATCTGTCGCCCACCTCCTCGGTGGCGACCGTCATCCGGGACCGGATCGAGGACGACGACCGGGCCGACGTACAGGACGCGATCCTCGCCTGCCCCGCCCAGGCGATCTCTCTCACCTCCCGGGGCTCGTGATGCCCACTGCCCCGCACGCGCTGGTCATCGGCGCATCGGCCGCGGGGCTCGCCGCGGCCGACGGACTGCGCGACGGCGGCTGGGAGGGCGATCTCACCGTGCTGGGCGCGGAGACCCACCCCCCTTACGACCGGCCGATGCTCTCCAAGAGGCTCCTCTCCGGCGCGGCCCCGAGCACACCCCTTCCCCTGCGCACCGAGGCACAGCTCACGGAACGCCGCATCGACCTGCACCTGGGCCACCGGGCCATGGGGCTGGACATCGACCGGCGCCTGGTCGTCACGGACAACGGGGCGGCAGTGCCGTACGACGTCCTGGTGATCGCCACCGGAAGCCGGCCGCGTCCGCTGCTCACCTCGGCAGGCGAAACGCTTCCGGCGCTGCGCGACCTGGACGACCTCACCCGGATCCGGGAACTCACCGCCACGGGCGAACCGGTGGCGATCGTCGGGACCGGCTTCATCGGACTTGAGGTGGCCGCGGCGCTGCGACAGCGCGGCGTCGACGTCGAGATCTTCGGCCGCAGCCGCGTCCCGATGGAAGCCCAGGTCGGGGACGAGGTCGGCCGCTGGCTGCGCGACCTGCACGAGAGCCGTGGAGTCAGAGCCAGCCACGGCGTCGACGTCGACGCGGTACACGGACGTTCCGGCGACTACCGGCTCGTACTGGACGACCACAGCGAACGGCGCGCGTCGGTGGTTCTCGCCGGGGTCGGCGTCGACCCCGCCGACACGTGGTTGCGGGGGTCGGGCGTCGCCCGGCGGCACGGCGTACTGAGCGACCCGTTCGGCCGGACCTCGGCGCCCCAGGTCTGGGTCGCCGGGGAAGTGGCGAACATCGAGGACCCCGCCACCGGCCGACGACGCCGCTTCGACCACTGGACCAACGCCGTCCAGCAGGGCCGCACGGTCGGCATGAACGCCGCCGGGCGGCGGAGCGAGCCACTGCCGCACCTGCGCTCGTTCTGGACCGAGCAGTACGGCCATGTCGTACGGGTGCTGGGTGAACGCCGGCCCGGCGACACGGACGTGGTCATCGAGGGAGACGTAGGGACCGGAACCTTCGTGGTCCTGCACACCCGCGGCGCAGAGGTCCACGGCGTGACCTCGTGCGGCTTCGACCGATCCCAGCGTGCGTTTCGCACCCGGCTCATCGCAGGCGGGACGGTGGCCGAATTCCGGGCGGCCCGGACGCCGTCACCCGAACCAGCCACACTCGACTGAAGGAAACAATCATGCAGATGTTGGACGGGCACGTCGTACTGATCACGGGTGGCGGCTCGGGCCTCGGCCTCGGGCTGGCCCGGTACTTCCGGAACGAGGGAGCACAACTGGCGATCATGGAGATCGCCGAGGAGAAACTCGCCGAACTGAAAGCCGAGTTCGGCGACGAGGTCCTCCTGGTACAGGGTGACGTCACCCGTCTCGACGATCTCACCGCATGCCGCAGCGCGGTGCTGGAACGCTACGGCCGGCTGGACGCGCTCGTCGGCGCGCAGGGCGTCTTCGACGGCAACGTACCCCTGAAGCAGATCCCCACCGAGAACATCCCGGCGCTGTTCGACGAGCTGTTCCGGACCAACGTCCTGGGCTACATACTCCCGGTCCGTGTGTTCATCGACGTGCTGGACGAGAACGACGGCGCGGTGGTGCTCACCTCGTCGGTCGCCGCGTACGCGGCCGACGGCGGAGGACTCTTCTACACCGCCACCAAGGGGGCGGTCGTCAGCCTGGTCAAGCAGCTGGCCTTCGAGTTCGCACCCCGGGTCCGGGTCAACTCGGTCGCACCGGCGGCGTTCGCGAACAGTCAGCTACGCGGCCCCAAGGCGCTCGGCATGCAGGGCTGGAAGCAGTCCGACATCCCCAAGGACGCCTTCGTCGAGTCCTTCAAGCAACTCGCCCCGCTCCAGGAGCTGCCGACGCCGGAGGACTACGCGCCTCTCTACGCCTTCCTCGCCTCGCGCCACAACAAGGTCATGACGGGCACGACCGTCCTGGCCGAACAGGGCGTCCTGAACCGGGCCGTGCTGACCGCGACCGGCGTGGTCGACCATGTCTGACAGCCGGGGCAAGAAGATGTCGAGCGGGGGATGGTCCATCGGAACGGACGTCGGCGGAACCTTCACCGACCTGTGGCTCAGGACCTCGTCAGGGAAATCCCTGGTATGCAAGTCACCCACCACCCCCGACGTGGTGACGGGAGTCGTCGACGCCGTCCGTGCCGCGGCCGACCGGCTGGACATGCCGGTACAGGACATGTGCCGTCAGGTCACCCGGTTCGGGCACGGTACGACCGTCGGCCTCAACGCGCTGCTGACCGGTCGAGCCTCCAAGGTCGCGCTCGTCACGACAGCCGGCTTCGGCGATGTGCTGGAGATCGGACGGCTCCGCCGCGGCACGGCGGGCCTGCGCGGGCTCGAACTCGGCGACTACCACCTGCGCGGCCGCACCCGACCGCTGGTGCCGCGGGACCTGGTCGTCGAGGTCACCGAGCGGGTCGACTCCCGCGGCGAGGTCGTCGTCCCCCTCGACGAGCGGTCGGTGCGGGACGGGATCGCGGGACTGGTCGACCGCGGAGTGGAGGCGATCGGGGTCTGCCTGCTGTGGGCGACCGCCAATCCGCGGCACGAGCGGGCCGTGGCCGACCTCCTCGCCGAACTGGCACCCGACGCGTTCATCAGCGTCTCGCACGAGGTCGCCCCGGTCGTGGGGGAGTACGCGCGGGCCTCGACGACGGTCGCGAACGCCGCGCTCGGCCCGATCGCAGGCGCCTACCTGCGTGAGCTGACCGGCCGGATGGCCGATCTCGGTATGACGGCGCCGATCATGATGACCACCAGCGCGGGCGGCGTCGTACCGGCCGGGACCGCCGCCAGGACACCGGTGACCACACTGCTGTCGGGCCCGGCCTCGGGCGTCGTCGCCGGCCAGGCCGTGGGCCGCGACCTGGGGGTCTCCGACGTGCTCACCATGGACGTCGGCGGGACCAGCTTCGACGTCGGAGTCATCACCGGCGGAGTGCCGCTGCTGCGGGACGACGTGACCTTCGGGGGCGCGGACATGAGCGTGCCCGGGGTCGACATCGCGAGTATCGGCGCGGGCGGCGGGTCCATCGCGACCGTACGCGACGGCGTGCTGTCGGTCGGTCCGCAGAGCGCCGGCGCCCGGCCGGGCCCGGTCTGCTACCGGCTGGGCGGTACCCGGCCCACGACGACCGACGCCGACCTCGTGCTCGGTGTGCTCGATCCCGACCGCTTCTCCAGCGGTGGCATCCGGCTCGACAAGGACGCGGCCAAAATCGCGATCGCCGAGCAGATCGGCGAACCGCTCGGCCTCGACGCCGTGGCCGCGGCTCGGGCCGTCCGCGTCGTCTTCGACGCGGCGATGGCCGACCTGCTCCGCTCGGTCACCATCGAGCGCGGTCACGACCCGCGAGAGTTCACCCTGGTCGCGGGCGGTGGCAGCGGCCCGTCCCACGCCTGGGCCCTCTGCCGCGAACTGGGGCTGACCGGCTTCGTCGTACCGGCCACCGCGACCGCGCAGTCGGCGTTCGGCGCGGGCACGAGCGACCTGCGCACGACCGCCGCCAGAGCCGTCTACACCCGGCTGCTACCGGAAACCCGCCCCGACGAGTCGACGGCGGCCACGCTCGGCGAGGCCCTTGCCGAGACCAGGAGACGAGCACTGGACACCATGCCCACCACCGACGGCACGCAGGTGGACTGCTCGGTCGCGGTCCGCTACCACGGCCAGGCCCACCACCTGGACGTGAGCGTGGCGGACACACCGACGGCCGAGGAACTCGACGCCGTGCTGCACCGGTTCGAGGCCGACTACGAGCGCCTCTACGGCGCCGGTGCCGGCTTCCGGGAGGCCGGCTTCGAACTGCTCTCGGTGCGCGCCATCGCCTCGCTCCGCCAGGAGTCGGGCGTCGCGACCGCCGCCCAGGACCGCTTCGAGTTCGTCGAGATCCGGGACGTCGTGTTCGACGACCCCGGCCGCCCCGAGCGGACCGCCGTGTACTCCTGCGAGCAGCCGGCCCGAGGACAGGCTGTCGAAGGTCCGTGCCTGATCGAGTTGCCCGGCTGCGTGGTCGTGGTGCCCCCCGACGGCAGGGCCTCCACCGACGAGCTGGGACTGATCCACGTGGAGGTGGGAAACCGATGACACCGACCCCGACC
>NZ_LIPP01000221.1 GCF_001418335.1 Streptomyces aurantiacus | reverse complement strand
TCCCGGCTCACCCTCACCGTCGAGTCCGAACGCCTGATCGCGTTCGGGGACGGGATGGAGGGGGACTCGCTGGAACTGACGTGGGGGCAGTCGGTGCGGGTGGGGGTCTGTGGGCGGCGGTTGCGGTTGGTGGGATGAGCCGGTCACGCACGACCGCGAGGACGCCGAGAGAACGTATCGAACTCCCGTAACGCCCGGGCGAGTTCACGCTTGCGGTCGGGGTGGTCGTCAAGGGCCACCACGGCGTCGAAGAGGTCCCACAGCGCCTGCACGTGGTACCGGACGAGCCCGGTGAGAATCCCCGCGACATCGGTGCGGGCCTTGCTGTGACGAGGCAGCATCCCCGTGACGTCCGGGCTCAGCGCGCCGACCACTGTCTGGCGCTCACTGGGGTCGTTCATCAGCGGATAGGCCAGCAGGGCGTCCACGGCCCGCCGCAGCGGTGAGGCCGACCGCTCCTCGGTGTCCTCGGTGGCCTCGGCGTCCCGGCTCACCGCCGGCAGGATCTCGGTACGCTCCGGGCTCTGCAGCCGAATCTCGGGGTGCTGAAGCGTGCGGCCCCTTTCCCTGAGGGCCGCGACCCGAGCCCGTACGGCAGGAAACAACTCCTCCGGATCGGGCAGCGCGGGCAGGGCAGGGGCACGGTCCGCGAGCAGCCCCAGGAGGATGTCGGAGAAGAGCCCGGTGGCGCGCACCGGATCGTTGACGGCGACCCTTCCCCGGCCCGCCGCACGCAGCAGGGTCTGCCGGTGGACCGCGGTGCGTCGGCCCATCGGCAAGGCGTCGGGCGGCAGTTGCTCCCGGAAGGCGAGGTCCTCCTCGAACGACTCGCAGGCGTCCACGATCCACAGTTGCTCGGTGAGGGCGGGCACCGCGTCGCCGGCGTACCGGGCGAGCGCGGAGTCCAGGTCGATGCCCAGCTTGTCGGCCGTCGTGGCGTCGGCGGTGAACAGTCTCAGCCGGCCGGACCGGTCGAGGACGCCGTGCCCGCCCCACCACACCCACAGCACGTCGCCCCTGGCCTGCGACAACTCGCGGACCAGGACGCGTCGCAGGGTGGCCTGGTCGGCCGCCGCGTACGGGACTTCGGGGACGTACGACGGCAACGGCGCGAGGTGCAGCCGGAGTTGGGCGTCCGGCACTCCGGCGGCACGCAGCATCCGATGCAGGGCGACGGCGTCCCGGGCGGGCCCCGGCAGGCTCCAGTCCTCCCCGGCGTCGTAGGCCTCGATCCCGACGATCAGGGCGTACACCCGGGAGGGGTCGATGGGAGGCAGCACGGCGGAGCCCTGCTCCGTGACGGCCGGGCCGGTCATGGCAGGCGGTCCACGATGTGCCGGTAGACCACCGGGTTGGTCCAGTACGCGCTGTGAGCCGCCGGGAACGGCTGCCCGCTGTCGACGGCGACATCCGTGACGCGCCCCGGGAACAGCCCCTCGCCGAGGTAGCCGAGCAGGTCGCGGGGGTCGTACAGGTTCAGCCAGTCGGGGACGTGCGGCGGAAGCGGGTCAGGATGTTCGAGAGAGGGCAGCGAGCCGGATTCGTACAGGAAGGGGCCCTGGGAGCCGGCCGTCACCAGGAGCCGGACCTGCGGAAGCGGCGCCGAGATCAGGGTGTCCAGGGCGATGATGCCGCCGAGGCTGTGACCGATGAGCGTGACGGGCGCCTCCAGACCGGCGACGAGCGTGCGCAGGTCGGCGCGGACCGCGTCACCGCGGCCGAGGTAGCGCAGAATGTCCCCGGCGGCGGGGTGGGCGGCCTCGGTCAGGGCGCGCCGGCGGCGTACGACAGCGCGGGAGGCGGCGGAGCCCGCCGTCCGCAACAGCAGGGTACGTACTCCGCGTTCCGCTCCCGGGGGCGGTGCGCCGAGGACTTCGGCGAGTTTGTCGGTCAGGTCGTCCCGTGTCTCGCCGATGGGCACAAGAGGCGTGTCCTCGTCCAGGGCGTCGACCACGACGCGGGCGACCAGGCTGCGAGCGACGAGAACCGCCAGGACGTCGGGATCGAGGACGTCGGCGACAGGGCCCAGCAAGGGATGGCCGGCCAGATCCGTGGCGGCGTGTGCGAGGCCGGGGCCCGACTCCGGGAAGGCCGCGTCGCCCTGCGCGGCGAGGGTGGCCAGCTGAGTCCGCACCTTCAGGTGTGGCGGTACGAAGCCGGGCGGCCGTTCGCCGGGTGCTTCCGCGCCTGCCGCCGCAAGGCGGAGTTCGGCGTACGGATCGGCATAGAGCACGGCCCAGGCCGCGGTCGTGTCGTCGTCGGCCGACGTGGCAGGCGCCTCGGCCGAACCACGCGCTGTGCTCTGCGGATACGGATGCGGTGGCAGACTGGCCCCGCCCGCGGCGAGAGTGGCGCCGTGCGTGCCTCCCCAGTAGTACGGCACGATGCGCAGCCCGTCCCGCAGCGCGGTGAGCCCTGCCGCGACGCGCCCCGCCAACGCGGTGAAACGCGGCTCGCGTACACCTGTCCCGTGGATGAAGACGACGGCCGACATGTGCCCTCCCCCGATGGCGCCGGATGCCTGCTGCACGACATGCGCAACCGCTGTCGTGACCTCAAGTAACCCATATCCTGGGGCACTTTGGGGCTCAGTGCTGTGGCTGCATCAGTTCGGGGCGGGCCAGCATGCGGCGGGAGGTTCTCCCCGGGGTGATGGCGGCACGGGCGACGATCCAGCCCGAGAGCGCGTGCGGTTCGGCCGGGTCGGTGGCCAGCGCATCGGCATACCGGGCGAGCGCCGTGGCCGGGTTTCCGGCGGCCAGGTGTTCATCGGCGGTGCACGGCGCGCTCGGTCGGTCGGCGAACGCATAGGTGCGTACGTCGGGCCACGACTCGCGGTCGGCACGGAAGGGCACGTCGGTCCGGTCGTGCGCCGCGAGGGACTCCGGGGAGACGTTCCGCAGCCGCCATTCGGTACGGTGCAACGCGGCGGCGGTACGGGCCCGGTCGAGGGCGGACCGGTCGACCGGCTCGCGCAGCCAGCCGTCGAGCGTCCGGGCGAGCCCCGCGACAAGCTCACGTCCCTCGACGGTGAGTCGGCCGCTCCCCAGCAAGGTGCGTACGACCAGCCGGCCCTGCAGCCGGCGCAGTGCGAAGTGGTAGGCGGCGGTCTCGGCATGCTCCGGGTCGATCAGGCGTTCCCGCCAGAAGCCTGCGACGCCGATGAACGCGTACGCACCGTGCAGGAGCCCTGTGAGGTGCCGCGGATCTGCGCGCCACGGGGCGTAGTAACGCTCTTCCCGGTCGTCGTCGAGAAGGGGGAACAGGTGCAGCAGCGCGGCCAGCTTGCTGTGCTGGAACTCGTGGACGAAGGCCTCGGCGAGAGCCAGTGAGGAGGAAGGACGGGCGATCACCATGGCGCCGTAGGAGTCACCGCTGGTGGCGGAGACCCGCACGTCCGGGGGCGGCGGCGGTGTGCTGCTCGTCCGCCCCCACGGGACCACGGCCCGGATCACCGCCGGGTCGAGCCGGCCCGGCCCTGATCCCCGCCCCGCCCCGGTGACCAGGCCCGCGGCTTCCTCGAACATCTCCTGCCATACGGCGGCCTCGTCGCTGTCCAGCCGGGCCGGAGCAATGGGCTCGTCGAGATCACGGTACGGATCCAGATCGTCGAGCGGAACGGCACCGGTACCCGCACCGGTACCGGCATCCGAGGGCCCGGAGTACGTGAGTGTGCGCAGCGGAACCCAGCGTGGTCCGCTGCCCGCAGGATCGCTCTCCCCCGGAACGCTCTTCCCCGGAGCGGGAACCGCCGAGGGACGGCAGGTGAGCGAGGTGCCCGGCCGGGAGACGTCCGCGGCCCCGGCCTCGTGGAGCGTCAAGGTCAGCTCACCGTCGCTCGCCCGCGCCCTGCCGATCGTCACCCCGACTCCGGTCCGGGCGAGTTGCGCCATACCCAGACCAGGGAGGTGCAGCGCACCGTCGGTGAGCGGAACCAGCAGGTCCGCCTCAGTGCGGGCGCGTAGCGCCGCCGCGACGGCCAGCGCTCCCAGCCGGCCCGCCTCCGCCCACAGAGGCGGCCCTTCCGAGGCGCCGTGGATGCGCCGCAGGACATGCGCCAGCCAGCTGCCGACCTGGGGAGCGAGGATGAGTTCCTCGACCGCTTCAGGTGTTCTTCCGGCCGCGTCCCACAGGACTCGCCAAGCCTCGGAGTGGGCGGTGAGTGGTGTCGGCAGGGATTCGAGGGACGCGTGGAGCGTCCGCAACAGGAGAAGCCGCCGTACTCGTTCGCCGCGATCGAGGAAGGCCAGCGCCTCCGACGAGCCGCCACCGGTGGCGAGTTCGGCGAAGAGATGTCCTGGCATACGAAGCGGAGGCTGGGGCTGCACCTCGCTACTCCGCTCTCCCCGGCTCGCCGCCACCCCGCATACTGCTGCGCGGACGCAGTACTTCCGCCAGGATCCGGTCGGTGCGGCCGAGCGGCGACAGGGTGCCGAAGGCCGTGAGGGGCAGGTCGGCGAGGTCGGCCAGATCCGACTCCCAGGCCGGGACGCAGCTGCCTGAACTGGTGGTACCGGCGGCAGTCCGGACGTCGGGCGCATGGGTCAGCGGGCGGCGCAACGTGCCTTCCCTTCGTTCTCGTGGCGGCGTACGGGGCACCCGTGCAGGTGTGTTACGGCAAAGCCTCGCCAGATCATCGCACATCATCCCAAGGGGCAGTCCGAGGTCAGCCCAAGGGCACCTTCGGGCCTCTCAGAGCGGCATCGGTGCCATGTCGCACTCGATGCGCCGCAGCTGCCGTACCGCGAGGAGCCAGGGGTGGTCCGACCGAACGGCGACGGCGAGCGTCTCCGCCGCGGACCGCTGCAGTGCGTCGGCCTCGGCGCCCCGCCCCAGACCCCTGAGGTCCAGGGCAAGGTTCCCCGCGCAGGCCAGTGTCAGCGGATGCCCCTCGCCTGCGACCTGCCTCAGCAACGGCAGCGCCGTCGAGTCGACTTCGTGCGCACGGCCGAAGTCGAGTCGTGCGTAGGCGGTGTTGGCTCGGCCGAGGGCCACGGTCAACGTCGTCACATGGTGCGGGCCGACGGTCTGGGCGAGCCGTTCGGCCGCCTCGTCCTCCAGAGCTCCGGCGGCGTCCAGATCACCGAGAACACGCAGAGTGGCGGCAAGTCCGGCGCGGGCGACGAGGGTGTGAGCGTGGCTCTCGCCCAGTCGCCTGCCCAGACGTCGCATCGTGTCCTCGCCCAGTTCGCGAGAGCCCATGAGGTCGCCCATGAGCCGGCGGTCCACGGTCACGTCGACCGCTGTCCACAGGGTCTCGACATAGTCCCGCCCGTACCCGGTCACGAGGTGCCGCAGCGTCTCCTCGGACAGTTTGGCCGCCTCGTCGATCACTCCGTCCCTGCGTCTGCAGACAGCCAGGTTCCGGGCGATGCGCAGGCTGTACGGGTTGTCGTCACCCAGCGATTCACGCGACCGCCGGTACACGTCCTCCAGGAAGTCACGCGATCCCGGGTAGTCACCGCACTCCCTCATGTCGATGGCGAGACCGTTGAGGGTGTTGAGGGTCAGGGTGTTGTCGGGTCCGAAGAGCAGTTCACGCAGCCTCGCCGTCTCGCGGTCCAGAAACAATGCCTCTCGAAACTCCCCGCGCAGCCGCAGGGAGACACCCCAGCTGTGTGCCGCTGTCAGCGTGTACGGCTCCTCCGGCCCGAAACGCTCCCTGAGGTCCTCGGTCGCCCCCCGGTCCATCTCGCTCGCCTCACGGAAGCGACCTTGATAGCGAAGGGCGTCAGCCATCTGCGTCATGGCGTCCATGAGGTCCTCGGGGTCGACCGCCGCCCGACGGCACACTTCCAGGATGCGCTCGTTGAGCACGATGGACTCCGCGATCTCACCGACGACCCGCAACAGGAACGCGAAGACCTTCGCGATCCGGATCACGTGGGTGTTCTCCTCCCCCGTGGTCGCGAGCCAGGATTCGTAGGCCTGCCGGGCGAGGTCGACGGAGGTCTCGTAGTCACCCCAGTAGTACAGGAACATGACGGTGGAATAGATCAGCTCACGGGTCCACTCGTCCGTACTGTCCACCGCCTGGGAACTGAGCACGTGTGGCAGCAGCGCCTGGTAGGCGGGCCACTCCCGCGGAGAGGTGGAGAGCCCCGGTTTCACCGCCGACAGCAACTGGTGGGCCGCGTCCCGCATGCGGTCGTGTTCCTCGTCGCTCAGCTTGGCGAGCAGCACCTTCTGCAACAGCCGGTGCATCTGCAGCGTGTCGGAGCGCAGGTCCAGTCTCACCAGGGAGAACTGACTCAGGTCGCGGATGGCCCGGCCGAGTTTGAACGGCTCCCGCAGGATGGGGTTGACCTCGGGTGAGATGTCGATGCCACGACTGCCACGCAGTACGGAGAGAGGCACGGGCTCGGGGGCCATGCACGCGCAGATGTCGATGAGCTGACGGGCACCCGGGCTGTTCTCCTTGATCCGCTCAAGAGAGATGTCCCAGGCCGCCGCGACGGAGACCGGATAGTCAGGTGCCGGATCGAGGTCGAGTACCTCAGGGCTGCGCTGCTCCAGCAGATCGAGGTAGTCGGCGACACGCATGCCGGTGACGGCATGCCATGCCCCGGCCTGTTCCACGGCGAGCGGCAGATCGCCCAGGGCCGCGGCCAGCCGGTCGGCATCACCCTCGGACAGGTCGGGAGAGCGTTTCTGGAGCAGTTCGACCGATTCCTCACGCACGAAGACGTTCACCGGGAGCGGTGTGGCCACCCGCTCCCACTCGCGGTTGCGTGAGGTGACAATGATTTTTCCGGGGCCGTTGGCCGGGAAGTACGAGCGCACCGCTTCGACGTTCTCGGCGTTGTCGAAGACCAGCAGCCAGTTGTCGTACGGCGCTCCGGTGCGCAACGCCTCGATGACGGCGGGCACGGCGGTGTTGGCCGGAGGGGGACCTCCGCCTTCCTGGCTGACCGGGACGATCCGCAACTGGGCTGCCAGGATGGCGAGCGCGGTCAGGATGAGGCTCTCCCGCTCCGCGGGGATCCAGCAGATCACGTTGTAGTCCTGCTGGTGCCGGTAGATGTACTCCAGCGCCAGCTGGGATTTGCCGACGCCTCCCATGCCGTGCAGGGCGTGCGGGAGAACCGCCGCGGTGTCCTGGTCCGCGAGCTGCTCCTCGACAGCCCGCAGCAGGGCGGTGCGTCCCACGAACGACGTGTTCCGCAGGGGGACGTTCACCAGCTGAGCGGGTCCTCCGGTGGTCTTCGTCTTCATGCCCGGCCTTGCCTCCGATGGGTCCCCGGTCCTGGTGGAACGGTCGCCGTGCTCGTGATGGGGTGATTCCCCGCTCGATGACGTGTTACCGGCCGAATCACCTGGCATCGTCGACGTACCGAGGGACGTGACGGTGGTCTCTGTCTCGATGCGCCGGGCCCGTTCGGAGTACGGCCCGGCCAGCGCGCGCAGCACCGCGAGTTCGGACTGCCGCCAGCCTCGTGCGCTCGGATCGGGCAGCGTGGTTCCCGCCGGGTCGCGAAGCGCGGCCCGCAGTGCGACACCGTGTTCCCCCGCTGCGGGCAGCTCTCCCAGAATGCTGACGACACCGGCCAGTTGGCTGCGCGTGGTCGTGGCCAGCAGCGCTTCCCGGACCCCTTCGGCGAATTCCGGACGTTCCGTGCCGAGACCGCTCCAGTCGATCAGGCCACCCATCAGGATCTCGGCGACGTGCTGCGGGCCCGCGTCCGGCATGGTCCGCCTCCGCAGCTGCTCGATGAGGTCGAACTCGAAGGGCGCCGCGGCGAGTTGCGTCGCGAGCCGGCGGGCCGCCGGGGTCGCCAGGGTGAAGAACCGGCGCACCGCCGCGGCAGCGGCACGAGGCCGGCGCGGGGCGCGCAGCCCCGGAGCCGGCGCGCCCTTCTGGAGGGCTCCGGTCACCACGACGGGCAGGCCCCGGCGCACCCCGCGCTCCCCCGTGACCAGGTCGGCCCAGGCGGCTATGGATCCCGCCTTCAAGGACAGCACGGGAACGGGTACCGAACCGCCGTCCGCCGCGGGCAACGGGCGCATCGGGTCGGGGCCGTTTCTCGGCGGTCCCAGACCCAGGCAGCTGTTGGCCGCTCCCAAGCCACCTGCTTCCAGTACCGCTCCATGCGGATAGAGCGAGGAACGGTGCCGCATATGGGGCGGCAGCAGGTGCACGACGGCCGTGGGACCGGCCCTGCCCAGACGGTCGAGCAGGCGGTCGGCCGCCGATTTCGCCCAGCCGTGCGCGAGACCGTCCGTCACGACGAGAAACAGCCGGTCTCCCCTGCCGTTGAGGATCTCCCCGGGCTCCGCCATGGTGCGCGCGGCGTTCCAGCGCAGTGCCGGCTCACCCGTCCGTGGCACCACCACCTTGACGGTGCGTACCGCACGGAAGGCGCCGCTGTGTTCGGCGGCGGCCGACAAGGCCGCAGTCTCTTCTCCCCAGATGCGCATCGTGGGCGCGTCGTCGATGAGGATGACCAGGTCGAACGCGATGGCGTCGGCGGACCGGAACCACGGCATCCACAGTTCGTCGGAGACTCCCCGCTCCGCCGTGGTCTCCTCGTCCAGTTCCACCGCGTCGCGGGACGGCACCTGACGGGCCAGCAGATGGAGGGCACGGGCCAGCCGGGCCGAGCGGGCGCCCTGTCCCGGGGCGGCGGATCGTGGCCGGGGAAGAACGGGCGGGCCCAGACGTACTTGCTCGGGGCCTTCCGGGTCGGGAGCCGGCAGCCGGCGCCGAACGGTGGTCGCGTCGTCGCCAGGTGGTTCCAGTGGTATGTCGGGGGCCCGTGGGGGCGATGGCGCAGGCTCCGTGCCGTCCTTCGGCTCGCTCCTGTCGGGCGGTTCCGTGTCGACGACGGGGCGCCCGGTGCGGATCCAGTGCGCGCCCAGCCAGAGGGCATCGGCGATTTCCTGCCAGTGTGGAACCGACTCCGGCTCCGGCTCCCGAGCGGCGGGCAGTGCCCGCTCCTGCGGCAACGGCGCGAAAGGCTGCGGTCCGTCTCCGTCTTCGCCGGCACCGGGTGCGCGCTCCGGGGGTAAACCGTCCATTCAGCGGCCCTTTGCGAGGTCGCGCAGCAGCATTTCCATGAGTTTACGCCCACCCCCTTCGGCCTGGAAGCTCCCTGCCGTGGTCAGCTGGACGGCGTTGAGCAACTGGTCGAGGGAGTGCGTACCACCCGCCTCCACCTTTTCGACGAACTGGTCGACCAGGGCCTCGACATCCGGCGGATGTGCCCTGACATGGCTTTCCACGATGGCGAGCAGTTGTTCACGGGTGGGTGTGCGCATCTCCAGCGGAAGGCAGCGCCTGCGGAATGCGGCGGGGAATTCCCGTTCCCCGTTGCTGGTGATCACCACGATCGGAAACTCACGGCATTCCACCCGTCCCTGCCGTACCACCGCGTACAGTCCCGGGTCGCTGGTGTGCACTCGCGCGCTTTCCAGTGCGTCGCGCACCAGCTCCGGGACTTCGTAACTGCCGTTCTCCAGAACGTGCAGCAGATCGTTGGGCAGATCGATGTCGCTCTTGTCGAGTTCGTCCACGAGCAGAACGCGCGGACGGTCGTGCGGCAGCAGCGCGGTGCCCAGGGCACCCAGCGTGATGAAGTCGCCCAGTGCGGGCGTCAGGGGGCCCTCCTGGTCACCGTCCGGGGCAGTCACCGTACCGGTCGCGCTCATGCCGGCCCGCCATGCGGCGATGGCCTGCGCGCGCCCGAGGGCGTCGTGGGCGTACAGCCCGTCGCGCAGCGTGGTCCGGCTGACGATGTTCCACTCCAGCACACGTCCCAGGCCGAGTTCGCGGGCTATCAGGTAGGCCAGCGTGGACTTGCCCACCCCCGGTGAGCCGGTGATCAGCAGGGGGCGACGCAGCAGCAGAGCCGCGTTCACGATGTCGATGCTGTCCTCGTCCAGTTGCGGTACGGCGTCGGCCCGCCCCAGCCGGCGCAGAGCGGCCTCCTCGTCGTCGCTCGGCAGGGGACGCGTCGGGGCGCCACGGAATCTGCGCCACGGCGGCGGCTCGGGCAACTGGGGCGGCGGGCCGCTCGGGACGACGCCGGTGGCGTGGAACACCCGCCAGTCCTGTGGCTTTCCAGTGTTTCGCCCGCTCATCCCGGGGTCTCCTCACTGCGGCTGTCGTCAAAGGCGCCGTCGCCGTCGGGTCCGTCGTCCACGTAGGTCTGAATGTCGACGAGCCGATGCGGGTCGTCCCAGAGGAAGGCGATGTGCCGGCCCAGCAGGAGCGGGCCCTCGGCATGCAGTTCCGCCCCGCGGCGCAGCCGGTGGACGGCGAGCGGGATCTGCGTCGACGCGGGTACGGCGGCGAAGACCGCCGTGACCACTTCGCGCTGTACCTCCTGGAACTCGCCTCTGCGGTCCCAGACCGCGAGCCCGATTCCCTCGGCGATGGTCGCCTTGAGCGCCTCGGTCGCGGCTCCTCCGTCCGGCGCGTCGAGCACGACCGCGGTACGACTCGGTTCCGCGGCCAGTGAAGCCTGCCACTCGTCGAGCGGCGTCGCGTCACGCCTGCGCCAGCCGTGGACCACGATGCCGTTGTTCTGCAGCGTGTCCCAGCGCTCCAGCCATTGCGATCTGACCAGGGTGTCGTCCGTGCGCATCCGCTCCAGGCTCCGCAGGTGCACCCCGTACTTCAGGCCCAGGGACAGGGGCTTTCCGTCGCCGGTCCTGAACTTCATCCCGGCGACGTCATGGTTGAGCAGGTCGTAGGGGAGCACGAACTCGACGTACGGGGGCACGGGTTCCGCGCCCGTACGGGCCTGCTTGTGCTGTGCCGGCAGCAGTCGGACGACCTGCCGCAGTGCGCGCTCGACCGCCGGGGCGAGGCCTTCGAGGCTGGTCGTCTCGGGTTCGGCCGGCTGCGGCTGCCACCGGCCCGGCACGGTGTTCAGCCACGGGCGGACCACGATGTCACCGGAACCGTCACGCGCGGGGTCCACCGCCACGACCAGGCACCGTGGAATCGTCGGATCGACGCCGACCGCGGCGCGCTCGGCCTTGCGCCGCTCCAGTTCCGCAAGCAGGCCGGCGTGGTCCGCCCAGCGACGGGTCCAGGCGGACAGGGCGAGTTTCCGGCCCGGAGCCTCCGCCAGCTCGGCCGCGTGATCCATCAGCAGGACGGCCGGGGGAACTCCGTCGGGCTGGACGTTCAGCTCCAGCACGTGGGTGAAGAGCTGGAGCACCGAGAAGCCTGACGGAAGGTCGAGGTGCAGCTCTCTGGCCAGAGCGTCCCGTATGCCGACCTCGGGCAGTTTCGGCTCCGCCGCCGCGAGAAGCGTGAGGGCGGAACGGACGTCTTCCCGGGAGAGCGGACCGGCCAGTGGCCCGGTCAGTGGCCCGGTCCGGCCGTCGTGCTCCGGCACGGGTACGAGCAACCGCTCGATCCTGGCGGCGCCAGGGGCTCCCTCGAAGACCCGCACCACCTCCACCAGCACGCGTTCCCCGCCCACGACGCTCAACGCCGCACGCGCGAGCGCGATGGCGTCCTCACGCTGTTTGGTTCCGCGAACATCGACACGATGGTTCAACTGCTCGGAGAGCAGCCCCGCGAAGTACACCCGGCCCGGCTGGTCTTCCAGACAACTCAGGCCGCAGAGCGCCTCGGTCAAGCGAAACAGCAGGTCACCGCCTGGCGCACGTCCGAACTCGCCTAATCCTGGCGCCGTCACCACCGACCTTCCCCCATGAGCCGGCACTCCTGACCGATCGACGAAATTAGCACGGCAACACCTGGTGAAACAGGCGAAGTTGACACCATGGGCCGAACCTACGCCCTGAAGGCGTCCACCCCGGGGCGAACGCCTTCAAGAACACCCGGCTTCACGAACACCCGGTGTCCGGGCAGGCGGGCCACAGCGTCGTCACAGCCGAGGATCCACCGGCTCCGACTCCAGCGCCAGCACCCCGAACACCGCCTCGTGCACCCGCCACAGCGGCTCCCCCTCGGCGAGCCGGTCCAGGGACTCCAGGCCCAGGGCGTACTCGCGCAGGGCCAGTGAGCGCTTGTGGTTGAGGAAACGGCCCCGCAGCCGGTCGAGATTCTCGGGGCGTGTGTACTCCGGGCCGTAGATGATCCGCAGGTACTCGCGGCCCCGGCACTTGATGCCGGGCTGGACCAGGCGGCCCCCCTCGCCGCGCACCAGCGCGCCGAGCGGCTTGACGACCATGCCCTCGCCGCCGCGGCCGGTCATCTCCAGCCACCAGTCGATCCCCGCCCGCACCGACGCCGGGTCGGCCGGGTCGACGTAGAGGCGCCGGGTGGTCGCCAGCATCCCGGACGGGTCGGCCGTCACCAGCCGGTCGATCAGGGCGAGCTGTTCGTCGTGCGGCACGCCCGCCAGGCTGCGGCCCTGGGTGGCGAGGATCTGGAACGGGGCGAGCCGCACCCCTTCCAGGCCGGACGTGGGCCAGCAGTACCGCCGGTAGGCGTCGGTGAAGGAGGCCGCGTCGGCGGCCCGTTCCCGCTGCTTGGCCAGCAGGTCCCCCACGTCCACGCCCCGTGCCGCGGCGGCTTCGAGGGCGGCCACCGCTCCCGGGAACACCGCCCCGGCCGCGGCGCCGACGGCCGCGTACTGCGAGCGCAGCAGTCCGGACGCCTTCAGCGACCAGGGCAGCAGCTCGGCGTCGAGCAGTATCCAGTCCGTCGTCAGCTCCTCCCACAGACCGGCCTCCGTGACGGCGTCCCGTACCCGGCCGAGGATCTCCTCGGCCATCGCCGGGTCGTCGAAGAAGGGCCGCCCGGTACGGGTGTAGAGCGCGCCGGTGACTCCGGACGCCCCGAACCGCTCGCGCGCGGTCGCCGCGTCCCGGCACACCAGCGCCACCGCCCGCGACCCCATGTGCTTCTCCTCGCACACGACCCGCGCGACGCCTTCTGCCCGGTACTGCTCGAAGGCCTCGGCCGGGTGCTCCAGGTAGCCCTCGACCCGCGACGTGGCGGTGGGTGCCATGGTCGGCGGCAGGTACGGCATCAGGCGCGGGTCCACGGCGAAGCGGCTCATGACCTCCAGGGCCGCGGCCGCGTTCTCCTCACGTACGGAGATCCGTCCCGCGTGCCGGGTCTCGACGATCCTCCGGCCTTGTACGTCGGCGAGGTCCAGCGGCCGTCCCTCGTGGCCGCCGGGGGCCTCGGAGGCCAGCGGCTTGACCGGCTCGTACCAGACCCGCTCGGCCGGTACGTCGACGAGTTCGCGCTCCGGCCAGCGCAGCGCGGTGAGCTTGCCGCCGAACACCGCTCCGGTGTCCAGGCAGATGGTGTTGTTCAGCCAGGTGGCCTCCGGCACGGGTGTGTGGCCGTAGACGACCGCCGCCCGGCCCCGGTAGTCCTCGGCCCACGGGTAGCGCACCGGCAGCCCGAACTCGTCGGTCTCGCCGGTGGTCTCGCCGTACAACGCGTGCGAGCGCACCCGGCCCGACGTACGGCCGTGGTACTTCTCGGGCAGTCCCGCGTGGCAGACGACGAGGCCGCCGCCGTCGAGGACGTAGTGGCTGACGAGCCCGTCCACGAACTCCCGCACCTGCTGCTTGAACTCGTCGCTCTCGCGCTCCATCTGCTCGATGGTCTCGGCGAGGCCGTGGGTGTGCTGGACCTTGCGGCCCTTGAGGTGCCGGCCGTACTTGTTTTCATGATTGCCCGGCACGCACAGGGCGTCGCCCGAGCCGACCATGGACATCACCCGGCGCAGGACGCCCGGCGAGTCGGGGCCGCGGTCGACGAGGTCGCCGACGAACACGGCCGTACGCCCCTCGGGGTGCACGCCGTCCACGTAGCCCAACTTGCCCAGCAGCGCGTCCAGTTCGGAGGCGCAGCCGTGGATGTCGCCGATGATGTCGAACGGTCCGGTGAGGTGGGTCAGGTCGTTGTACCGCTTCTCGGTGCGGACCTCGGCGGTCTCGGCCTCCGCCACGCCCCGCAGGACGTGCACCTTCCTGAAGCCCTCGCGCTCCAGGTGCCGCAGTGAGCGCCGCAGTTCGCGGATGTGCCGCTGGATGACGCGGCGCGGCATGTCGGCTCGGTCGGTGCGCGAGGCGTTGCGCTCGGCGCACACCTGCTCGGGCACGTCGAGCACGATGGCGATGGGCAGCACGTCGTGCTTCCTGGCGAGCTCGATCAGCTGCTTGCGGCCCTCCTGCTGCACGTTGGTCGCGTCCACGACGGTGCGCCGGCCCGCCGCGAGCCGCTTGCCCGCGATGTAGTGCAGGACGTCGAAGGCGTCCCGGCCGGCGCTCTGGTCGTTCTCGTCATCGGCGACGAGACCACGGCAGAAGTCCGACGAGATCACCTCGGTCGGCTTGAAGTGCCGCCGCGCGAAGGTGGACTTGCCCGAGCCTGAGGCGCCGACCAGCACGACGAGGGAGAGGTCGGTGACGGGCAGCGTACGCACCCGGGTCTCGTCGGATCCGACGGTCCCGTTGCTCTCACTGCTTCCGTTGGTTCCGTTGGTGTCGTTGGTGTCGCTCATGCGGCCTTCTCCTCCCTCGTGGCGCTCTTGTTCTCGGTGGTGACCGTGAAGACGGCCATCTGGGTAGGTGGCCCCACCTCGGGGTCGTCGGGTCCGACCGGTACGAACTCCACGCCGTAGCCGTGCCGTTCGGCCACCGCCTCCGCCCAGGCCGCGAACTCGGCGCGGGTCCACTCGAAGCGGTGGTCGCGGTGCCGGACGTGGCCGGCCGGGAGGGTCTCCCAGCGGACGTTGTACTCGGCGTTCGGCGTTGTCACGATCACCGTCCTGGGGCGCGCGGAGCCGAACACCGCGTACTCCAGGGCGGGCAGCCGCGGCAGGTCGAGGTGTTCGATCACCTCGCTGAGCACGGCGGCGTCGTACCCCTTGAGCCGCTTGTCGGTGTACGCGAGCGAGCCCTGGACGAGCGTGACGCGTTCGGCCTGCCGCTCCCCCATCCGGTCCAGCTTGAGCCGCCGCGAGGCGATGGTGAGCGCCCGCATCGACACGTCGACTCCGACGATCTCGGTGTAGCGCGTGTCCTTCAGCAGCGCCTGCACCAACTGGCCCTGCCCGCAGCCGAGATCGAGCACCCTGGCGGCGTCGGTCGCCGCCAGCGCGGCCAGGATCGCGTCCCGCCGCCGGACGGCGAGCGGTACGGGCTGCTCCTCGGTGTCCGTCTGCTCGTCGACGGCGTTGTCGATCTCCCCGACCACGCTGTCGTCCGTCTCGGCGAGGCGTACGAGTTCCAGCCGCTCCATGGCCTGCCGGGTGAGCGACCAACGGCGCGACAGATAGCGGCTGGTGATGAGCTTCTGCTCCGGGTGGTCCGACAGCCAGCCCTCCCCGGCCCGCAGCAGCTTGTCCACCTCGTCGGAGGAGACCCAGTAGTGCTTGGCGTCGTCGAGCACCGGGAGGAGGACATACAGCTGCCGCAACGCGTCGGCGAGGCGCTGCTCACCCTCCAGTACGAGGCGTACGTACCGGGAGTCACCCCACTGCGGGAACTCGGTGTCCAGCGGCACGGGTTCCGCGCTCACCGCCCACCCGAGCGGCTCGAAGAGCGCGCGTACGACATCGGCGCCGCCGCGGGCCGGCAGTGCGGGCACCTCGACGCGCAGCGGCAGCGGCTGCCCGGGCAGCTCGGGCCTGGCATGGCAGGTGCCCTTCATCGCGCTGGAGAACACGCTGCTCAGCGCGACGGCGAGGAGCGAGGAGGCGGCGTACGGGCGGTCGTTGACGTACTGCGCGAGAGCCGCGTCCGGTGCTCCGCCGCGGCCCTTGCCCTTGCCGCGCCGGACCAGGGCGACCGCGTCGACCTCCAGGAGCAACGCCGCCGTGCAGCGCTCCGCGCTCGCCTCGGGGTAGAGGACGTGGGCCCTGCCGTAGGAGGTCGGGAACACCTGCGCGTTGTCGGGATGCTTGTGCAGCAGGAAGCCGAGGTCGGTCGCGGGTCGGTCGGGGGCGCCGGTCGTACTGATCGTCAGGAACACGGTGAGTCTGCCTCGAAATGGCTGCTGAGCTGGGGACAGTTGACGGTTGTCCGCACAACGTACAGCGACCCTCCCCGGCGCACTCGGGGATTTTCGCTCCGCGGCCTTCGCCTGCTCAGTCGGTGGGGGACCGGGCGAGTCCGAGGTCGTAGGCCAGGATCACGGCCTGGACGCGGTCGCGGGCGCCGATCTTGGCCAGGATGCGGCCGACGTGGGTTTTGACCGTGGACTCGGACAGGACGAGCCGGGCGGCGATCTCACCGTTGGTCCAGCCCCTGCCGATGACGACGAGGATCTCGCGCTCGCGGTGGGTGAGGGAGGTCAGCCGCGGGTCCTCGACAGGGTCCTTGGTGGGGTCCTCGGCGCGAGCGGGCAGGTGATGGGCGAACTCGTCCAGGAGGCGGCGGGTGAGGGCAGGGGCGACCACGGCGTCGCCCCCGGCGACGGCACGTATACCGGCGAGCAGTTCCTCGGGGCGGGCATCCTTGAGGAGGAAGCCGCTGGCGCCGGCGCGGAGCGCGGCGTGGGCGTATTCGTCCAGGTCGAAGGTGGTCAGGACGAGAACACGGGAGCGACCGCCGGAGGCGACGATGCGGCGGGTCGCCTCGATGCCGTCCATGCCCGGCATGCGTACGTCCATGAGAACGACGTCGGGCCGCAGTTCGGCGGCCTTGCGGACGGCCTCGGCGCCGTGCGCGGCCTCGCCGACCACCTCGGTCTCGGGCACCGACTCCAGCAGCACGCGGAAACCGAAGCGCTGCAGGTCCTGGTCGTCGACGATGAGCACCGTGGTCATGACGCACCGCCTCGGCGGAAGGTGGGACCGCCCCCGGGGGTGAGACCGCCTCGGGGGGTGAGGTCGAGAGCGGCTTCCACCGTCCATCCTCCGCCGGGCGCGGGTCCCGCGCTCAGGCTCCCCTCGTAGAGAGCCACTCGTTCACGCATCCCCACCAGGCCGTGTCCTTCCTCGTTCGACGGTTGCGCCGTACGGCCGGCCGCGCCGGTGTCGTGGATACGGAGGTTCAGCCGACTGCCCTCCATGGTGATCGCGAGGCCGACACGGCTGCCGGCACCGGCGTGCTTGAGGGTGTTGGTCAGCGCCTCCTGCACGATGCGGTGGACCGTCAGCTGCACGCCGTCGTCCAGGGCGGTCAGGTTCCCGCCCGTCCGGTAGACGACCTCAAGACCGGCGGCCCGTACGCCCGCGCACAGGGCGTCGATGTCCGCGATACCGGGCTGCGGGCTGAGCTCGGCGTCGCGGGGGCGCCCCTTGGCGGACTCACGCAGCAGGCCGAGCACACGCCGCAGCTCGCCCAGTGCCTGACGGCCGGTGTCGCCGATGAGCAGGAGCGCCTCCTTGCTCCGGTGGGGAGTGACGTCGGTGGCGTACGCTCCGGCGTCGGCGAGCGTGATCATGACGGACAGGTTGTGGCCCACGATGTCGTGCATCTCGCGGGCCACCCTGGCGCGCTCGGTGGCGACCGCCAGCCTGCTGCGCTGATCGCGTTCGATCTCCAGGCGCTCCGCCCGCTCCCGCAGTCCGGCGACCTGGGCCCGCCGGATCCGTACCATCAGTCCGAGCGCCAGGGCCGCGGTCGCGGCGCTGAGCAGGAAGAACAGCGCGACCCAGAAGGTGACGGCCACCGACACCCGCACCGTGACCAGCGCCGTGGCCCCCAGCACGGCTCCACAGGCCCACGGCAGCTCCCGCGGCCGGCCGCGCAGGGCCAGGCCGTAGAGCGCGACGAGCAGGGCGACGTCCGCGCGCAGGGCGACATCAAGGGCCCACTGGAGCATGAAGACCGTCATCACGGCACCGAAGACCGGCAGGGGCCTCCGGCGCCGCCACAGCAGCGGCAGCACCAGGCCGGCCTGCAGCGCGAGCATTTCCGCCACCGACGGCTCGCCGAACGCGGCGCGGACCTCCGGGGGAGCGTCGTCGTCGAACCCGCCCCCGTCCATCAGGTCCGGCAGGCAGAACAGCGCGAAGACGAGCCCCACCACCACGACATCAAGCACCCACGGATGCGCCCGCTCGGCCTGCCTGAGCCGCTCGCCGAACCGGCCCAGGCGGCCGACGAACGGGCCCATCGCGCTGATGTCGTCGGTGGTGGTGGTCACGGATATCACCTGTCCATGGTGCGGGCCGTCGGACGTCGCTGCGTACCGGCGCCGTCAGACGTCGCGGCGTACCATCCGGTACGCCGCCCCGCCCAGCGCGAGAAGCGTCCAGCCGAGGAAGACCAGCAGCCCGGCCGTCGGCGACAAGGTCGTGGAGTCGTGCGTCAGGGCGAACATCGACTCGCCCGCGCTGCTGGGCAGGTACGGGGTGAGATTCTCCTCCCAGGCGTTCGGCAGCAGCGTCATCAGCCCCGGGACCAGCATCAGGGTGGCGACCAGGACCGAGATCCCGCCTGCCACCGATCGCATCAGGGACCCCAGCGCCGCGCCGATCACCCCGATGAGGCAGAGGTAGAGCCCCGCGCCCAGCAGGCTGCGTACGACACCGGTGTCCGACAGACCCATGGCCGCGTCCGTACCGTCCACGATGCCGCTGGCCAACAGGAACGTACCGAACGCGCCGACCATCCCCACCACCAGCGCGACCAGCCCGAACACGGCCGACTTGGCCCACAGGACGGGCAGCCGGCGCGGCACCGCGGCCAGCGTCGAGCGGATCATGCCGGTCGAGTACTCACCGGCGGTGATCAGCACGCCCAGCACGCCCAGTGCCAGTTGCGCGAACATCGTGCCGAACAGGGCCAGGCTGACGGCCGTCGAGTCGGCGAAGTCGTCCTCCATGGGATTGCCGGAGTCGAACTGCGACGAGTACTGCATGGCGGCGATCACACCCACCGCCACCAGGAACACCAGGCCGAGGCCCAGCGTGATCCACGTCGAGCGCAGCGACCACAGCTTGGCCCACTCCGAGCGCAGCACGCCCAGGCCGGTCACCCGGTGGACGGGGCGCGGTGCGGGGCCGGTCTCGGGAGACTCGGTCGTCGTCAAGGTCATGGTGGTGCTCATGCCGCCCTCCCGGGGGACTCGATGCCGGCCGTGGAGCCGTGGTACTCGACGGCGTCCTTGGTGAGATCCATGAACGCCTCCTCCAACGACACCGTCTTCTGGCTCAGTTCGAACAGCGCGATCCCGTGCTGCGCCGCCCTGAGCCCGATGTCACGCGCGCTCACTCCGCGCACCTGCAGTTCCTCGGAGCCGGGCCGGCCGGTGATGTCGACGTCCGGGCCTGCCAGCGCCTCGCGCAGGCGCGTCGGCTCCTGCGTGGTCACGTTCACCGTGTCGCCGCCCGCCTCGCGGATCAGATCGTGCACGGTGGTGTCCGCCAGCAGCCGCCCGCGGCCCACGACGATCAGATGGTCCGCCACCAGCGCCATCTCGCTCATCAGGTGCGACGACACGAACACCGTGCGGCCCTCGGCCGCGAGCCCCGTCAGCAGGTTGCGGATCCACAGCACACCCTCGGGGTCCAGCCCGTTCACCGGCTCGTCCAGCATCACCGTCTGGGGATCGCCCAGCAGTGCCGCCGCGATGCCGAGCCGCTGGCCCATGCCGAGCGAGAAGGCACCGGCCCGCTTCTTCGCCACGCTCTCCAGGCCCGCGAGCTCGATGACCTCGTGCACCCTGCTCCGCGGAATTCCGTGGGTCAGCGCCAGCGCGTTGAGGTGCTGGAACGCCGAGCGTCCCGGGTGGATGGACTTCGCCTCCAGCAACGCGCCGACTTCCTGCAAAGGCGCCCGGTGCCGCGCGTAGCGGCGGCCACCCACCGTCACGGAGCCGCTCGTCGGGGCGTCGAGCCCGACGATCATGCGCATGGTGGTGGACTTCCCCGCGCCGTTGGGGCCGAGAAAGCCGGTCACGGAACCCGGCCGTACGACGAAGTCGAGCCGGTCCGTGGCCGTCTTCTCGCCGTACCTCTTGGTCAGTTGCTGTGCCTCGATCATCGCGTTGCTTCCTCGGCTTCCGCACCGGACGGTCCTGGCGCGCTCACCACGAAGTCTGGTTCCCGGCCCGGCCGATCCCGTGGTACCGCGGTCTGAATCGTCGCGAGGAGGTGGTACCGCGGTACTACGTGCGCCGCTGCACCGCGGACCGACCGCGGCCGGGGCGGCGGCCGTTCGGACCGGGAGGCGGGCCGTTCGGACCGGAAGACTGGACAGTCGGACCGGGAGGCCGGCCAGTCGGCCGACGCGGGGCTCCGGGGCGTGCGCCTAGCGTCGTTCGCATCAGACCACCGCATACCGAGGGGGACGCTCGATGGACCAGCACCAGGACCAGCACCAGGGCCAGGACCAGGACGAGGAGCAGCGATCGACGACCGGAGCGACCACGGAGTTCGAGCCCGATGTCATGGATCTGCTCGTGGAGGCCCTGCGCGGCGCGGTCAGGCGCGAGTCACCGGTCGTGGGTACGGAGACCGTGCTGGCCGCGCTCGTCATGGGGGACACGGACGCCGGTGCGGCCATCACCCCCGGCATGCGGGCCGCCGGTTCGCTGAGCGGCCTGATCTCCGGGCGGGGGGACCGTGGCTGGGCGAACGACGACGAGGGCCCGGACGCACCGGCCGCCGTCGATGGCGACGCGCAGGATGCCGACGTACACGAGGTCGACGCGCATGAGGTCGACACCGCCTGGCGCGAGGCGCAGTGGCGTCTCGGCCTCGGCTCGCGCGGAGCCGCCTCACGCGGAGCCGCCCCGCGGAGCGATCAGGCACAGCCCCGGATGACCGGGGCGCTGCGTATGTGCCTGCTGCGCGCGATCGGGTCGGCCCGCGCCGAAGGGACGGTCTCGGTGCGCTGCCGGCACGTGGCCCGCGCCCTGGTGGACCTGCCCGACAGCAGGGCCCGCGAAGCGCTGCTGCTGCGGAGGCTGGACCCGGCCGCCGCGGCAACGGCGCTCGACGGACAGGCCGCCGGCGCCTCCGCGCAGTCGGCGCAGTCCGCACAGTCGGCGCAGTCGGCGCAGAGCGAGGGTCCGGAGTCCCGCGGTGTCACCCTGCTCCGCCGGGCCGGGACCCTGGGCAAGAGCGGCAACCGCCTGACCCGCGCGTTCACGTCGTGGACCTCGGGGTCCGGCCAGAACGGCTCGCCGGTGCTGTTCGCGGTGTCCGTCGAGGCCGTACGGCAGGCGGTACGGTGCGGGCGCGCCGCGGCCGAGCCCGTGGACCTCCTGCTGGGCATCCTGGCCCTGGACCGCGCCCTGTCCGTCGCCGGCCGGTCGCTTCCCGAGAGCCTCGCGGCGGCCAACGCGGCCCCGGCCCTGTTGCGCCGGCACGGGGTGCGGCAGACTTCCCTGACCCTGGCGGCGGCCACCTCGGCGCCGGCGTCCGCTGTCGCCGACGCTGCCGGAGCCACCGACGCTGCCGATGTGCGGTTGTCCCCCGCCGTCGACAAGCTCATGGCGGTCGCGCAGCTCACCGCCGCCGAGCACGGCTCCCCCACGGTCGGTACGGTCCATCTGCTGTCCGCGCTGCTCGGTGAACCCGCGGCGGAGGCCGACGCGGGCTCGGTCGTACGACTGCTGCGGGCTTCCGGTCAGGTGGATCTGGCCGCCCTGCGGGCCGAGTTGCGCCTCCGGTTGGGCGCGTGACACCGGGGAGCCCCGGCCGACGACCGTCACCGCCGGAGCTACCGTTCCTCCTCCCGGCGGGTCCACGGCGCCGAGGCCACCGGCACGTACAGGAGCACGTACAGGAGCAGGAGCAGAAGTGATGACGAGTCAGGTGTCCGAGGACTCGGGGCAGCCTCCCGTGCGGCCGGGCTTGCGCGGGCCGGCCGGTGTCCCCGGGCGCATACGGGACGCGGCGGCCGAGAGCTGGGCGGCGGTACGCGCGGCTCCCCGCCGGACGGTCCGCGCCGAGGGGCTGCTCTGCGCCCTGACGGCCGCCTTCGGACTGATCCCGCTGCTGCTGGTGACGCCGGACCGGCCCGTCCTGGCGGCACTCGAAGCGCTGTGGGCGACACTGCTCGTCGCCGCGCGGCGGACCCGGCCGGTCGCTGCGGTCCTCGGCGTCGCTCCGCTGGTCGTGGGCGTCAGCATATGGACGCTGGCGGCGGTTCCGCTGATCGTGCTGTCCGCCACCCGGCGTATCGCTCCGACGCGGCGGGCCTGGCAGACCGTCGGCACGGCCTGCGCCGTCGTGGTGCTGCTGACCGTCGTCCTGGCGATCCCCCGGTGGCGGAACCTGCCGCTGGACCTGGCGGGCAACGGGATCTCCGCCGTGCTGCTCGTGTTGCTCCCCGCCCTCGCCGGAACCCTGCTGGGGCAGCGGCGGTTCCTGGTCGACCTGCTCCGGGAGCGCAACGACTATCTGGAGCAGGCCCGTTCGCTGAGCGCCTCGACCGCCCGTCTTGAGGAACGGAACCGGATCGCGAGCGAGATGCACGATCTCCTGGGGCACCGGCTGAGCCTGATCTCGGTGCATGCCGGGGCGCTGGAACTCGCCGCCGCGCGCCAGGCGCCTCCCCTCTCCGGACAGGCCGAGTTGCTGCGTACGACCGCCGGTACGGCCATGGCGGAACTGCGCGAGATCCTCGGCGTACTGCGCCACGACGCGGACACGGCTGACGAGTCCGGGAGCGAGCGGGGAACGCGCGAGGACATCACCGCCCTGGTGGCGGAGTCCCGGCGGACGGGCGGCGCGGTCGAACTCGGCTGGTCCGTGCCCGACGCGGCGGCGGTGGACGACCGCACCCGGCAGGCGGTCCACCGGGTGGTCCGCGAAGGGCTGACGAACGTACTGAAACACGCGTCCGGGGCACCCACCCGGGTGGAGGTCAGGAGTGTGGGCGCCGGTATCGAGGTGTCCGTCACCAACGGCGTACCGCGTGCGGACAACCGTTCCCAGGGCGGAACTCGCAGTGGCCTGGCGGGACTTCAGGAGCGGATCTCGCTGCTCGGCGGCGGTTTCGAGGCGGGTGCCCTGGCCGACGGCGGCTTCCGCGTGGCGGCCTGGTTGCCACTTCAGGCGAACGGCAACGCGCCCACGCCCACGCCCACGCCCGCGGGACTCACCCCTGAATCCAGCCCTGGGTCCAGCCCTGGGTCCAGCACCGGATCCGGTCCCGGGCCGGGAGTGGGCCGATCCCCGCTGTCGGACGAGGTCCTGACGTGGCCGCGTGTCCTGGGGGCCGGGTGCGCGGCGGTGCTGGTGGTCCTGCCGACGGTGGGCTTCCTCGTGTTCCTGCTGCTGACGGCAGCCCTAAGATGAGCTGATGATCCGAGTTCTGGTCGCCGACGACGAGGCGCTGATGCGCGTCGGGATCCGGCTGATCCTGGAGAACGCCGAGGACATCGAGGTGGTGGCCGAGGCGGGCGACGGCCTGGAAGCCGCCGCGGCGTGCCGCACGCAGGACATCGATGTGGCCCTGCTCGACATCCAGATGCCGGGCAGGGACGGGATCGCGGCCGCCGAGGACATCGCCCGCGTCTCCCCCCGCACGTACGTCGTGATGCTCACGGCGTTCGGCGAGGAGGCGAGTGTGACGCGCGCTCTGCGGGCCGGTGCGAGCGGATTCCTCCTCAAGGACACCGGCCCCGTCGAGCTGATCGACGCCGTACGGCTCGCCGCGAGCGGGGAACCGGCCCTGGCGCCCCGCATCACCCGCCAACTGCTGGAACGGCACGTACGATCCGGCCGGGACACCGAGGCCGCCCTGCGCAGGACCGAGGAGCTGACCCCGGCCGAACGGGACGTCCTGCGGTTGCTCGGCACCGGTCTGTCCAACGCGGAGATCGCCGATCAGCTGTATCTGAGCGCCGGCACGGTCAAGGCGCACATCAGCAGAATCCTGACCCGCACCGGCTGCGCCAACCGCGTACAGGCCGCCGTCCTGGCCCACGACGCCGGCCTGCTCACCGACCACTGAGCCATGAGCCGTCGCGGGCCACTGAGTCACTGAGTCACTGAGTCAGAGTCACTGAAGTCACTGAGAAGCCTGGTCAGATCGCGACGCGGCCTCCGTCGGCGGGCAGCACCGCCCCGTAGATGAAGCCGGCCTCGTCGGAGGCGAGGAAGCAGACGGCCGCGGCGATCTCGTCGGGATCCGCTCCTCGCTGCGCCGGCACGGCTGCGGCCAGCGTGTCGAACATCTCGCCCATCGCGGCACTCGCCGGTGTGCGGGTCGGTCCGGGGGCCACGACGTTGACCCGTACGCCCCGCGGGCCGAACTCGGCGGTCCAGGACCTGGTCAGGGCCTCGATCGCGGCCTTGGAGGCTCCGTAGGCGGCCAGGCCGCTCATGCCGATGGTCGCCGCCATGGTCGAGATGCTGATGATGGCGCCGCCACCACGGGCGGCCATCCGCGGGGCGATCGCCGCGGTCAGGTAGAACGGCGCCTTGACGTTGACGGCGAAGACGAGGTCGAAGTCCTCCTGCGCGGTCTGCTCGGTCGGGCCGCCCAGGGCCACACCGGCGTTGTTCACGAGGATGTCGACGTCCGCCGCTTCCCCGGCGAGGCGCCGCACGTCGTCGAAGTCCGCGAGATCGGCGGCGAGGAACCTGGCCCTGCCTCCCTCCGCCTCGATCCCGGCGACGACCTCTTCACCGCGCTGCTTGTCGCGACCGGTCACGATCACCCGCGCGCCGTGGCGGGCCAGGCGCTGCGCGACGGCGCGGCCGATACCCGAGGTGGCGCCCGTCACGAGTGCGGTCTTGTCCTGAAGTGTGTCCTGGAGTGCGTCCTGAAGACTGGCCTGAAGCGTCATGGTCGAAGATTCCTTCTTCTCTGGCTGTGCGACGGCTACGCGAACGAGGCGGCGTGGTCGGCGGCGAACTGCTCGAACGAGCGCGCCGGGCGGCCCAGCAGGGTCGGCACGTCCTGGGTGACCCACTCGGCGTCGCCTTCAGCGGTCAGGCTGAACGCCTGGGCGTTCATGTGGGCGACCTGCTCGGGGACTCCGGCGCGGATCATCGCGTCCTTGTGCTCCTCGAAGCCGAGTTCCCGGTAGGTGATGGTCCGGCCCAGCAGCCCGGAGAGCACGGCGGCCACGTCGTCGTTGGAGACCGACCGCGGGCCGGAGAGCCAGTACGTCCTGCCGGCGTGCGCGGCGGGCGCGGCTACGATCCCGGCGGCCACCGCCGCCACGTCCCGGGCGTCGACCATGCCTGTCCGTCCCTTGCCGGCCGCCGAGCCGAAGCCGTCGGTCCTGGCGATCTCGGGCGCCGACGCGAGGACGTTCTGCATATAGGCGTTCGAACGCAGCAGGGTGTGGGGCACCCCGCAGGCGGCCGGCCCGGCCTCGATCTCGCTCTGCCCGCGCCGCCGGGCGATCGGCGCATCGGGCGAGGCCTTGCTGGTGGCCTTGACGATGTGGCCGACCCCGGCCCGTGCGGCGGCGGCGACGACGTTCAGTTCCTGCGCGGGCACGGCGGGACTGACCAGCACCACCGCGGTCACGCCCGCCATCGCCGCGTCGATGCTCGCAGGCGCCGCCAGGTCGCCGACGACGACGTGCGCGCCCGCGTCCGCCAGTGCCATTGCCTTCGCGGGGTCGCGGACCAGCACCCGGACCGGCTCCTGCCGCTCGGCGAGCAGCCGCACCGCTTCGGAGCCGACCTTCCCGGCCGTGGTGACAAGGATCATGCGGGGCCTCTTTCCGTTCGCTCCAGCTCACTCCCAAAATGGGTTGCACAACCCACTCTCCGTCACGTGGAATGGGTTGTCAAACCCAGAAATGTTAGAGTGGGTGTCATGAGCACCGAGACGCGGAACCTGCCGAAGCTGACCGCCAAGGGAGCACGTACGCGGGCGCGGATCGTGGACGCCGCCGCCCGGCTGATCCACGAGCGGGGTGTCGCGGCCACCACGCTCGATGACGTGCGGGCGGCGGCGGAGGTCAGCGGATCACAGCTCTACCACTACTTCGCCGGCAAGGAGGAGTTGCTCCAGGCGGTCATCGACCACCAGGCCGACACCATCCTGGGCAACCAGCGCGAGGCCGACCTCGGCAGCATCGAAGGGCTCGGGGCCTGGCGGGACATGGTGATCGACCAGGCGAAGAGCACCGAAGCCAAGGGAGGCTGCCCCCTCGGATCGCTCAGCGGCCAACTCGCCGAGGCCGACCCCGAGGCCCGCGCCCTGCTCGCCGCCGGATTCGACAGATGGTCAGCCACCATCGGCGACGGCCTGCGAACCCTGCACGCCGCCGGGCGGCTCGCGGACGAGACCGACCCGGACGACCTCGCCGTCACCTTTCTCGCCGCGCTCCAGGGGGGCCTGCTCCTCGCGCAGGTCCACCGCGACACCCGGGCTCTCGAAACCGTGCTCGACACCCTCATCGCCCTGGCCTCCGGCGGAACAGCCGCACCGGCCCTGCCGAGGTAGCACGGCTCGGTAGCGCGGCTGCTGTAGCGCGGCTGCTCCAAGTGGAGACCTTTTTGCTCAGGTCAGCGGCTCAGGTCAGTGGCTCAGGTCAGCGGCTCGTGGTTGACCCAGATCGCCTTGTTCGGATAGCGGCTCTGCCAGCGCTTGATGAGGTCGCCGGCGCCCGGAATGGTGAAGGCCGCGTTGAGGGCGTCGAGGTCCGCGATGCCGAACTGCATGACCGCGCTGGCCACGGCCACGGGGGCATGGTCGTCACCGGGCACCCGGATGTGGGGCCTGGCCGAGAACGTCTCGACCACACCGGAGCCCATCACGAGTTCCTCGAACTCCTTCAGGTACTGGTTCAGCTCGTTCTCGGGAATCGGATTGTCGAACGCCACGATCGTCGTGTGATGAATCATGCCTTCAGTGAACAGGCGTTTGTCACCCGCGTCCAAGATCCCTCGGTTCTCAATCGATTCCTGACAGGAATCAGTGAAAGGCCATCAGGGATACCCTCCAGGCATGGCAGATCTGGAGACGCGCGAGCTGGAGTACTTCGTCGCACTGGCCGAGGAACTGCATTTCGGTCATGCCGCGGCCCGCTTGACGATCGCCCAGCCCGCGTTGTCGAAAACCGTCCAGCGGCTTGAGTCACGGCTGGGGGTGAAGCTGCTGGAGCGTTCGAGTCGGCACGTCGCGCTGACCCCGGCGGGCGAAGCGCTGCTGCACCACGGCCGGCACGCGCTCAACGCGGTCGGCGCGGCAGCCGAGAAGGCACGCCGGGCCGGTGACCGCCAGGCGCAGCTGCGCCTGGTGATCAAACCCGGCGGGGACGCGGACCTCCTGTCGGGCATCCTGGCCGCCTACGCGCAGCGGCCGGAAGCACGGCAGGTGGACATCCTGTTCGGCGGGGCCACCGACCGCGCCGACCACATCCTCGACGGGCGGGCCGATGTGGGGCTGCTGTACCTGCCCTTCGACGACATGACCGGCCTGGACCACGAGACGCTGGCGGTCGAAGGGCGCGTCGCGATCCTGCCGCCCGGGCACCGGCTCGCCTCCCGCACCGCGCTGAGTCTGGCCGACCTCGCCGGCGAGACGCTGCCGCGCTGGCGAGGAGTCGGCTGGACGGGAGCGCCCAAGGGTGTCGAAGGGCCCGAGGTCTCGGACATCACCGAGGTCATGCAGATGATCAGGCTCGGCCGGACCGTCGCGATGCTGCCGCGGTCACTCGCCCGGCCCCGGTTCCCGGACCTCGTCTACCGGCCGGTGACCGACGCTCCGACCAGCCGCCTCGTCCTCGCGTGGTCGCAGACCGACCGCCGGACCCTGGTCGCCTCCTTCGTCGCCGCCGCCGTGGAGGCCGCGGGCGCCGCCGGCGTGGCGGGTGCCGCGCCGACCGCGACGTGACAGCACGCGGACCGACGCGGCGCCCTGTGTCGGCACCCGGAAGCCGGAAGCCGGAAGCCTAATGCCGTTGCCCGGCCGGCCCGACCCGGCCCGACCCGGCCCTCAGAGCTGGGACTGGACCTGGGAGGAGATGAGGTCCAGGTGGTCCAGGTCGTCGAGGTCGAGGATCTGGAGGTAGATCCGCTGGGAGCCGACCTCCGCGAAACGGCCGATCCTGTCGACGACCTCGGCCGGGGAACCCGCCAGGCCGTTGGCCTTCAGCTCCGCCACCTCACGGCCGATCGAGGCCGCCCGGCGGGCCACCTCGGCGTCGTCCTTGCCCACGCAGGCGACGAGCGCGTTGGAGTAGACGAGGTCGGTGCCCTTGCGCCCGGCCTCCTCCGCGGCGGCCCGCACCCGGCCGAACTGGCTCCCGCTGTCCTCGACCGACGCGAACGGCATGTTGAACTCGTCCGCGTACCGGCCCGCGAGGCGCGGCGTACGGGACACTCCGTGGCCGCCGATGAGCACCGGCACCCGGGACTGCGCGGGCTTGGGCAGCGCGGGCGAGTCGGTGAGCTGGTAGTAGGTGCCGTCGTAGCTGAAGGTCTCGCCGACCTCGGTCTCCCACAGCCCGGTGACGATCGCCAGCTGTTCCTCCAGCCGGGCGATCTTCTCCTTCGGGAACGGGATGCCGTACGCCTTGTGCTCCTCCTCGAACCAGCCCGCGCCCAGGCCCAGTTCGACCCGGCCGCCGGACATCTGGTCGACCTGGGCGACCTGGATCGCCAGAACGCCGGGGAGACGGAACGTACCGGCGGTCATCAGCGTGCCGAGCCGGATCCGCTTGGTCTCGCGGGCGAGTCCGGCGAGGGTGATCCAGGCGTCCGTCGGGCCCGGGAGGCCGTCCGTGGACCCCATGCGCAGGTAGTGGTCGGAGCGGAAGAAGGCGTCGAACCCAAGGTCCTCGGTGGCCTTCGCCACGGCGAGCAGGGTGTCGTAGGTCGCCCCTTGCTGGGGCTCGGTGAAGATTCGAAGATCCATGCCTCCATCCTGCACGGTCGAACGCGGGCCGACCCCATCGGTGCCGCCGGTCGCTGCCGCTCGCTGCCGCCGCTCGGCCTCGTCCCCGGTGGGGTGGAACCACCGCCCCACCGCCCCACCGCCCCTGGAGC
>NZ_LIPP01000220.1 GCF_001418335.1 Streptomyces aurantiacus | reverse complement strand
GGCAGGGACCGGGCGGGGGTGGGGGCGCTGACGGGGTACTCGGCTTCTACCATCGCGTCGTTTGAGCAGGGGAGACGCATTCCGCCACCTAAGTTCATCGACCAGGCCGATGAAGTACTGGGTGCGGGTGGGGTGTTGTGCGCGAGTAAGGAGGAGGTGGCTCGGGCGCAGTATCCGACGTTCTTCCGGGATGCGGCCAGGTTGGAGGTCAAGGCGGCGGCCCTGCACGTGTACGCGACGAAGGCAGTACCAGGGCTGTTGCAGACGGAAGACTACGCGCGGGCGGTGTTCGCCATGTGGCGTCCGCTGCTGGACGAGGAGACCATCAACCAGCGGGTCGCTGCTCGCCTGGCACGCCAAGAGATCTTCTCCCGGACCCCGATGCCCACCATCAGCTTTGTCATCGAGGAGTTCGTTCTACGGCGACCGCTCGGTGGCCGGGCCGTCATGCGGGGCCAGTTGGAGCAGATTCTGCTGTACGGGCACCGGCGCAACGTGGAAATCCAGGTGATGCCGATCGAGCGCGACGAGCATGCTGGGTTGGAAGGCCCCTTCACCTTGATCGAGACGCACGAAGGGCAGAGGATCGCCTATGTGGAGGCGTACAAGGACAGCCGTCTCTACACGGAGCGGCGGCAGGTCCGGGAGATCGAGGAGCAGTACGGCATCCTTCGGGCCCAGGCGCTCACTCCGCGCGAGTCGCTGGCCCTCGTCGAGAAGTTGCTTGGAGAGAGATGAACACCCAACAGCTCATAAAGCCGGTGACTGAGTTGACCTGGTTCAAGAGCAGTTACAGCACAGGCTCGGGCGGCGAATGCATAGAGGTAGCCGCATCCCCCGCCACGGTCCACGTCCGCGACTCGAAGGACACCACCCGCGCCTCCCTGGCCGTACAACCCACGACATGGACCGCGTTCGTCCAGTTCGCGGCGCTCTGACCGAGACGGAGTCCTTGGTAGGCAGGACGAACCTCCGTCACGCGTCGGCGTCCCGCTTCGACCTCGGAGCGGAACACCGGCCCTCGAAATTCTCGGGAGATAGGTGGTCTGCCGTCCCGGTCGGTCAGGGCAACGATCGTCTTGCCGCACTGATCAGATTCTGTGCGTCGGCTCCGTACACAGCGGACTCGCGGAGCGTTCTCCAGGTCCGCGCATAGGTGTCGACGCTCGCCTCGTCGTCGACCCACAACTCCGCGTGCCAGTTCTCGACGATCACCTGGCGGTCGTCGTAGATCCAGAAGGCGGTGGCCGGAGGGATCTTCAGGGTGGCGGAGAGCGGGATGATCCCCAGTTCGACCGTGCTGAGGCCGATGACTCCTGTGAGGCGGTCGAGCTGGGCGGCGAGCACCGATGGAGGGCAGATCAGGGCGTGCAGAGCGGCTTCCCACAGGATGAGGTGGAAGTGTTTCGACGAGTCGTACAGCGCCTCCTGCCGCTTCATGCGGGACCGAACCGCCTCTTCGGTGTCACGCGGTGATCGCTGGAGTTCCGCATACCTCGTGAAGACCGCCCGCGCGTAGTCCGGTGTCTGGAGAATTCCGAAGATCATGGAGGACTCCCAGCCACGAAACACGGAGGCGTCGGCATGGGCGCGCAGGTGGGTGTCCTGGACGGCCTTGTGCCCGGAGGCCAGTTGTCGCCGCCACGACCGGATGTGCGACTCAAAGCCCCTCAGGTGTGCGAGCAGTTCGTCGTACGCCTCCGGTTGGCCGGTTGCTTCCGCCCACGTGCGCAGGCAGTCGGGCGTCGGCGTCGTCCTGCCGTTTTCGAGCTTGCTGACCTTGGACTTGTGCCATCCACACCTGTCGGCGAGTTCGGTACCGGTGAGGCGACCACCAGGGGCCGACAGCCGAAGCTCCCGGAGTCGTATGCCAAGGGCTTCACGCGCCTTCTGGTAGTCCGTGCTCACCGGTACACACCTGCTCTGTTAATCCTTCACGGCCAGGCCGGCCGCGAACTCCTCGTACGGGACGGCGTGATGCATGGCCGCGTCACGCACCATGGAGTACCGCACCACCTCGGCGGGCTCCGTGATCAGCTCGACGCCTACCAGGTTGTCGGCGTCGTCGAACTTGAGCAACGCGACCATGCGCGAGTCGAAGAGCCAGAAGTCCTCGGAGGGCAGGCTGAGCCGGTCGGCTTCCGCGCGCCAGAGGTTCATGATCCTCTCGCCCACGGTGGTGTTGCGACGTGCGTTGTCGAGCAAGTACAGCTGACCCTTCGTGGGCGGGTTGTCGACGACGCGCACGCGTTGCACGTGCTTGCCGAGCGCAGTCTGTGTGCGTCGATTGGCACACCATTCCGCGTCCAGGCCGTCCCAGATTACCGGCTCACCTCGGATGAACTGGGTGTAAGTCTCGGTGACCTCGTCCGACGCGTAACGACTCCGGGTTTCCAGCCTCCAGGCCGTGTGCTCGAACTGGGTGAAGAGCCGGTCGAACTCGTCCAGGTCGATGGTCTTCGCTTGACGGTTCATGTCCTTGGGGCCCCAGTCCACGAGGAGTTCGCGTGGCACCACAATCGGCACCTCACCCTCGTCCAGGTGCCGGAGTCGGGCGATGTCCTCACGGTCGGTGAGTGGCGGGCCGTGCACGATGACTTCGCCCGTGTCGAGGTCCTCATGAACAGACGGGCACCCATTGACGCCGCTCCCCGTCCCGTTGAAGCGCAGTCGTCGCACCATGAGCAGTTCCTTTCGCTGCGGACTGATGCGGCAAGCCTCCCCGCAGGCGGCACTTGAGGGGCGCGTTCTGTCGGGCCGTATAAGGAACTTAGGGGAACTTGTCGTAGAGGCCAAGCAACTTCGGGGAACTTCCCTGTTATCGGCCTTTTTCCTTCCCTATCGTCCCGTTCATGGCTACAGCGCGACAGGCGCAGCACGCCGATTCCTTCATGGCCGCAGAGGCACTGAAGGCAGCTACGGCACGACCCGTCTCCGAAGGGGAAACCTATGACCGTCACACTCGACCGGCCCGTCAGCACCCGCACGCGGGACCCGAAGGAACTCCTCAACGCCGTCCAGCCCCGCATCAAGCACCTGACGATCAACGTGCTGGACGGCGACATGACCCTCTGGGACCGTGAGGCGGCCTTGCTGCTGCGCGACCACACCATGGTCCGCGACATGGCCGAACGCGTCCTCGGCAACGCAGTCATGTACACCATCGGCTGCATGGAGCAGCCGGAGGTACACCTCGGGGTAGGCAAGCTCGTCGACATCGGCGTGCACCAGCTCATCCTTGACACTCCTGTGTGGTGGGCCCTCTGCGACGCGTACAACGAGGGGCGCTTCAAGCACCACGCCCCCTTCGTCGAGCGTCGCCGCGACGGCCTGTGCCTGCGCACGGCAGACTTCCTGAAGTCCATCGGCTTCGACATCGACGAGGAGCTGTGGGCGATCGACGGCACGGAATGCTCACCGTGTGACAACAAGGTCCCCGACAGTCACTGAACGGCTTTACGCCGCCGGCTCCTGTCCTCGGTCCCCCGGAGGACAGGAGCCGGCCCTGCGAAGAGGAATTGACTTGCCCGCACAACACGACATCGCCGCCGAGACGGAGCTGTGGGACACCTTCGCCGCTTCCGCCTTCAAGGACGACGCGGAGCCGAACTTCTGCTGGACCCAGTACGCCGGTCACGGACCCGGTCCGGAACTGCTCGGCAACCCGCGTTCCGTCCTGGAGATCGGCTGTGGCACCGGCCGGGCCCTCGCCCACCTTGCCCGACGCGGTGTCGCTGCCCGGGGCGTTGACCTCTCTGCCGTCATGGTCAAGAAGACCACCACGAAATGGGCCGGTACCGGCGCGGAGTTCGTGTGCTCCGAGGTGCTGGAGTACCTGAGCGAGGACAAGGAGGTGTACGGCGCGGTCTACTCGATCTTCGGTGCCGCTTGGTTCACCGACCCGAGTCGTCTCTTCCCCCTGGTTCGTCAACGGCTGGGGCCCGGAGGCATCTTCGCGTTCTCTCAGCCTCCGGCCATCCCCGGCGCGTACGGGCCGCAGGGCATGTACAAGGGAGGTTTCGCCGGAAAAGCGATGTTCACCTACCGCTACAGCTACCGTCCAGCGGTCTGGGAGCGCCTGCTCACCCGGGCCGGGTTCGCCATGGCCGAAGCGCGGATCCTCGAAGCGCCGCACCCTGGGCACATCGGGACCCTCCTCGTGCGCGCGGTCGCTCCATGACGGCCCTAGACGAGTACGAAGCGGCGGCCCTGCTCAGACTGCTGGCCCGGTTCGCCGCCGAGCCGCTGCCGCTGACGCTGCTCAACCACGCCGGCATCGGTGCCGTACTGCCTCGTAGCCGCACCGAGACGGCCCTCAGGGCCCTGCTCGACCAGTCGCTGTCCGAGCTGGTCGACGCCGCCGGCGCGCGCTGCGTGCAGAGTCACGGCATCCTGCTCGACAGTGTCTCGGCGGCGACCCCGGCGGACCTGGTGCCCGCCCTCGACACGGCAGCCGTCCGGCTGCTCGACGCGGCCGTGCCCGACGTACCCGACGCCGGACCGCACGATCCGCGACTGCGCCTGCTGGTGCCTCATGCGCTGGCCCTGCTGCGGCGTGTCGGCGAGCCGTCGGCCGCCGCCTACGCCCTGGCCGTCGCGACGCGGCTGTCGGTCGCCCTGCACAGGACCGGTGACTACCTCTCCGCCTGGGAGACCTCCCGCACCGCGGCGGACCTCGCGCAGCGACTGCTCGGCGCGGACCACCGTACGGTCCTCGCCGCACGCTCCAGAGCCGGGCGGGCACTGTTCCGGCTGGGCAGGTACGCCGAAGCCGCAGTGGTGCTCCGCGCGGTCCGGGACGCCCAGGCGCGACTGTTCGGCGCCGACGACGCCGACGCCACGGACAGCGGCTACGGCCTTCAGCTCGTGCTGGCGAACCTGGGGAGACGGGAGGAGTCGCTCACGTTGCTCAGCGCGACCGTGGCCGAGCGGCGCTCGGCGCTGGGCCCCGCCCACCCGCTGACCCTGCGCGCCCGGGCCAGCCTGCTGGAAATGCTGCCCGCCACCGAAGTAGTCACCGAGGAAGGCGGCGCCCTGCTCGACCTGCCGTCGGAATGCGAGCGGCACCTCGGCCCCGACCACACCGTGACCGTGGGCGCCCGGCACAACCATGCGTGGGCGCTGTATCTTCTGGGCCGCTACGACGAGGCCGACCGGGAGATCCGGCGGGTCGCCGAGACGTATGTGCGGCGCTTCGGGCCCGAGCACCCGATCGTGCTCGCCGCCCGGCAACTGCTCTCGCGGACCCGGACCGCACTCGGACACGTGGAAGAGGGTGTCGCGCTGATGACCGACGTCGTCGAGCGGCGGGAACGCGGTCTGGGCCCCGAGCATCCCTTCACGGTCGCGGGCCGGCAGTTGTTGGACGAGTACCGATCGGGCCGATGGCGCCCGCCGCGACCGCCTGGTGGATGACAGGGAGATGCGGCGTCGGCGCGTGTATCTCGGAGCTCAGAGCTTCACGACGACCACGCGGTCGGCGCACAGCTTGCGCAGGTCGTCCTCGTCCGAGGTGAACACGGTGACCGGGCCGGGCTGCCGCAGGGCGACGGCGGCGAGGGCCGCCTCGATGGCGTACCTGTGGCCGTGCAGGCCAGTCTGCTGGAGAAGGGCGGTCGCCTCCTTGGCCATCTCCTCGGTCACCGGCTCGACTCGGATCTTGGAGAGCGCCCAGTGCCACTTGGGGAGGCAGCGCGTCGGGTCGTAAGCCTCGACGAGCGTCATCGAGGTGGTGACGACCGGGATACCCGCATCGTCGGCGTGCCGCAGGTAGGCGCCCATGCGGCGCTCCCCGCGCACCCACCGCGACAGGCCTTCGCTGTCGAGTACGTACATCCGGTTTCCGGTCATGCGGCAGCTCGCTTCCGCTCGTACGGCTGCTCACTGCCTTCGCGGGCGTCGGCCCGCTCGGCGTGCTGCCGCTCCAGGTCGCGATGCTCGGCCTCGACCTCGGCCAGTTCCGCTTCGGTGATCTCCCCGTACTCGGACTCCCACCACCGCACCGCCTCGTGCAACCGCTCCCGCTCCCGCTGGTGCTCTATGGCCTGCGTGACATAGCGGCTGAAGCCGCCGGGGCCGACCTCGGCCCGGATGGCCTCGGCCAGCTCCTCGGGGAGCGTCACGGTGTACTTCTTGGTTGCCATACCGTCGACCTTGCCGAGAGCCCGGCCGGGCAGCCAGCTGACAGCGGACATCCCGCACGATCGAGTACAAGCGGTGGCGGAAGCCACCAGATGGAGAGAGATGGTGTAGGCGCCAGACCCCGCGGCTTGATTCACGAAGGCCGAACGGGGACAGGACCTCGAACGGGGACAGGACCTCGAACCGGGCAGCGCCGGCCGGTCGAAGTCCTCCCCTGCTTCAGGAACTTCTGAGCGCCGCGCTCAGAAGGTGCGCGTCGAGCAAGGACGTGTCGGATGTCCGGTCGGCGCGGGCGTAGCCGGCGAGCATGCGTTTTGTCAGGACGAGGGTTTCCGGTGAGCGTCGTGCCAGTGGTCTCGTCCAGGCGTCGACGGCGCGGTCCAGTTGGTCCAGGGGGACCATCTTGTGGAGCAGGCCGAGCCGGTGGGCGGTGGGTGCGTCGAAGAGGTCGCAGGTGAGGGCCAGTTCGCGGATGTGTGCGACGCCGGCTTCGGATATCAGTCTGCCGATGGCTCCGCCCCAGGCGGGCGGAAGGCCGAGGCCGACCTCGGGCATGCGGAACCGGCAGGTGTCCGCGCCCGCGCGCAGGTCGCAGAACGCGGCCAGGGCGAGCCCCGCTCCGATGACCTTGCCGTGGAGCCGGGCGATGGTGACGGCGTGGGTGTTTTCGAGGGACTGGCAGAGGCGGTGGGCCTTGTCCGCGGCCCGGCGCAGGGCGGCGCCGGTGGAGTCGGCGGCGAGGGCGTCCAGGTACTCGGTGCGGTCCGCTCCGGTGCAGAAGTCCTCGCCCATGGAGGACAGGACCAGGATGCGGACGTCGGGCCGTTCGTGCAGGCCGTCCAGAAGGGCGATGAGGTCGTCGAGTACGGCGGCGTCGAGGACGTCGTCCTGTCGGGCCGGGTTGAGGCGGACACGGAGTACGGGGCCGTCCTGCTCGGCTGCCACGGCCAGTGGGCGGAACGCGGGGGGCGGAAGTATGTGGTGGGTCATGCGAGGGCGACATCCAGGCTCAGCAGACGCCGGAAGGCCACCCGGGGTGCCCGCGGCGGGCGTCTGACCAGGGTGAGACGGGGCAGGCGTGCGACTAACTGACGGAGCAGGGTGTGGGCTTCGAGTCGGGCCAGCGGGGCGCCGAGGCAGTAGTGGATGCCTCCGCTGAAGGCGAGATGGGGGACGACCTTGCGGTGGGGGTCGAACCGCTCGGGATCGGGATGCTTGGCCGGGTCCCGGTGGGCGGCCCCCACCATGAGGTGGACCATGTCGTCCGCGCCGACCTCGAAACCTTCCAGGACGCCGGCCTTCGCGGCGACCCGGCTGATCACATGGACCGGCGGGTCGTAGCGCAGTGTCTCCTCCACGAAGGCGGGCACCAGGTCGGGGCGGGCGGCGAGGAGGTCCCAGCGCGTGGGCTCCTCGACGAGCAGGAGCGCCGTGGTCGACAGCATGGTGGACGTGGTTTCGAGCGCGGCCAGCAGGACGAAGAGGACCAGGGAGTAGACCGCCTCGTCGGCTTTGTCCCGGTCGGGTTCCATGGCGTCCCACGTCTCGATCCAGCGCGACACCGGGTCGTCGCCCAGGTGGTCGCGCCGGTCGCGGATCAGCGCCGTGAAGTAGGACCGCAGTTCGGCCATGGCGGTGTCGGACCGGGCCAACTGGCTGGCGGAGGGCAGCAGTTCCTGGGTGAAGACCTGTTCGTGGGTCAGTTCGCGCAGCCGCGGCCAGTCGGCGGACGGCAGGCCGAGCCAGGCGCCGATGGTGGCGATCGGCAGTTCCTCGCTCACCAGGGCGGCGAAGTCCGTCTCTTCTTCGCCGCCCCGCAGCCGCTCGGTCAGGGAGTCGAGAAGGCCGTCGGTGATCTTGCTCACCGTACGGCCCAGTCGCTGGATGGTGGTCCGGTCGAAGCCTCCTGCCGCCCGGCGCACCCTCGTGTGCTCCGGGGGGTTGAGGGCGGTCATGGTGTTGCCTATCTCGCGCGAGGACGGAGCGCTCCAGCGGGTGCGCGGCCCCTGCCGGTCCCGCCAGCTCTTGTCGGGCTCCAGCCAGTCGGAGCTGCGCAGTATTCGGTCGCAGGCGTCGAAACTGGTGACGAGATGGCCGCCCCAGGGAGCGGGGCTGACTCCGCCCCTCGACCGCAGTTCCGAGTAGATGTCGAAGGGATCGGCCTGCCCCTGCGCTGTCCGCAGGCGGGAGAAGAGAGAGACGGTGGCCCGGCGGTCGGAGGACGGAGTCGTGAGACTTCCCACGATGGCGGCTCCTTTCTGAGCAACAGCCGCCATACGTACCCGTGGGACACCCCAAGCATCCTGTAACACCATGTTCTCTTAGGGTTACCTACGTCACTCGCCCCGCGTCCACGCCACGAAGCGGCTGAACAGTCCCCCTCTGGACTTCGACGCGGCGGCGTGGGGCGCCGCCGGCCGGTACGCCCCGGTGGCGGAGGGCCCCGGGACGGCGGAGTGCTGAGGAGCGGCCGCGGGCGTCGTACGGGAATCCCGCGACGGGGCCGGCCCGTCGGCGGGCGGCAGTGCGCTGCGCGGGGTGAACCGGATCGGGATGTTCACCAGGGACCGGCTCCACGGCGCGGGCACCCAGGCGAGGTCCTTGAAGGGGACGCGCGTCTCGGCGTCGGGCAGCTGGTTGAGCAGCGCCTCGACAGCGGTGACCGCGATCATGAAGGCCGGGTCCTTGGCGGGGCACGAGTGCGGTCCGGCGCCGAAGGCCAGGTGGGCCTTGGCGCTGAGCTGCTCGCGGTGCTCGGTCAGCTTCGGGTCGGTGTTGGCCGCGGCGAAGGAGATGAGTACCGGATCGTTGGCCCGCAGGATCCGCTCGCCCAGTTCGACGTCCTGGGTCGGGTAGTGGGCCGCGTAGTTGGCGATCGGCGCGTAGTTCCACAGCGTCTGGACGACCGCGTCCTCGACCGGCAGTCCGGTCTGCCAGTCCTCGCTGAGGTACAGCGCGCTGCTGGTGCCGATGGCGGCCGTCAGAGGTGCGGTGCCGCCGGAGAGGAGGGTCACGAGCTGATGCAGTACCTCTTCGTCGGTCAGTCCGGCGGAGTGCTGCATGAGGCGCGTCGTCACGTCGTCGCCGGGACGGCGGTGCTTGAGGGCGATCAGTTCGCCGAGTGCGCCGCCCAGCACCAGGTCGGCGCCCGGGGTGCCTTCGAAGATGCCGCTGATCCCGGCGATGACGCGGTCGCCGAGCTCGGGCGGGCAGCCGAACAGGTCGCTGAAGACGAGCAGCGGGAGCGGCTGCGCGTAGTCGGCCATCAGTTCCGCATGGCCGCGGATGTCCGAGCTGAACTGGCTGATCAGATACTCGGCGGACTGCTGGGTCTGCCGGACGAGCTGGAGTTCGTCGATGCTGGCCAGGCTGTCGGTGACCGCCTGGCGCAGCCGGGCGTGGGCGGCTCCGTCGCTGAAGAGGGCGTTGGGGCGGTAGCCCATCATGGGCAGGGCCGGGCTGTCCTCGGGGATCTGGCCCTGGTTCAGCGCGTTCCAGCGGCGTGAGTCCCGGACGAAGGAAGCGGGATTCTGCAGGATGTGCAGGGCCGCGTCGTAGCTGGTGACCAGCTCGACCTGGACGCCGGGTGCGATGTCGACGGGAGCGCTGGGGCCCAGCGAGCGCAGGTGGGCGTAGTGCTGCTCGGGGTCGGAGCCGAACTCGGGGCCGAACAGCTGGGTGTTGCCGTGCGCGGGGCAGCCGGGCGGCGGTGTCCCGTGGGAATTGAGCTGGTGCTGCATGCCGTGGCTCCTAGCCGAGTATGGACATGAGGTGCTGCACGAGAGTGATGAGGGACCGCGCCGAGGACGTCCGGTCGCGTACGTCGCAGTGCACGATCGGCGTCTCCGGGGCGAGGTTCAGCGCCTCGCGTACCTCTTCGAGCGGGTACTTGGTGGCGCCCTCGAAGTGGTTGACGCCGATGGTGTACGTCAGGCCGAAGCGCTCCACCAGGTCCAGGATGGCGAAGCTCTCGTGCAGCCGCGTGGGGTCGACCAGCACCAGGGCGCCCAGCGCGCCCCGCGACAGTGCCTCCCACATCTCCTTGAAACGTTCCTGCCCGGGCGTTCCGAAGAGGTACAGGACGAGGGTGTCGTTGAGGGTGAGGCGGCCGAAGTCCATGGCCACGGTGGTGGTCGTCTTGTTCGGTGTCCCCGAGAGATCGTCGAATCCCTCGCTGGCCTCGGTGATCTCCTCCTCGGTCTGCAGCGGCTCGATCTCGGAGATGCTGCCGATCAAGGTGGTCTTCCCGACCCCGAAATGACCCACAATAAGGATCTTGACCGAGTTGGAAACGTCTGGATCCAGATGCACGGCTTACGCTCCGAATTTGGTTCTGAGGCCATCCAGCACAGCACTGAGCAGTTCGCGTTCGGCTCGTTCGACGCGGGGAATGGGCTTCCGCACGAGAATGAGACTGTCCTCCTCCAGCTGCGCCAGCAGGATCCGTACGATGCCCAGGGGCAGGTGCGTGTGGCCCGAGACCTCCGCCACCGACAGGAAGCCGTCGGCGACCAGGTCCATGACCTTGCGTGCCTCCGGGGACAGAGCGCGCGCCACCGCGGCCGACGCGCCTTCGCGCGCGGTCACCAGGGCGGTGTGCTCGTACTCGTGGTCCGCGGGAAGATGACGCCCGTTCGTGATCACGAAGAGCGGAACTAAGGCGGACGTCAGCTCAAGTTCGTCGTCCGGACCGTCAGACATGGTCGGCTCCCTCACCCCGGCGTGCTTCGCGACCCAGGAGATCGGGCACGACGTCGCACAGGCGGCTCGTGAACTCCTCGATGTCGCAGTCGTGTTCGGCGGCGGCGGCGAGGAAGTCGTCGTCACCGGCCGCGATCAGAAAGACCCATCCGTGCTGGTACTCGATGATCGTCTGCTGCCATTCGGCGTCCCGGGGACCACCGGCGAACTGGGCTGCCGCGCGGCTGTAGGCGTGGATGCCGGTCATGGCCGCGGACATCGTGTCCGCCAGGTCCTTGTCTATCTCCGAGGTCGCCCCGCGCGGCAGGCCGTCGGAGCCGAGCAGCAGCGCGTGCTGGGCACCCGGCACCTCGGCGACGATCTGGTCCAGCTCCTTCAGCACGAAGCCCGAGCCGCCCGACCCCCTGCGCGAGACCGGCGTGGCATCGGCCCCCTGGGAAGGGTCCTTGATGCCGGCCCGCGGCGGTGACGTCAGGTTGTCGCCCAGCCGGGCGACCAGCCGGTTCATGCGGAACGAGAGCTGCTGGAGGTCGACATCGGGCTCCGCGGCGGCGGCCAGGTACGCGCCCTGCCCCGCCCCGATCAGGAAGACCCACCCGTGGGAGAACTCGATGACCGTCTGGTTCCACTGCCGTTCCGGCGACGAACCGGCGAAGTGGGCGGTGGCCCGGCTCAGGGACTGCATCCCCGACATGGCGGCGGAGATCGTCTTCACGTCCCGCTCGGTCAGACCGTCCGTGGCGCCGCGCGGCAGACCGTCGGCCGACAGCACGACGGCGTGCCGGGCCCGGGGCACGTTGTCCACGATGTCCCTGACCATCCACGACATGTCTGTGGTCATGCGTCCTCAGTCCCTTCGGACGACGGAACCTCCACGGCACGGCCCGACATGGTGCCGCGTTGAATCGCGGCCAGGCCACCGGCACCTCGGCTGGCCTTCTTGAGCGTTCGCGCGCTCTTGCCGGAGCTGCCCCCGGCGTCGGTGACACTCGCCGTCGGGGCCTGGCGCTCCCCCCGCTTCGGCAGGCCGTGCACCGTACGGTCCTCGGGCTCGTCCTCCGCCATCGGGATGTGGCGGATCCGTCTCACCGGGGTTTCCTGGACGGGCGGCGGGGTCTCCTCCATGGTCCACAGCTCCTCAGGCAGCAGGACGACGGCCCGGACACCGCCGTACCGGGAAACTCCGGTGACGTCCACCTTGAACCCGTACTGGCGCGCGTTCAGGCCGACGACGGGGAGTCCGAACTTCGGCTGGGTACCGAGCTGGGAGAGGCGGGGGACGTTGTCACCGGACAGCAGCGCCGTCGCCTTCTGCCGGTCCTCGTCGCTCATGCCGACACCGGCGTCGTCGATCACGATGCACAGGTTGCTCTGCACGCGCTGGAACGTCACCTCGATGGGCGCGTCGTGCTGCGAGAAACTGGCGGCGTTGTCGAGCAGTTCGGCGACGGCGAGGGCGACCGGCGCGACAGCGGACGCCTTCAGCGCGATCCCGCTCTGCTGCATGATCTCGACCCGGCTGAAGTTGCGGATCTGCCCCTGGGCGCTGCGCACCACGTCGTAGACACTGGCGGGCTGGTTGCGGCGGCCCAGCGGGGCACCGCACATGACCGCGATGCCCTGGGCCTTGCGGGCCATCTGCGCGTTGGCGTGGTTGACGTCCAGCAGGTCGGCGAGGACGGCGTGTCCGCCGTACTTGCGCTGGATGCCGTCCAGGAGCGTGGTCTGTTCGGCCGCGAGGCTCTGCAGGAAGCGCGCGGCGCCCTTGAGGACCGCCTTCGTGCTCTCCTCCGCCGTCCGTTCGGCCTCCTGGAGGGCACTGTCCTGCTCGTCACGGAACTTCTGCAAGTCGGTACGCGCTGTCAGAAGTGAACGCTCGGCCTCTGCCAGCCGCTGCGCCGACTCGGCCTCGAACTTCCTCTTTCTGGCCCCCAGGGCTCTGGTGCGGACGATGAGTGCCACGGCTGCGGCGGCGGATATCGCCGCCACCACAGCGAGGCACCATAGGAGCACGTCTCGATTCATCGATACCTTTCCCGGGGCGCGACATGCAGGCATCGCCGGAGCACGCCCCGGGAGGATCCGCGGCGCACTCGCTGGGAACTGCATGAGCGCTACTACGAAGAGCAGGCTGACCTCGGATCACCACGGAAACGAAGTGGATCAAGGCCGCAGATGCGGCGATGTTATCACCGTGGGCCCGCCGCGCAGAGAGGTGCCCACCGGAAACTGATATGGCGTCAATCTCTGAAGTGTCCCCACAAGTTGGCGGCATTCTCAGCCATCCCGTGGCCGGTTCCACTGTCCGGACCCGACAGCGTCGTCGGTCTGCGGCGAATCTTCACAGCGGCGCAGGGAACTCTCACCAACCGCAAGAGGCGGCCCGGCGGCGGCGGTTCCGCTTTCCGGCGAACCGCCGGCGCCGCGAGTCGCTCACGGCCGCTCCCGCGAGCGGCGCCGGCCGGCGGGCAGCGGGACGGGGGCCGGGCCGGGCACGACGGTGTTGGTGACGGAGCCGATGCCTTCCACGGTGAGGGTCACGGTGTCGCCGGGTTGCAGTGGCGGCGGGCTCTGTTCGCCTCGCCGCCCCCACAGTTCGGCGAGGCAGCCGCCGTTGCCGCAGGTGCCCGAGCCCAGCACGTCGCCGGGTACGACCCGGGTGCCGCGGGAGGCGTAGGCGACCATCTCCTCGAAGGTCCAGCTCATGTTGGACAGCAGGTCCCTGCCGACCACGTGGCCGTTGATCTCCGCGGTCAGCGCGAGACGCAGAAAGCCGTCGCCGTCGCGGTACGGCTCCAGCTCGTCGACGGTCACCAGGTACGGGCCCAGGGTCGTGGCGGTGTCCTTGCCCTTGCAGGGGCCGAGGCCCACCCTCATCTCGGCGGACTGCAGGTCGCGCGCGGACCAGTCGTTGAAGACCGTGTAGCCGACGATGTGCTCGCGGGCCTGTTCGGCGGTGAGGTCACTGCCCTCGCGGCCGATGACGGCGGCGACTTCGAGTTCGAAGTCGAGGGCGGCCGTACCGGGCGGGACGGGGATGTCGTCGTGCGGGCCGAACACCGCGTGCGGGTTGGTGAAGTAGAACGTCGGTGCCGCGTACCACTGCTCCGGCACGCCGCTCACGCCGTCCACGGCGCGGCGCACACCCTCGACGTGTTCCTCGAAGGTGACGAAGTCCCGTACGGACGTGGGCCGGAGCGGAGGCAGCAGCCGCACCTGGGAGACGTGCGGGCCGGGCGGTACGCCGAGGGCCGCCGCGCCCGCGTCCAGCAGAGCCGACAAGCCGCCCCCTCCGACGAGGAGTTCACCGAGCGAGCCGACGCCGGGCAGGGGGCGCAGGGTGCCGTCCGGCTCGACCACGGCGACGTGCGTCCGATGCGGACGGTCATGTGGGGTGTACGTGGCGAATCGCATGCGGGTGTCTCCTGGCGTGCGGGGCGGCGGGACCCGGCTCAGACCGGTGGGGCGACGAACACGCCGCGGTCGGGGTCGTTGAAGGACTCCTTGGCGATCAGCTCGTTCATTGCGTTGGCCGTGCCCCACTGGTCGGTGACCTCGGGCCGGGAGAAGTCGTATACGTGCGGGTGCCAGGTGTCCTCGTCGAGCAGCTCCAGCTCGGTCGTGTACTCGACGGTGTTGCCGTGCGGGTCGAGGAAGTAGGTGAAGGTGTTGTCGCCCGCCATGTGCCGGCCCGGACCCCAGACCTTCTGGAAGCCCGCGCGCATCACACGGCCGGAACCGCGCATGTACTCGTCGATGCCGCGCATCTCGAAGGAGACGTGGTGCAGGGCGGTGTGCGGGCCCCGGGCGATGGCCATCGAGTGGTGCTGGTTGCTGATCCGCATGAAGTGCATGACCTCGCCCATGTGCGGCGAGCTCAGCGTGTCGGAGAGCGCGAAGCCGAGGTGGCGCTCGTACCACTGACGGGTGCGGTCGAGATCGGGCGAGTTGAGGACGACGTGCGACAGCTTGACCGGGATCGCCTCCTTCTCCTCGATCTTGCGGTGCTGCCTGACCTCGACGTCGGCGGAGACCTCGATGGTGCGGCCGTCGACATCGAAGAAGCGGAAGCCGTAGCCGCCGCCCGGCGTGTCCACCGCGCCGGGCTGGGAGACCAACTGGACGCCGCCCGCGAGGAGTCGCGCCGCCAGCGTGTCGACGTCGGCCGGGCTCGCCGCCCCGTAGGAGACGAGGTCGAGCCGCTTCTCGCCGGCCTTGCGCAGCCGCACCACGTACTGCTCGGGTGAGCCCTCCGCGGCCAGGAAGGAGATGCCGGAGTCCTCCGCGACCTTGGTCAGGCCCCAGACACCGGAGTAGAAGTCGAGCTGCTTGTCGTAGTCGGGCACCGCCAGGTCGACGTGGCGCAGGTGGGTGAGCAGACGTGGGCTCATGGGTCCTCCTCAGGTGACGGTGCGGTCGATGTCGAGGTCGAAGTCGAGGTCGAGGTCGAGGTCGAGCAGGGTGGCGGCGTTGCCGCCGCGGACGGCGTGGAAGTCGGCGTCGGACAGGCGCGCGGCGCGCAGGGCGCCGACGGGGTTCTCGGTGCCCATGTCGAAGGGGAAGTCGGACCCGAGCAGCACCCGGTCGGCGCCTGCCACCCGCACCAGCTCGCGCAGCACCTGCGGGTCGTGGACGAGCGAGTCGAAGTACAGCTGTTTCAGATAGCTGCTGGGCAGGTGCGCGCAGCCCGCGCCGGCGTCCGGGCGAGTGGTCCAGGCGTGGTCGGAGCGGCCGATGTGGGTGGGCAGATAGCCGCCGCCGTGCGCTGCGACGAGCTTCAGTCCGGGATGGCGGTCGAGTACTCCGGAGAAGATCAGATGTGAGAGCGCGACGGCGTTCTCGGTGGGCTGTCCGACGGTGTTGGACAGATACCACCGGTCCAGGCGCTCGTCGAGCGTGCAGCCGAAGGGGTGCAGGAAGACGATCGCGCCGCTCTCCTCCGCGCGGGCCCAGAACGGCTCGTACGCCGGATCGGACAGTTCGCGGGCCGGGGCGTGACTGGATATCTCCACCCCCAACAGGCCGAGACCCAGGGCGTGTTCGAGCGCGCGCACCGTCTGCCCGGGATGCTGGAGCGGTACGAGTCCCAGGCCGCGCAGTCGGCTCGGGGCTGCCGAACAGTGCGCCGCAGTGGCCTCGTTGGCCAGCCGGTACACCTTCTCGGCCGCCTCCCCGTCCGTCCAGTAGTGATAGTGGGAAGGAGAGGGGCTGACCAGTTGCACGTCCACGCCCTGGCCGTCCATCGCGGCGAGGCGGGCGGTCACGTCGGTCAGCAAGGCGATGCGCTCGCGCACCATGGGGCCGTTGACGGCGAGCGCGGCGGGTCCGTTGCGGCGGGCGTCCAGGGCTCGCGCGCCGGCCAGGCCCGGCAGGCCGTCGACCAGGGCCTCGACCTCGGGCAGCAGGATGTGGGCGTGTACGTCGACGGTCGGCGTGGTCACGGCAGCTCCCGGAGAGCCGACATGGTGCGGCCCATCAGTCCGGGGACATCGGCGTCCCGGTCGCCGTCGAGCTGCCACTGCCCGATCCGCACGGACGCCTCGACGACGGGCCGCACGCGGGCGATGCGCCGCTCGTAGTACGCCTGCAGCAGCGCGTCGTCCCACACGTCGGCGGACGTCAGCATCCGCGCGAGCACCCAGGCGTCCTCCAGCGACAGGGCGGCGCCCTGCGCGAGGGTCGGCGGGCAGCAGTGCGCGGCGTCCCCGACGAGGACGACCCGGCCGCGGTGCCAGGAGCCCTCGACCAGCATCCGGTCGAACCAGGTGTAGTTCACCTTCGCCGGGTCGGTGATGTGCTCGGTGATCTCGGGCCAGCAGCCACCGTAGGCGGCGGCCAGGCCGCGCATCTCGTCGGCGTACGATTCCCGCGGGATGGCGGCGCGATCACGGCAGGCCTCGACGACGTACGCGTACAGGGTGCTGTCGCTGGTGGGGCAGTAGCCCGCGATGTAGGCCGGGCCGCCGTAGGCGAGGTCGGTCCGGGTCACGCCGGCCGGGCGGGGTGCGGCCACCCGCCAGATCGCCATGCCGGTGGGTTCGGGCTTGTCCGTGATGCCGATGGCGGAGCGGGTGGCGGAGCCGAGACCGTCGGCCGCGACCACGAGGTCGTACCGGCCCACGGTGCCGTCGGTGAACCGCACGGTGACGCCATCACGATCACGATCATGATTGCCATTGCCATTGCCATTGCCATTGCCATTGCCGTCCTGGTCCAGGGACTCGGCCCGGGTGCCCAGGCGGATCCGGGCCCCGCTCGCGCGGACGGCGTCGATCAGGATGCTCTGGAGTCGGGGGCGCTGCATACCGACCGTGGCGGGCAGGTCGTCGCCGCCGGTGCGCACGTCCTCGGCGACGTGCAGCACGGTGCCGTCCGGAGCGGTGATGCCGACGGCGTCGAACCCGTACCCGGACGCCCGCACCTGCTCCCACACGCCGAGCTCGCGCAGCACGCGCAGCGCGTTGCCCTGGAGGGTGATGCCGGATCCCGCGGTCGCGTTCCAGTCGTCCGCCGCCTCGATCAGGTCCACCGCGATCCCGGCGCGGCGCAGCAGGATCGTGACGGCGTTGCCGGCCGCGCCGCCGCCGACGACGAGAACGCTGCGGGTTGCTGAGGTCGGTGCTGAGACCGGTGCTGTGGTCGGTGCTGTGCTCATGGGGAACTCCCTTGTTCCGTCAGCCACTTGGCTGGTCACTTGACGGCGATCGGGTTGACGGGCGAGCCGACGGCGCCGGTGATGGGCAGGGGCGCCGCGGTCAGCCAGAACTCGTGGACGCCGTCCGTGGCGCAGTCGGCGGCGAGCGCGTCCAGGTCCCACATCTCGCCGATGAGCAGGCCCATGTTGGGGATGGCCACCTGGTGCAGCGGCTGGAAGGCGTGCTCGAATTCGTTCGGGCGGACCTCGAAGCCCCAGGTGTCGGTGGCGATCGCCGCGATCTCGGTGCGGTGCAGCCAGCCCGCCGTCGTGAACGACAGACCGGGCGAGGGCCCGCCCGCGTACTCGCCCCAGCCCTCGCGCCGCGCCCGCGCGAGCCGCCCCGTGCGCACCAGCACGAGGTCGCCGCGCCCCACGGCCACCCCGTGCGCCTCGGCCGTCGCGGTGAGGTGCTCCTCGGTGATGGCGAACCCGTCGAGCAACTCGCCGTCCGTGCCGACGACATGGCCCACGTCGAGCAGGACCCCGCGCCCGGCGACGTACGGGGCCATGTGCTCGATGCCGGTCACCAGGTCGCCGTCGGAGGTCACGGTCTTCGCGGCGTCCCGGCCGTTCCAGGCCCTGCCGTGGTCGAAGATGTGGCCGAGCCCGTCCCACTGCGTGGAGCACTGCAACGGCATGGCGATGACGTCGTCGGCGCCGCCGATCCCGTGCGGAAAGCCCTGGAGACCGAGGGAGGCGTCGGTGCCGGTGTCGAGCATCGTGTGCACCGGATTGGTCCGGCGCCGCCAGCCCTTCTGCGGGCCGTCCATGTCGAAGCGCTGCGACAGGGAGAAGCTGACACCTCGTCGTACGAGGGAGGCGCCCTGGCGGCGCTTGGCCTCGTCGAGGAAGTTGAGGGTGCCGAGCCGGTCGTCCGCGCCCCAACGCCCCCAGTTGCCGAACGCCTCGGCGGCCCGCGCGATCTCGCTCTCCGGGTCGGTGCGGTCGAGCGTCATGCCTCCACCTCCGCCACACAGCGGGTGCGCTGCGCGCCGAGCCCGGTGATCGACCCGTCCATGACGTCGCCGTCGCGCAGCAGCCGGCCCCAGTGCATGCCGTTGCCTGCGGGGGAGCCCGTGAGCACCAGGTCCCCGGGGAGCAACTGGGCGTTCTGGGAGGCGTACGCCACCGTGCGCGCCACATTGAAGAGCATGTCCTCGGTGGACTCGTCCTGCATGGTGTCGCCGTTGAGCTTCAGCGTGACCTGGAGGTCGTCGGGGTCCGCGATCGACTCGGCGGGCACGATCCACGGGCCGAGTGGCGTGAAACCGGGCGCGTTCTTGCTGCGCAGCCAGTCGGTCCCGATCTGCGGCATGTCACGCCGGAACACCGTGGCGCGGTCGGTGAGGTCGTTGGCGATGGTGTACCCGGCGACGTACTCCAGGGCCTCGCCGGGGGAGAGCCGGTGCGCGGGGCGGCCGATGACGGCGGCCAGTTCCAGCTCCCAGTCCGGCTCCTCGGCCCAGGCGGGGAGTACGACGTCGTCGAACGGGCCCGTGATCGCGCTCGGCAGGCCGATGAACATGTACGGCCGGTCGTCGGCGGCCCGCCGGTCCATGAGCTCGGCGGCCTCGGCCCGCCGCTCCTCCTCGGGGCGGTCGTCACCCGGGGCGCGGTGGGCCACATGCAGATCGATCACGTGCTGCCGGTAGTTGGCGCCCGACTGGAACACCTGACGCGGCTCGACGGGCGCGTGCACCCGGAAGCCGGCCAGCGGCTCCCCCTTCTCCGTGCTGCCGTCCGCGCTGCCGACCGCCAGGGACCGCAGCCGCGGCAGGACCGTCCGCCAGTCGTCCAGGAGTCCGCGCACGGTCAGCCGCTCGTCGTCGAAGGCGGCCCGGAGGTCCAGCACCCGGCCCTGAGCGGTGACGAGGGCGGGGAAGGCGGGCGCGTCCGGGATCGAGAGGGTCGCGAGGGTCGCGAGGGCGAAGGGGCCGGTGAAGAGCACGGGCGCGGGGGCGGGTTTCACGGACATGTCCTCCTGATTGCGGTGGCACTAATCTGGACCCGCCACCGGTGATCAGGGAAATTGATTGTATGGATAAGCGTCATCCACCAAACGAATTCCCCCTGGTCGGAAAGAGCGCGGAGCAGCAAGCCGAAGAAGCCGAAGAAGCCGAAGAAGGCGAAGAAGGAGAAGCGTGTGAACCTGGCTCGGCTGGATCTCAATCTCGTCGTCGCCCTGCGTGCCCTGCTCACGGAGCGCAACGTCACCCGTGCCGGACAGCGCGTGGGACTGAGCCAGCCCGCCATGAGCGCGGCGCTGGCCCGGCTGCGCCGCCACTTCGACGACGACCTGCTCGCCCGCGTCGGCGGCCACTACGAACTGACCGCCCTCGGCCAGGTGCTCCTGGACCGCACCTCCACTGCCTACGACGTACTGGAGCGCCTGTTCGCCAGCCAGGCCGAGTTCGACGCGTCCACGGAGCGGCGGGAGTTCAAGCTCCTGGCGTCCGACTACGCCGTCGCCGTCTTCGGCACCGAACTCGCCCGTGTCGTGCACGAGGAGGCTCCCGGTATCCGGCTGCGCTTCACCCAGACGCCGCCCGGCGTCGTCGACGACACGGCCACCCTGCTGAGCGCCACGGACGGTCTGCTCATGCCGCACGGGGTCATCAGTGACTTTCCTGCCACGGACCTCTTCGAGGACCAGTGGGTGTTCCTCGTCGCACGGGACCACCCGGGCGTCGAGGACCGGCTCACCCGCCAGGACCTGGCCCGGCTTCCCTGGGTCATCTACCAGCGGACCTACGATGCGCCGGCCGTGCGCCAGCTCGCCATGCTCGGCGTGGAGCCGCGCGTGGAGGTGTCCGTGGACAGCTTCCAACTGCTGCCGCTGCTGGTGGCGGGCACCCGGCGCATCGCCCTGATCCAGGCCCGCCTCGCCCGCCTGCTCGCGCCGCTCGCCGCCGTACGGGTCGTGGAACCGCCCTACGAGGCCGTGCCGTTGCAGGAGGCCATGTGGTGGCACCCGGTGCACACGCACGACGCGGCCCACATCTGGCTGCGGGAGACCGCTGCCCGGGTCGGCAGGCGCCTGGTGTCCGGCTCGGCCTCGGCCGGGTCCACTGGCGCCGGGCAGTGAAAAGGGCGACGGGCAGTGAAAAGGGCGACGGGCGGTGAAAGGGCGACGGCCGGCGCGAGGCCGGCCGTCGCTGGGTGGAGCCATGGCGTGTCAGGGGGCCACGGCGCGACCGGTCTGCGGGGAGATCTTTCCGGCGCACAGACCGCGAGCGGCCAGGCCCTGTGCGATACGAGGGATCGCGGCGAGGGAGTTGGCGGCCCAGTCGTGCATGAGGATGATCTGGCCGTTGCCGAGCCGCCCGGCGGCTTGCACGATGGCATCCGTACTGGCGCCGTTCCAGTCCTGCGAGTCCACGTCCCAGATGATCTCCTTCAGACCGTACTTGGCCTCGACCGCCCTCACCGTCGAGTTGGTCTCGCCGTACGGCGGCCGGAACAGTTGCGGCGTACCGCCGCCCGCCGCCGCGATCGCCTGCTGGGTCCGGGAGATCTCGGAGTCGATCTGCGACTGGCCGAGCTGGGTCAGATGCGGATGGGTGTAGCTGTGGTTGCCGACCCACATACCGGCGTTGACCTGGGCCCGTACCTGGGACGGGTTGGAGGCGGCGTACTGGCCCTCGTTGAACATCGTGGCCCGCAGCCCGTTCCGCGTGAGGGCGCTGAGGACGGCCGGTGTGCTGCCGGAGGGGCCGTCGTCGTAGGTGAGCCCGACGTATCCGTTGCAGGCGGCGGCCCGCGCCGGGCCCGCGCCTGCGTCGGCGCTGGCGCTGGCGCCTGTACCGGCGGCGAGAGTGCCCGTGGCGGCCAGTGCGACGGCGGCGAGCGTCGTCGTCAGGGGACGTGACATGCGGCGTGACACGCGGCGTGTTCGGGTGCCGGTGCTCATGATGTCTGCACCCAGATGTTGGAGCTGCCGCTGCTCTGGTAACCCTCGGTCGCGAGGATCATGTAGTAGTTGAAGCTGCCGAGCGGCATGCCCGCTCGGGCCCACGCGTCGAAGTGGTTGCCGGTGGTGATGCTGCCGCCGGTCCGCTTCGACTGCCGGACGCTCCAGTACTGGTTGAAGGTCCTCGTGCCTTCGACGGACGGGGCGTTGTACCGGGTCGTCTGGTAGATGTCGTAGGTGCCGCCGTCGCTGGTGACGGCGCCCTTGTACGTGCCCGTGGGCCGGAAGGTGCCCCAGTTGTCGACGATGTAGTACTCGACCAGCGGGTTGGACGTCCACCCGTAGAGCGTCAGGTAGGCGTTTCCTGACGGGTTGAAGGAGCCGGAGTAGTTCACGGTCCTGCGGCTGCCGTTGCTCCAGCCCTTGCCGGCGACGAAGTTCCCGGTGTTCCTCCAGCTGGTGCCGTAGTTGCTGCCGGCGGCCAGGTTCATGGAGACCGTGCCCGGCGCGTCGGTCCAGAACGAGTAGAAGTAGCCGTTGTTCGTGCCGGTCTGGTTCGTGGTGACGACCGTGTCGGCATGGGCCGTACCGGGCAGAGCCAGCGCGGTTCCGGCGCCCAGCAGCAGGGCGCAGGCCTGCCTGCGGCTCGGCTGTGCAGGTGTGAGTTTCATTGCGGGTTTCCTCCGTCTTCAAAGGCGGGGTTTGGTCGAACAGTGTTGACCGGGTCCCGTCAAGCGTCAATAGTTTCGTCCAACCTCCCGAAACATTCGCCCTGGATTTGTCGCTTGGGAATTGAATATGACCAGCTCAGAGCTACTTGGGGGCAGGCTGATGGAGTCGTCCAAGTGATGTTCGTCCACGCGAGATCAAATTGGGGAGAGGATGGCTTCGAATGTTTCGAAGAGTTTGAGGAGCGCGTATCGGGCGCGTCGGCGAGGGCTTCCTGCGAGTGCGGGTGCGAAGCCGGACCGCTGCCGGAAGTCAGTTGGTCCGCTGCCGGACGTCAGTCGGACGTCAGTCGGGTGGCCGTCGGACGTCAGTCGGGTGGCCGTCGGCCGGGCCGGGGCTGTGGGTGTCGGGCAGCGCCCCAGGCAAGTCAACTGGGCCCGGCGCGGCGGGCGTTGAGGGCGGCAGCGCTCCTCTAGGGTGAGTGCTTCTCGAAAAGGGTCATGCCGGTGCGGAGCCGAAACGCGCCGCCTGGCAGTAACACAGAGTGAAGGACGCAATGAAGATAGGTTTCGCACTCCCTCAGTTCAACCGCCAGGCATTCGGCATCGCCCAGACGGCCACGTTCGCCTCCGCGATTGAGGAGGCCGGGGGTGCCAGCCTGTGGGTGGGGGACCGCAACCTGGCCGCTGTCAGTCCCGTCGTGGGATACGGCGGGCAGGGGAACACCATCCCGGAGGAACTGAACGCCGCCGCGGACCCGTTCGTCCTCCTCGGCGTCGCCGCCGCCGTGACCAGCCGTGTGCTGTTGGGCACGCACGTCCTCGTCGCCCCGCTCTACCCGCCCGTCCAGCTGGCCCGGTCGCTGACGACGATCGACCTGATCAGCGGCGGTCGCCTGCTTCCCGGCTTCGGGATCGGCTGGTCTCCCGAGGAGTACCAGGCGGCCGGCCTCGACTTCACCCGCCGCGGGGCCCGCATGGAGGAACTGCTCGACGCCCTGCACGCCATCTGGACCAACGACCCGGCGCGGTACGAGGGCGCGCAGATCTCCGTACCCGAGCACCACTCGCCGCTGAAGCCGGCGCGGCAGCCGCGTCCGCCCTTCTATCTGGGCGCGATGTCCGAGCGCGCGCTGGGCCGTGTCGCCCGGCGCGGCGACGGCTGGCTGCCGTTGGTCTCCGTCCCGAGCTGGGTGGACATCGACGGCCTCGTCACGCAACGTGCGCTGCTGGACGAGCTGGCCCGGAAGGCGGGCCGGGACCCCGGCGCCATCGACGCGGTGCTGCGGGTGAACATCGACGCCGGTACCAGCGTGACGCGGGTCGCCGACACCGTGAAGGAGATCGGGGAGCGGACGGGCATCGACCACTTCATGATCGACTCGATGTACGAGGTGCACACCGTCGAGGGGTCCATCGAGCATGCCCGACAGCTCCTCCAGCTGGTGGGTAAGGGCTGAGGGCCGGCACCGCAGGCACCGCGCACCCGGCCTCCCTTCAACAGGACTGCGGCCCCGGCGAGTTGCATGCCGGGACCGCGCTCAGTCCGTGCCGTGCTGGTGACGTGGCCGGCGTGGCGGTCCTCGTGGCGGCCCGCGTGGTTACGCTGTGTGGTCGTCGGGGTGGCTTTCGGTGCACGGGGCGGCGGCGGGCAGCAGGTCGTGCAGCTGGGTGAACCGCTGGGTGCAGGCCGTCTGCGCGATGGCGTGGGAGACGGCCTCGGCCAGTGGGCCCGTGGACTCGCTCAGCAGTCGGCGGGCCTTGTCCGTGAGCGCCACCTCGATGCCGCGCCGGTCGCCGCACGCCGAGCTCTTGGTGATCAGACCCGCGCGCTGCAGGCAGGCGACCTGGTAGGTCAGCCGGGTCTTGGGGCGGCCCAGCAGCTCCGCGATGCGGGTCATCCGCAGGCCGGCGCCGGGCTGGTCGGCGAGCAGGCACAGCACCAGGAACTCGTCGTGCGAGACCCCCATGGCGTCCTTGACCCGGGAACGCAGCTGTTGCTCGATCGTCCCGGCCGCGGCGAGCAGGCGCATCCAGGACCGCAGTTCGGCCGGCAACAGGCCGTCCCCCGGCGCGCAGCCCCCGCCCGGCGGCTCGTGCGCGGGCTGGTCGGCGGGGGTGGAGGAGTCGGCCATGGTGTCCCAGTCTACCGGCTGTCCATTTTTGGATTACGAGGAGCCGGGGCGCGTACGGCCTGCAAGACCCTCGCTTCGTCCTGCGACGCTCGGTGACGTTCCGTGATGTCGGCCGGTGCCGGGTGAGTCGCACGCCACATCGGGCCGGGCTCTCGGAGGGGTGTGGGCAAGCAGGGTGTGAGCAAGCACACCAGGGGCCCCAAGTGTGGTTTGTTCTGCGGCATTTGACGCCATTCGGGGCCGCTCGGGCCTGAGTCGTCGGGGGACTCGGCGGTCGCGTCTGCCACCATGGTCGTCGCCGTACTCCGGAACGCCCGCCACGCCATGGCGCGCTCCACGAGACGTCCTTTCGGCCGCGCGGCGCATCTGACAGATCCGGTGGAGTGACCGCGGCAGTGCTGCCCGTGTCCTGAGCTTCCGCCGATTCCTCCGCCTGAGTCCTCGCGGACTCGTCTCCGAGTGCCCCTGTGCCTTTCTCTCTGTCCTCTCGTGCCTCTTCTGTCCCACATGTCCCAGAAGAGGCCACCGTGCCGCCCGTGGCCGCGTCCCGGTCGCCGTGGCGGTCCCTGAAGTACCGCAGCATGCGCTGGTGGTCGGTCGCCAACTTCGTATCGAACGCCGGTACGTGGATGCAGCTGACCGTGCAGAACCTGCTGGTCCTGCAGATCACCGGGTCCGCCGCCGCGACCGGCCTCTCCATGTCCGTGCAGGCGGCGCCCGCCCTGCTCATGAGCCTGGCCGGCGGCGCCGCCGTCGACCGCTGGCCCCGCAGGCTCACCGCCGCGGTCAGCCAGACCCTGCTGGGCGCCATCGCCTTCGCGACGGCCGCCCTCGTGGCGACCGGGCGGCTCGACCTGACCATCCTCATGGTGCTCGCCGCCCTCACCGGCATCGTCGCCACGGTCGACGGGCCCGCGTGCGCCCTGCTGGGCAACGACCTCGTGCCGCCGGACGACGTGCCCTCCGCCATCGGCGTCGGCTCTCTCGTCCACAGCGCGGGCCGCCTCGCCGGCGCCGCGCTCGGCGGTGTCACGGTCGGCTTCCTCGGCACGGCTGCCGCGTACGCCGCCAACGGGATGTCGTTCCTCTTCGTCGCCGCGGTCATCCCCTTCCTCCGTCCCGCGTACGGGGCGCTGCGCGGCGCTGCCGGCGCGGCGCATCCTGCCGTCCCTGCCGCCCCTGCCTCCGCCTCCGCCTCCGCGGCGCCGGACGTCGAGCCGGTCGGCCAGGACATGACCGTGCGGCAGGGCCTGGTCTTCTTCATGCGGCGGCCCCGCCTCGTGGCCCTCGCGGGCATCACCGGCATCAGCGCGGTCTTCGGGCGGAACTACAACCTGACCCTGGCCGTGCTCGTCACCGGACCCCTCGCCGGGGGCGCCGGGTCGTTCGGCACGGTCTCCACCGTCCTCGCCGTCGGCGGCATCGTCGGCGCGGTCCTCGGCGCGCGGCTGCGACAGCCGTCGGTGCGGCTCGTGGGCATGCTGGCCGCCACGGGCGGTCTGCTCCAGGTGGTGGCGGGTTTCTCCCCGTCGTTCGCCGTCCTGCTCGTCCTCGTTCTGCCGATGGCCATAGTGGAGACCGTCTCGGACACCGCGGGCACGACTGTCCTGCAGACCGACCCCCCTGCGCATCTGCGGGGCCGGGTGCTGGGCGTCTGGGGAAGCATCAGTACGACCTGGGGCCTGGCAGGACCGCCCGCGCTCGGCCTCGTCATGGAACTGGCCGGCGCCCGCGGCGCCCTGGTCCTGGGTGGAGTGGTCATCGCCGGTTCGATCGGAGCGGGCTCCCTGCTCCGCAGGCGCCGCAGCACCGCGCCGGTCGTCCTGCGGACGGAAGAGCACGACGCCACGGCCCGCCCGGCCCTGGGCACGGCTGCCTGACCGGCGAGCTGCCTACGCGTGACGACCGCCTCACACAGGGCCTAAGGGCTGTCCGGTCCCAGTGAGCGGTCCGTCACCCGGGTCAGGTGCGCGGCGAAGACCTCGCGTGCGTCGGGCGACAGCGTTCGCAGCGCGACGGCGGCCGTGATGATCACGTCGCAGAGCTCCGACCGCACGTCGTCCCAGGTGTGCGACGTGCCCTTACGGGGGTTCTGGCCGGTGGCGCCGATGACCGCCTCGGCGACCTCGCCGACCTCTTCCGAGAGCTTCAGCATCCGCAGGAGCAGGGTCTCCTGGGGAGGGCGGGCCGGCTGGGCCCGTGCCAGCCAGTCCTGGAGTTGACCGATGGACTCCCAGAGATCGTCGTCGCTCATGGCGCTCAGACTTTCATGGGCCCCGGCAGGCCGGGCACGCGTTGCCCTGCGTCACCGCCGGTGTGCCGGCCCGGGTGCGTGACCCGTGTAGGTGACCCGTGTACGTGACCGGTGTGCGTGGTCTACGAGCTGTGGGCGACGCCCTCCTCGTCGAACAGCTCACCCTGCGCGCCCTCCTGCTGCCGCCGCACCCGCGCGTTCCGCGCTCCCACCACCGCCAGGGTCGCCGCGGCCGTCGCCGCGAGGGCGGCCGGCACCATCCAGCCGCGGTCGGCCCTGTGCCCCATGGCGTGGTCGAGGGAGAGCCGGCCGGGGCCCGTGACAGCCAGGCCGGCCGCCGCGAGTCCCAGGGACGCCGCGTGCTCGTAGCCGCCGCTCTGGCTGAAGAAGCCGTTCGGCGCGTGCACCGCGGAGGCTCCCGCCATCGCGCCGGCCGCGGACGCTCCGGCCGCCGGGGTCGCGAGGCCCAGCGCGAGAAGCGTGCCGCCGCCCGCTTCCGCCAGGCCCGCCGCGGCCGCACTCGCCCTGCCGGGCGCGTACCCCACGGACTCCATGAACTCGCCGGTCCCGGAGAGCCCGCCGCCGCCGAACCAGCCGAAGAGTTTCTGTGCCCCGTGCGCCGCCAGCACGCCGCCCGTACCGAGGCGGAGCAGCAGCAGTCCCAGATCGCGTCGGTCGAAACAGGTCACGGATTCCGTCACTCCTCGTATGTCATCACGTGCCGTCGCAGGTCATTGCGTGTCGGTGCATGTCATCGCATGGCTGCACGGCCGCGTTCGAACGGTCCCTGTCCACCGTCGCACCGAGCGGCGGCCCGAGCCCTGGTGCGCTCCGCCGTTCGAGTGGCTGAGGGGCCGGCGCGGCCCGCGATGACATCACGTGACCAGCAATACGTGACCTGCATACGTGAGCAGCAATACGTAAGACGGCTGCCGCCTCCCCCTGGATGTGGCATAGAAGGCCAGTGTTCCAAGTGTGAAGGTCTGATGAAGGAGAGTCGAGCATAGATCCGGCGGCACCAATAATGAACCGGATCGACCTGTTCCGTTTGTGTAGATCGCCGGGCTGTCCCGGGCTACCCCCGTCCCACATACGGCATCGCGGTGGCGAGAACCGTCGCGAACTGCACGTTCGCCTCCAACGGCAGCTCCGCCATGTGCCGTACGGTGCGCGCCACATCGGCGACGTCCATCACGGGCTCCGGTGCCGTCTCGCCGTTCGCCTGTAGTGCTCCCGTCTGCATGCGCTCCGTCATGTGGGTCGCCGCGTTGCCGATGTCGATCTGGCCGCAGGCGATCCGGTACGGACGCCCGTCCAGGGACAGCGACTTGGTGAGGCCGGTCAGTGCGTGCTTGGTCGCGGTGTACGCCGCCGAACGCGGGCGGGGCGTGTGCGCCGAGATCGAGCCATTGTTGATGATCCTTCCGCCCTGCGGGACCTGCTCCTTCAGCTGTCGGTAGGCCGCCTGCGCACACAGGAACGCCCCGTCGAGATTCGTGCCGACCACGTGCCGCCAGGCGTCGTACGGCAGTTCCTCGAACGGCACGTTCCCGGGGCCGAACGTGCCGGCGTTGTTGAAGAGCAGGTCGAGGCGCCCGAAGCGGTCCCGTGTTGCGGCGAAGAGCGCGGCCACGTCCTCGGGCCGCGAGACATCGGCGCGTACGCACAACGACGTGCTGTCTTCCCCGGTCGGCGGCCCGCCCTTCCCGGCCGACTCCTCGGCGAGGGCCGCCCGCGCGAGCGCCGCGGTCTCCTCAAGCCGCTCCGTGCGACGGCCGGCGAGCGTCACCGACCAGCCGGTACGCAGCAGTTCGACGGATACGGCACGGCCGATGCCCGAGCCCGCGCCCGTCACGATCGCGATCTTTGTTGGGTTGGCGTTCATGCCCCCGCAGCGTACGGGGCGGGGGTCGGCGGTCCGCCGTACGGAACTCATCCGTCCGACATCTGGCTGTTGTGTACGCGACAGCCCACCGTTGACCCTGGCCACTCCAATGCCTTGTACCACCACCGTCAGGGGAGGGCCAGATGACACCCGCAGGCCACCAGCAACCGTCGCAGCACGCCCCCGAACTCCGCGCCGCCGCCCGTCACCTCGGACGCCGCCGCTTCCTCACCGTCACCGGCGCCGCCGCCGCACTCGCGTTCGCCACCAACCTGCCGACCGCGGGTGTGGCCGCCGCTGCCGAACTCGACGCGGCGAAGATCACCGAGAACCCCTTCACGCTCGGCGTGGCCTCCGGTGACCCGCAGGCCACCTCCGTACTGCTGTGGACCCGGCTCGCGCCCACCCCGTACCAGGCCGACTCCGGACTGCCGCCGGAACGCGTCACCGTGCGCTGGGAGCTGGCCCACGACGAGCGGTTCCGGCACATCGTCAGACGGGGGGCGGCGATCGCCCACCCCGAGTTCCACCACTCCGTACACGTCGAGGTCGGACATCTCGACTCCGACCGGATCTTCTACTACCGCTTCCGCGCGGGCAGTTGGGTCAGCGAGACCGGCCGTACGCGCACCGCGCCCTCGTCCCGCGCACGCGTCGACGAACTGACGCTGGCCGCGGTCTCCTGCCAGGCCTACCACGAGGGGTACTTCACCGCGTACGGGCATCTCGCCGAGGACGACGTCGACGTGGTCTTCCACGTCGGCGACTACCTCTACGAGTACGCGGTCAGCTCCGTGGGCGGCGCCCGCAACTACACCGACCGCGTGCTGCCCGACTTCTTCAACCGCGAGACCATCACCCTGGAGGACTACCGCCTGCGGTACGCCCTCTACAAGACCGACCCCGACCTGCGGGCCGCGCACGCCGCCCACCCCTTCGTGGTCACCTGGGACGACCACGAGATCGAGAACAACTACGCGGACGACATACCCGAGAACTCCGTACCGCAGGAGGAGTTCCTGCTGCGCCGCGCCGCCGGGTACCGCGCCTACTGGGAGAACCTGCCGCTGCGCCGACCGCAGCGGCCCGCCGGCCCCGACATGCAGCTGTACCGCCGGCTGAACTGGGGCCGGCTCGCCCAGTTCGACATCCTCGACACCCGGCAGTACCGCTCCGACCAGGCGTACGGCGACGGGGCGGACGTCCCGGGCCCCGAGTCGGACGACCCGTCGCGCACCATCACCGGCGCGACGCAGGAACGGTGGCTGCTCGACGGATGGCGGGCCTCGAAGGCGCTGTGGAACGTCGTCCCGCAGCAGGTCACCTTCTCCCAGCGGAAGCTGGACCTGAACGAGGCCGCGAAGATGTCGATGGACGCGTGGGACGGCTACCGGGCCTCACGCGGGCGGGTGCTGGCCGGCGCGAAGGCCGCCGGCGTCGACAACCTGATGGTGCTCACCGGGGACGTCCATGTCGGGTACGCCTTCGACATCAAGGACGACTTCGACGACTCCGCGTCCCGGACGCTCGGTACGGAGATCGTGACGACGTCCGTCACGAGCGGGCGGGACGGGGCGGAGAAGCCGGCGAACTGGGATACCTACACCCGGGCCAACCCGCATCTCAAGTTCTACAACGGGCGGCGGGGGTATACGACGGTGCGGCTGGGGAGGGAGTCGGCGCGGGCCGATTTCAAGACGGTGGTGGCCGTGACGACGCCTGGGGCGCCGATCACGACCGCCGCGGCGTTCGTCACCGAGGTGGGTGACCAGGGGCTCAAGCCGGTGTAGGGCTCCGCCGGGGAGCGGGGGAGTGTGGCGGCGCGTTGGCGGGTGCGGGTGGGTTGTGGCTGGTCGCGCAGTTCCCCGCGCCCCTAAAAGCGAAAAGATTGCGCTGTTCCCCGCGCCCCTGAAAGGCCAAAAGATTGCGCTGTTCCCCGCGCCCCTAAAAACAGCTGCCCGCGGGCCCGAGAGCAGCAGTTGCCCATGTCTCTGGAAGTGAGGAGTAGTCACGTGCGTACGTCCATTGCCACCGTTTCTCTTAGTGGGGGTCTTACCGAGAAGCTCACGGCTGCGGCGCGGGCGGGGTTCGACGGGGTTGAGATCTTTGAGAACGATCTGCTGGCCAGCCCCCTCGGCCCGGAGGAGATCCGGGCTCGCTGCGCCGATCTCGGGCTGAGTATCGATCTCTATCAGCCGATGCGTGACATCGAGGCCGTGCCGCCGGAGGAGTTCGGGCGGAACCTGCGACGGGCCGAGCACAAGTTCCGGCTCATGCAGCGGCTCGGCGCGGACACCGTTCTGGTGTGTTCCAGCGTGTCGCCGCTCGCCGTCGACGACGACGCGCTCGCCGCCCTCCAGCTGCGCAGGCTCGCCGAGCTGGCCGACGGCTTCGGCATCCGCGTCGCCTACGAGGCGCTGGCGTGGGGCCGGCACGTCAGCACGTACGACCACGCCTGGCGCATCGTCGAGGCCGCCGACCACCCGGCGCTCGGCACCTGCCTGGACAGCTTCCACATCCTCGCGCGCGGCTCCGACCCCAAGGACCTCGAAGGCATCGCGGACATCCCCGGCGAGAAGATCTTCTTCCTGCAGCTCGCCGACGCCCCGCTGATGGCGATGGACGTACTGCAGTGGAGCCGCCACTACCGCTGCTTCCCCGGGCAGGGCGGCTTCGACCTCGCCGGGCTCCTCGGGCACGTCATCCGGGCCGGATACCGCGGGCCGCTCTCCCTCGAAGTCTTCAACGACGTCTTCCGGCAGGCCGAGGCCGGGCCGACCGCCGTCGACGCGCTGCGCTCGCTCCTCGTTCTCCAGGAGAGTGCCGGCCTCACCGAACCGCCCGCACCCGTCGTGCCGACCGGCATCGCCTTCGCCGAACTGACCGGCCCCGACGTCGAACCGGTCTCCGAGCTCCTCGAAGCGCTCGGCTTCGCCCGCACCGCCCGGCATCGCAGCAAGCCGGTCGACCTGTGGGAGCAGGGCGAGGCCCGCGTGCTGCTCAACACGGGTCCGGGCGCCCGCCGCGACGGTACGCGACTGGCCGCCGTCGGGCTCGAATCGCCGGACCCTGCGGGCGCCGCCCGGCGCGCCGAGTCGCTGCTCGCCCCCGTGCTGCCGCGCCGCCGGGCCCCGGAGGACGTACCCCTGGACGCCGTCGCCGCACCCGACGGCACGGAGCTCTTCTTCTGCGCCACAGGCCGGCCCGGACTGCCCAGCTGGACAAGCGACTTCGAGCCCGTCGGGCACCCGGCGCCCGCCACCGGCGGAGTGCGCCGCATCGACCATCTGGCCCTGACCCAGCCCTGGCACCAGTTCGACGAGGCCGCCCTCTTCCATCGCAGCGTCCTCGGGCTCGGCGCCCAGGAGAGCGTGGACGTCGCCGATCCGTACGGGCTCCTGCGCAGCCGTGCCGTCACCAACGCCGACGGCAGTGTCCGTATCGCCCTCGGTGTCGGTGCGGCGCCGAGCGCCGACGACGGCGGGCGCGCCCAGCACGTCGCGCTCGCCACCGACGACCTCGTGACGGCGGCCCGCCGGTTCCGTGCCGCGGGCGGCCGGCTGCTGACGATCCCCGCCAACTACTACGACGACCTCGCCGCCAGGTACGAGTTCGCCGACGGCGAGTTGGAGACCCTCCGCGGACTCGGCATCCTCTACGACCGGGACGCGGGCGGCGCCTTCCGCCACTGCTATACGGAGACGATCGGCCGGGTCTTCTTCGAACTGGTCCAGCGCGACGAGGGCTACCGCGGTTACGGCGCGGGGAACGCCCCGGTGCGGCTGGCGGCGCAGCACGTACGCAGGCCTGGGCGTTAGCGGGTGGCCTGGCGGCCCGGTGGTCTGTTGGTCGGGTGCGGGCCGAAAGGCCGGGGCGCAGCCCCGCCTTTCAGGGGCGCGGGGAACTGCGCGACCAGCCCCCACCGGCCGTCAGCCGTCCGACGGGAGCCGCGGCACGGGGAGGGCGTTCATGCGGGACGCTACGGCTTGGCGTTCCACTCCGCGACGACCGGGCGGCCGTGCTCGGTGGACAGCCGGCTCACCGTGGCCGTGTCGAGCCGGAACAGGCGCCCGTCCGAGGCGGGGAGGCCGAGCCGGCGGGCGGTCAGGACGCGCAGGAAGTGGGAGTGGGCCACGAGGATCACGTCACCCTCGTCGAGCGCCTTGTCCGCGTGGGCGAGCACGCGGTCGGCGCGCTCTCCCACCTCGACGGGCGACTCGCCCGGGTGCCCGTCGGGGCCGGGCGGCACGCCGTCGTTCCACAGGTACCAGTCGGGACGGGTGCGGTGGATGTCGACGGTGGTGACGCCTTCGTACGCCCCGTAGTCCCACTCGTGCAGATCGGGGTCGACGACGGCCCCGGTCAGACCTGCCAGCTCCGCGGTCCGTACCGCCCGCTGGAACGGGCTGGTGAGCACGAGGGCGCAGGTCCGCGCGGCGAAGAGCGGGACGAGGGACTTCGCCTGTTCCTCGCCGTGCGGGGTGAGCGGCAGATCGGTCCAGCTGGTGTGCTGCCCCGACCTGCTCCACTCGGTCTCGCCGTGCCGGACGAGAAGTAGATCACCCATGACTCCTACTTCGCGGATTCGACGGCGTGGCCGCCGAACTGGTTGCGCAGTGCGGCGATCATCTTCATCTGGGGTGAGTCGTCCTGCCGGGAGGCGAAGCGGGCGAAGAGGGAGGCGGTGATCGCGGGCAGCGGGACGGCGTTGTCGATGGCGGCCTCGACGGTCCAGCGGCCTTCGCCGGAGTCCTGGGCGAAGCCGCGCAGCTTGTCGAGGTGTTCGTCCTCGTCGAGGGCGTTGACGGCCAGGTCCAGGAGCCAGGAGCGGATGACGGTGCCCTCCTGCCAGGAGCGGAAGACCTCGCGTACGTCGGTGACGGAGTCGACGGCCTGGAGGAGTTCCCAGCCCTCGGCGTAGGCCTGCATCATGGCGTACTCGATGCCGTTGTGGACCATCTTGGAGAAGTGGCCGGCGCCGACCTTGCCGGCGTGGACGAAGCCGGCGTCGCCCTCGGGCTTGAGGGCGTCGAAGACCGGCTGGACCTTCGCGATGTGCTCCGCGTCGCCGCCG
>NZ_LIPP01000022.1:57977-58194 GCF_001418335.1 Streptomyces aurantiacus | reverse complement strand
TCGGCGGCGAGGCGGCGGGCGAGTTCGATGCCGACGACGCGCTGGCCGAAGGTCAGGATCTGCGCGTTGTTGGAGAGGACCGCCCGCTCGACGGAGAAGGAGTCGTGGGCGGTGACGGCGCGGATGCCCTTGACCTTGTTGGCCGCGATGGCGACGCCGAGACCGGTGCCGCACACCAGCAGGGCGCGGTCGGCCTCGCCGCGGGCGACCATCTCGG
>NZ_LIPP01000022.1:0-57932 GCF_001418335.1 Streptomyces aurantiacus | reverse complement strand
CGTCGTCGGATCCGACGACGATGCGGAGCTTGTCGGTCATGGCGGCTTTCCTCAGTGCTGGTCGAGCGGGTGGTCGGGCAGGACGCCGTGTACGGCGCGGGTGATGAGGGCGAGTGAGTGGGCGCCCGCGTCGGGGGTGCCCAGGGACTTCTCGGCGTGCGGCCGGGCGCGGCCCTTGCGGGGCAGCAGGCCTGCCGTGGCGGCAGCGGCCTTCTCGGCCGTGACGGCGGCGCGCTGCCAGGCCTCGGTGAGCGGGTCACCGGCGGCCGCGGCCTCGGTCAGGGCGTCGGCGAAGGGCACGAGGACGTCGACCATCGTCTTGTCGCCGACCTCGGCCCCGCCCAGGCGGCGTACGGCGTCGGAGGCGTCCGAGACTCCCCGGGCGACCGCCTCGGCGTCCGGCGCGGCCTGGTCGCCGAGTCGCGTACCGAGGGAGCGCAGGATGGTGCCCCACAGGGCGCCGGAGGTGCCGCCGGCCCGGTCGGCCCAGGCGTCTCCGGCGTGGACGAGTACGGTCCCGGCGCCCGCGCCCAGGTCATGGGCGCGGACGGCTGCCCGCAGCGCGGCGGTCGTGCCGCGCCGCATGCCGATGCCGTGGTCGCCGTCGCCTGCCACGGCGTCGATGCGGCCGAGTTCGTCGGCGTGCGTGTCGACGGTGTCGGTGAGCGCGTTCAGGGCCGCGAGGACGGTGGCGGCGGCTGCCCGGGACTGCTCGGTGGCGGCCGGGACGCGGGTGTCGTCCGTGTCCTCGGCGTCCTCGGCGGCGGGGGCCGCCTCGGTGGCCGGCTCCTGCGCGGCCGGGGCGCCCTTGCGGTAGGCGGGTGTGTCGGCCGGTGCCCGCCACAGCTGCTCCAGGCGGTCGTCTAGCCAGGTCAGGGTGAGGGAGACACCGGCCATGTCGAAGCTGGTGACGAGCTCGCCCACCTCGGGGTCGACGATGTCCACGCCCGCGTCGGCGAGGAGTTCGGCGACCTTGCGGTAGACGACGAAGAGTTCCTCGTACTTGACCGAGCCGAGGCCGTTGAGTATCACGGCGGCGCGCTGTCCGGCGGGCGCGGCGACGTCCTCGGGGAGTTCCTTGAGCAGGGCGCCGACCATGAGTCGCGCCGCCTCGTCGGCGGTCGGCAGGGGTTCCTCGCCGATGCCGGGCTCCCCGTGGATGCCGAGGCCGACGGCCATCCGGGCCTCGGGGACAGTGAACAGGGGGTGGTCGGCGCCGGGCAGGGTGCAGCCGGAGAAGGCGATGCCGAAGGAGCGGGTGCGGGCGTTGGCGTGTTCGGCCACGCGCAGGACCTCGGCCAGTGGCAGGCCTTCCTCGGCCGCCGCGGCGGCGGCCTTGAACACCGGCAGGTCGCCCGCGATGCCACGGCGCTTGGCCGACTCGTGGGGCGTGGCGGAGGAGATGTCGTCGGTGACGGCGAACGTACGGGCCTCGATGCCGTCGCCCGCCAGGCGCTCGGCGGCCTGCCCGAAGTGCAGTACGTCGCCCGCGTAGTTGCCGTACATCAGCAGGACGCCGGCGCCGCCGTGAGCGGACCGTGCCACGGAGCGGATCTGCCGCGCGGAGGGCGAGGCGAAGACGTTGCCGACGGCGGCGCCGTGGGCCAGGCCGCGGCCGACCAGTCCGGAGAAGGCCGGGTAGTGGCCCGAGCCGCCGCCGACGACGACGGCGACCTGCCCCGACGGGGTGCCGGCGGCGCGGACGACGCCGCCCGTGACGGGTCGTACCCAGCCGCGGTGGGCGGCGGCGAAGCCTTCGAGTGCCTCGTCGGCGAAGGCCGCGGGGTCGTTGAAGAGCCGGGTCATCGAAGGGCCTCCACGGGCTGGTGCTCTGTCGCGGAGGCCGGTTCACCGGTGCCACCCCGGGCGGACAGCCAGATCATCAGGACGGCGGACAGGAGCATGAAGAAGCCGACCAGGTAGAGCGGGACGTAGTAGTCGCCGGTCCAGTCCTTGAGCCAGCCGGTGATGTAGCTGGACGCGAATCCGGCGACGTTCCCCGCGGTGTTGATCAGGGCGATGCCGGCGGCTGCCGCGGCTCCGGTCAGGAAGCGCGAGGGCAGGGACCAGAAGACGGGCAGGGCCGCGAAGATGGCACACGCGGTCACGGTGATCACGGCGACCGTGGCCGTCGGGGAGCCCATGTAGAGGGCGAGCGGGATGGAGACACCGCCGACCACGGCCGGTCCTGCCACGTGCCAGACGCGGGTGCCGTGCCGGGTGGCGTGGCGCGTCCAGAAGAACAGGACGATCGCGGCGGGCAGGTAGGGGATCGCGGTGATCCAGGCCTTGTCCATCACGCTGAAGGTGGTGCCGTACTGCTCCTGGAAGCCGTTGATGATCGTCGGCAGGAAGAAGGCCAGGGCGTACAGGCCGTAGACGAAGCCGAAGTAGACCATGGCCAGGACCCAGACGCGGCCGCTGCTGAAGGCCGTCCGGAGGTCGCCCTTGGCGTGCTTGCTCTCGTGACCCGTCTTCTGCGCGTTCTCCGCGGCGAGTTCGTCGGTCAGCCACGCGCGCTCGGCGGGCGTGAGCCACTTGGCGTCGGCGGGCCGGTCGATGAGGTAGAACCACGCGACGACGCCCAGAACGATGGCGGGGATGGAGACGAACAGGAACATCACGCGCCAGCCCTCAAGGCCGAACAGTCCGTGCCTGCCGATGAGCCAGCCGGCCAGCGGGGCGCCGAGTACGGTCGTCAGCGGCTGCGCCAGATAGAAGAGCCCGAGGATCTTGGTGCGGTGCCGCGAGGGCACCCACTGGCTGAGGAAGAGGATCGCGCCCGGGAAGAAGCCCGCCTCCGCCACGCCGAGCAGGAAGCGCAGGGTGTAGAGCTGGCCGGTGCTGTCCACCCAGGTGAACAGGAGCGAGACGATGCCCCAGGTCACCATGATGCGGGCCAGCCAGCGGCGGGCCCCGAAGCGGTGCAGGGCCATGTTGCTGGGGACTTCCAGCACGATGTAACCGAGGAAGAAGATCCCGGAGGCGAAGCCGAACTGTGCCGCGGTGAGGGCGAGGTCCTGCCCCATGCCGTTCGGCTCGGCGAATGAAACGGCTGTGCGGTCCAGGTAGTTCACGAAGAACATCAGTGCCACGAACGGCACGAGACGGACTGAGACCTTCTTGATGGCAGTTCTTTCGACTGCCGCGGATGGCGCGTCGGCAACCATGGCGACTCCTCGGCTCGCCCGGACAGCTCCGTCCGGGGTGGGTCAGGCCGGACGGCTCGCCGCACAGGCGGCCGACCGGAACGGTTTCACGCTATGCCGACGACTCAAATTGGTCACCAATTTACCAATGTGAGGACGGTCTCACATCCGACCCTCTCTCAACCCTTGACAAACCCATCGACAAACCCACCGGCAGACCCGCCTTCGACGCGGGAGAACCGGCTGGTCAGCTCCTTGACCGCCGCATCTGGTTGACTGGTGACCGTGACCAGTCAGTCCGATGAGCAGACCCCCGCGGCCGCCCCCGACCTTGCGCGGTTGCTGCGTCCCGTGGTGCGTGAGTCCTCCGTCAGCGAGGTCGCCAAGCGGCTCCTCGACCACCTCTCGGCGGGCGACATCAAGCCCGGCACCCGGCTGCCCGCCGAGCGCCAGCTCGCCGAGGCTTTGGGCGTCGCCCGCTCCAGCGTCCGCGGCGCCCTGTCCGCCCTGGACGTGCTCGGCATCATCGAGATCCGCCCCGGCTCCGGCTCGTACGTGCGCGAGGGGACCTCGGAGTTCCTGCCCCGGGCGATCAACTGGGGCCTGATGCTTGGGCAGCGGCGTACGCAGGACCTGGTGGAGGTGCGCACCTACCTGGAAGCGGTGTCCGCGCGGCTGGCCGCGGAACGCGCGACGGACGAGGACCTGACACTCCTGGAGGAGCACCTGCGGCAGATGCGCGCGGCCGGCGGCGACGCCAAGGCGTTCATCGACGCCGACATCGACTTCCACCTGGAGATGGCCCGCATCGCGCGCAACAGCGTGCTCAGCGACATCCTGCACAGCATCCGCGCGCTGCTGCAGGTGTGGATGGAACGCGTCAGCGACATCGAGGGCACGGTCAGCGGCACCCTGTGCGAACACGACGCGATCCTCCAGGCCGTCCGCGCCCACGACCCCGAGGCCGCGGACCGGGCCATGGCGGAACACATGCGGATGGCCAGCCGCCGGCTGCGGGAGTCCGTGGAGAACGAGTCAGGTGGAAACTAGTCGGCCGCGGTTTCGTTGGCTGCGGGCCGGTGGGGGCTGGCCCAAAAGATTGCGCAGTTCCCCGCGCCCCTGAAAGGGGCGCGGGGAACTGCGCGACCAGCCACATACGGCCGGCAGACGAAAACCCCGTCGCGTCACCCCGGCCCGGCCGCTACCGTGCTCGCGTGATGACCTGCGACGACGTGCTTTTCATTCTCGGCATACTGCGGGACGCAGACGTCTGGGTCGGCGGCGGCTGGGGCATCGACTCGCTGGTCGGGGAGCAGACCCGGCCGCACCGCGACCTGGATCTGATGCACCGACAGGACCAGGAGCCGGCCGTCGTGGCGGCGCTGACGGCCGCCGGGTTCGTCGAGACGCTCGACCGGCGCCCCGTGCGGTTCGTGGTCGCCGACCCGCACGGCCGCGAGATCGACCTCCACCCGCTGGCCTTCGCGGCGGACGGGTCAGCGGTGCAGGCCTCCCTCGACCCGCACCGCCCGTTCGTCTACCCCGCCGCGTGCTTCGTGAGCGGCACGATCCGGGGGACCTCAGTCCCGTGCCTTTCCGCCGAGCAGCAGGTCTACTTCCACCAGGGGTACGAACCCGCCGACCGCGACCTTCACGACATGGCTCAGCTCCGGCGGGTCTTCGGCGTCGCCACTCACTTCTGAGCGCGCAGCCATACCGCCGTGTCGGAGGGCAGCCTCCCGTCGGTGTCCAGTGGGCCGCTGGAGAGCAGGATCTGCGTGTGGGCCGGCAGGGCGGCCGGGGTGTCGGCCAGGTTCGCCACGCAGATCAGGTCCGGGGAGCGGCGGAAGGTGAGGACGCCGTCGGAACCATCAGAACCATCGGAACCATCGGAGGAGGACAGCCAGCGCAGGGGGCCGTCGCCGAGGGCCGGGTCGGCGCGGCGCAGCTCCAGTGCGGCGCGGTAGAGGTTCAGCATGGAGCCGGGGTCGGCGGCCTGGCGGTCGGCGGCGTAGGCGGACCAGCCCTCGGGCTGCGGCAGCCAGGGTTCGGTGCGGGAGCCGAAACCGGCGTACGGGGCGTCGGCCGTCCACGGCAGCGGGACACGGCAGCCGTCGCGGCCCGGGTCGGTGCCGCCGGAGCGGAAGTGCATCGGGTCCTGGATGCGGTCCCGGGGGATCTCCGCCTCGGGCAGGCCCAGTTCCTCGCCCTGGTAGATGTAGACGGAGCCGGGCAGGGCGAGGGTCAGGAGGGCGGCGGCGCGGGCGCGCCGGGTGCCGAGCCGCAGGTCGGCCGGGGTGCCGAAGGTCTTGGTGGCGAAGTCGAACCCTGTGTCCTGCCTGCCGTAGCGGGTGGCCGTGCGGGTGACGTCGTGGTTGCACAGCACCCAGGTGGCGGGGGCGCCGACCGGCGCGTGCTCGGCGAGGGTGTCGTCGATGGCGGCGCGCAGCCGGACCGCGTCCCACGGGCACGACAGGAACGAGAAGTTGAACGCGGTGTGCAGTTCGTCGGGGCGCAGGTAGCGGGCGAAGCGTTCGGAGTCCGGCAGCCACACCTCGCCGACGAAGACGCCGTCGTACTCGTCGGCGATCCGGCGCCAGGAGCGGTAGATCTCGTGCAGGTCGTCGCGGTCGATGTACGGGTGGGGGTCGCGGCCCTCCACGAAGTCGGGCAGGTCGGGGTCCTTGGCGGGCAGGGCCGCGGAGTCGATGCGTACGCCGGCCACCCCGCGCTCGAACCAGAACCGCAGCACCTCCTCGTGTTCCTCCCGCACGGCGGGGTGGGCCCAGTTGAGGTCGGGCTGCTCCGGAGTGAACAGGTGCAGGTACCACTCGCCGTCCTCGACCCGGGTCCAGGTCCGGCCGGAGAACTGGGACGGCCAGTCGTTGGGCGGGAGTTCGCCGTGTTCGCCGCGGCCGGGGCGGAAGTGGAAGAGCTTGCGCTCGGGGCTGCCGGGGCCCGCGGCGAGCGCGGCGCGGAACCAGGCGTGCTGGTCGGAGACATGGTTGGGCACGATGTCCACGATGGTGCGGATGCCCAGCTCGCGGGCCTCGACGATCAGCCGCTCGGCCTCGTCCAGGTCGCCGAAGGCGGGGTCGATGGTGCGGTAGTCGGCGACGTCGTAGCCGCCGTCGGCGAGCGGGGACAGGTACCAGGGGGTGAACCAGATCGCGTCGACGCCCAGTTCGGCGAGGTAGGGCAATCTCGACCGTACGCCCGCGAGGTCCCCGGTGCCGTCGCCGTCGCCGTCGGCGAAGCTGCGCGGGTACACCTGGTAGATGGCGGCACCGCGCCACCAGTCGTCGGTGTGGCCGGGGGTCGTACCGGGCTGAGGGGCTGCCACGTGTCGGTCCTTTCGGGGCAGGGGTGGTTCTCCGCCGCCGCCCCGGACAGCGAGGCGTCGGGAACGGGGCGGCGGCGGAGGATCGGTGGGGATCGGTGCACGTGCTCGGTCAGCCCTTGAGGCCGCCCGCCGTCAGTCCGCTCATGATGTTGCGCTGGAAGACGAGGAACAGGATGAGCGTGGGCAGGGACGCGATGGTCAGTGAGGCGATCAGCACGTTCTCGGGCACGCTGGTGGCGAGTGAGTAGATGCCGACGGCGAGGGTCTGCTTCGACGGGTCGGGCAGGACCAGCATCGGCCAGAGGAAGTCCTTCCAGACGCCGACGACGGCGAAGATGGACACGACGCCGAGGATGGGCCGGGAGACCGGCAGCACGATGGACCACAGGACGCGCAGCGGGCCCGCGCCGTCCATCGACGCCGCGTCGAGCAGTTCCTTGGGGATCGAGTCGAAGAACCGCTTGAGCAGGAAGATGTTGAAGGCGTTGGTGACCGAGGGGAGCCAGATCGCCCAGGGCGAGTTCAGCAGGTTGCGCTGGACGATCGGCATGTCAAGGGCGGTGAGGTACTGCGGTACGACGAGGACGGTCGCCGGGATCATCAGGGTGGCGAGCATCAGGCCCAGGATCACCTTGCCGAGTACGGGCCGCAGCTTGGACAGCGAGTAGGCGGCGGCCACGTCGAACACCAGCTGGAAGGCGAGCGCGCCGAAGGCGTAGTAGAGGGTGTTGAGCAGGAGCTTGGCCAGGTCCATCACCTCCCAGGCGCGCTGGTAGTTGTCCGGATGGACGGATCCCGGCACCCAGGTGGGCGGGGTCTGGACGGCTTCCTGGGTGGTCTTGAGCCCGCTGGACACCATCCAGTACAGCGGGCCGAGGAAGGCCAGCGTGAACAGCACGACGACGACCGCGAAGCACACCCAGTACAGGCGCTTGCCGCGCGGGCGGGCCAGTTGGGCGGGTGAGATGAGCGTGCGAGTGGACATGTCTGCGTCTCCCCCGGTCCTAGTCCTGCTCGTCGCGGTTGAATCTGGTGTACGCGGCCGAGAAGCCGGCCAGCAGTACGAGCAGGAGCAGGCCGAGCGCCGCCGCGGCGCCGTAGTTGTTGAAGTTGAAGGCGTACTGGTAGATGAGGTACACGACGGTGGTGGTGGACCCCTCGGGTCCCGCGCCGCCGGTGAGCAGGAACGGCTCGATGAAGACCTGCATGGTGGCGATGATCTGCATGAGGAGCATCAGCAGCAGGATGAGCCTGGTCTGCGGCACGGTGACGTGCCACACCTTGCGCAGCAGGCCCGCGCCGTCGAGCTCCGCCGCCTCGTACAGTTCGCCCGGTACGCCCTGGAGTGCGGCGAGGTAGATCAGGGTCGCGCCGCCCATGTTCATCCAGGTCGAGGCGACGACCACGGAGAGCATGGCGGTGTCGGGGTCCTGGAGCCACTGCTGGGCGGGGACGCCGAAGACGCCGAGCACCTCGTTGAACATGCCGTACCCGGGGTCGTACAGGTACTTGAAGAGCAGGACCGACGCGGTCGGCGGGAGCATCACCGGCAGGTAGACCAGCAGTCTCAAGTAGCCCTGGCCGTGCCGGAATTCGTTGATGACCAGGGCGGTGACGAACGGTACGACGAAGCCGAGGAGCAGCGCGAGGACGGTGAACCACAGGGTGTTGCGCCAGGCCTGGCCGAAGGCCGGGTCGTTCCAGACGGTGACGAAGTTGTCCCAGCCGACCCAGCTGACGTCGCCGTCCTCGGTCTTCTGGAAGGCGAGGAGGAACTCCCGGACGATCGGGTACCAGGAGAAGAAGGCGAAGCAGATCACCGCGCCGATGAGGAAGCCGTGGGCGGTGAGGTTGCGTCGCAGGCTCTTGCCGAAGCCGCCGTCGGTCAGGTGCGGGGCGCCGGCGCGGGGCCTGCGGGGGCGGCGGTCCTTGACCGCCGGGTCCTTGGTGAGGGTGGGGGCCGACATGTCTCGCTCCTTGACGTGCTGCGGTGCCGTCGGACGGATCGGGTCCGGGCACGATGCCGTGGGAGGCCGGGCTCCAGGGGGCCGCCCGACAACGGTGGCGCGCGGGCGGCCGGGCGGTGGTGGCACCGCCCGGCCGCTGCTTGGTCACTGGGTGGCGAGAACCTGGTTCACCTGGGACTCGGCGGTGGTCAGGAGCTTGTCGATGTCGGCGTCCTTGTTGGTGAGGATGCCCGACATGACGTTGTCGAGGACCTTGTAGATCTCCTGGGCCTTCGGCGGTTCGGCCTTGCCCGGGACCGGGTTGTCGGTGAACGCCTTGAAGTTCTCCACCGGCATGGTGGCGAACTCCTTGCGGGCGGCGTCGTCCTTGGTCTTGGAGCCGTTCAGCCACAGGTTCGGCTGCGGGAGCCCCACGGGCAGGTCGTCCGCCTTGTGACGCTTCCAGTCGTACTGTCCCTTGCCGACCGTGGTGAACTTGAAGTTCAGCCAGGCGACGGCGGCCTTGACCTTGTCGGCCGAGATGCCCTGCTTGATCATGTAGTTGTTGCCGCCGGCGAGGGTGTTCTCACCGCCGGGGATCGGGCCCATTCCGAAGTTGTCGTACTTGGCGCCGAGTTGCTGGACCATGTACGTGACGTCGTCGGGCGCGGCGAGGAACATGCCCAGCTTGTCGGTGGCGATCTGCTTCTGGAGGTCGCCCCACTTCAGCAGCTGGGTCTTGCCCATGGAGTCGTCGTCCCAGCGCATGGCGTGGATGTTCTCGGCGACCTGCTTGCCGATGTCGCTGTTGAAGGCGGCCTTCTTGCCGCTCGCGTCGACGACGTCGCCGCCGAGGCTGTACATCTGCGCGGTGAAGTGCCAGCCGCCGGTGTTGGCCGCGCTGTACTCGCCGAAGCCCGACACACCATCGCCGAGGTCCGCGATCTTCTTGGCCGCGGTGCGGACGTCGTCCCAGGTCTTCGGCGGGGCGTCCGGGTCGAGGCCGGCCTCCTTGAAGAGCTTGCGGTTGATGAGCAGGCCCATACGGTAGTTGCTGGTGGGCAGGCCGTAGAGCTTGCCGTCCTTCTTCAGGGAGCCGAGGACGTCGGGGTCGATGTCCTTCAGCAGCGGGACGCTCTTGTCGTTGACGTACGCGGTGATGTCCTGGGCGCCGTCGTTGTCGAGGACCTGGGGCAGGTCGGTGAAGTAGGTGTAGAACACGTCGGGTTGGGACTTCGCCTTGAGCATCGCGGTGAAGCGCGGCGGCTCCAGGCACTGTCCCGGCGTGGAGCGCCCCTTGACGGTGACGTTCGGGTACGTCTTGTTGAACTCCTTGACGTCCTCGTTCCACTGCTTGAGCTCGGCCGCCTTCGCCGCGGGGGGCATGCAGTCGATGGTGATGGACACCTTGGTCTTCGGGTCCAGCGGTGCGGCGGGATCGGCTTTCGCGCTGTTGCCTGAGCCGTTGTCGCCGTCGCCGTCGTCGCTGCTGCTCGTACCGCAGGCGGCGAGTGCCGTCAGCGTGAGCGCGGAGGCGAGGGTGACCGCGCCGGCGCGGCGGGTGCGGCGGAACCGAGCTCTACTCATGGGTGGTCCCCTTCGGGCATGAACGTGGAAGGCGCCCTCATCGCCGGTGCGATGTGGGGCGCCGCACACTCAACCACCACGAACAGATGACCGCAATATCTCGCGCAGCTTTCGTAAATGTTTGACAGAAGGACGTATAGGCATGATCTCCGGGAGGGGTACGAACGCAAGTCGGAGCCCGCGGCTATCCCCGCGGGGCCTGCGTCGTCGAGCCCCGGACCACCAGCTCCGGCTCGAACAGGAGCTCGCCGGGCTGGACCTCGCTGCCCTGGATCTGCGCGCACAGCAGGTCCACGGCGGCGCGCCCCATGGCTTCGACGGGCTGGCGCACCGTGGTCAGCGGGGGCTCGGTGCAGTTCATGAAGGCGGAGTCGTCGTAGCCGACGACGGAGACCTGCTCGGGCACCGCGAGGCCACGCCTGCGGGCGGCGCGGATGGCGCCGAGCGCGAGCGGATCGCTGGCGCAGATGACACCGGTGACACCGCGTGCCAGCAGGCGGTTCGTCGCCGCCTGGCCGCCCTCCAGGGAGAACATCGACCGCTCCACGTACGCGTCGGGCAGGGGCCTGCCGGCCGCCTCGGCGGCGGCCCGGGCGGCGGCCAGCTTGCGCCGTGAGGGGATGTGGTCGCCGGGGCCGAGGACCACGCCGATGCGCTCGTGCCCCAGGAGGGTGAGGTGGCGCCACGCCTGCTCGACCGCGACGGCGTCGTCGCAGGAGACACAGGGGAAGTCGAGCCCCTCGATGGGGGCGTTGATCAGCACGACCGGGATGCGCCGTTCGGCGAGCTGCCGGTAGTGGTCGTGCGGCGCGTCCGCCTGCGCGAACAGGCCGCCGCCCGCGAACACCACGCCGGACACGTGCTGTTGGAGCAGCAGCTCGACGTAGTCCGCCTCGGAGACACCGCCCTTGGTCTGGGTGCACAGCACCGGGGTAAGCCCCTGCTGGGCCAGCGCACCGCCGATGACCTCCGCGAACAGGGGGAAGATCGGGTTCTGCAGTTCGGGCAGGACCAGGCCGACCAGCCGCGCGCGCTCGCCGCGCAGCTGGGTGGGACGCTCGTAGCCGAGGACGTCCAGCGCGGTGAGCACGGACTGCCGGGTGGCGTCCGAGACTCCGGGCTTGCCGTTGAGGACCCGGCTGACCGTGGCCTCGCTGACTCCTACCTTCTTGGCTACCTGAGCAAGTCGTCGCGTCATGAGCGCAAGGCTAGCGCAAGCCGCGCAAGCGGCTTGCGCCAACCTTGTCGTCTCCCTTCAGTCCGCTCGTCGGTCCACGTCAGGGATTGATGTTGATCTTGAAGGTGGAGGTGGTGTTGCGGATGTCCACGGCGTTGCCGTCGAAGCGCAGGCCGTTGAAGGTGACCTCACCGACCGCCAGCCCCTGACCCGCTTCCGGCAGCTCGTTGGCCCACAGTCCGAAGCCGGACTTCGCGTCGTAGGCGTCCCCGCTCTTGCGGGCGCCCGAGATCGAGATGTCCGTGAGGACGGTGTCCTTGATCGGGTTGATCGGCCGCCCACCGCTGTCGTACTGGGTCTGGAACATGATCCCGCTGTATGTGGGATCCACGATGTCCACGTCGTTGACGCGGATGCCCTGGAAGACCTTCGAGGCGGAGAACAGCCAGATGCCGGGGAAGGTCTGGTTGCCCCAGAAATGGCCGCCGGAGCGGACCACCGAGACGTTCTCGACGGTCGTGGGAGAGGTGCCGAACCCGTTCATCGGATAGCCGAAGTCCAGAGAACTGATCGTGATGCCCGAGTAGACCAGGGTGTCGGCGATGTGGATGTTGCGGAAGGTGTTGTCGTAGCCGCCGTAGACGGCGACGCCCGCGGCCCGCCAGGTGAGAATCGAGGTCAGGTTCTCATAGAGGTTGTCCTTCATGTCGGCGCCGCCCGCGTCGATCGCGGAGAACAGCGCGAAGCTGTCGTCGCCGGAGGCCCGGGACTCGTTGTTGACCACGCGGTTGTCCGTCGAGCCGTTGGTCATGTTGATGCCGTCGGCGAACGTGTTGCGGATGCGCGCGTCGCTGATCGTCACACGGTCGGTGTTGGCTCCCCAGTAGAGGCAGATCATGTGCTCGGTCCAGGTGTTGTCGATGACCATGTCCGACACATTGGCGAAGTCGAACACCTTGCCGGGGCCGTCGATGCGGGAGGTGTAGTTGCCGAAGTAGGCGAAGTTGCGGAACGAGGAGCCCTTCGCGGAGTTCTCGGCCCGGAAGCCGATGTCGGTGTTGTCCTGGCCCGACGGAGCGTGGAACTGCGTGTACCAGGGCCCGGCGCCGACCACCTGCACGGCCTTGCCGTACACCTGGAACTTGCTCGACGTCTCGTAGTCGCCCGGCGGCAGGTAGACACCGGTGAGCTTGCCCGTGGTGTCCATACGGACGCGGTCCAGGGCGTTCTGCACGTCCTGGTGGCTGAAGCCGGCCGGGACGGCGTACGCGGCCGGGTCCGGGTTGGCGACCGGCGCGACCTGTTCCAGGCTGACGAAGTCGATCGCGTACGTGGAGGTGTTGGCCGTGTCCTTCTGCAGCCGGATCTTCGCCCCCTCCGGGACGGTCTCGCCCAGCATCAGGTGCGCCTCGTCGTAGATGTGGCGCGGCGCCCCCGCGGACGGGGAGTTGCCGGGACCCGACTCGGCGCCGTACAGCCAGGCGTACTTCGAGGTGAGCGGCAGCGCCTTGCGGAAGGTGCCGTTGACGTAGACGTTGAGGGTCGTGTCGATCCCGCCGCCGCCCGCGGCGTCCGGCACGGAGAAGCGGGTGACCAGTGTGTTGGTGGCCGCCTTGGTGGTGAACTCCACGTACTGGCCGGTGCTGTTGAGGGTGACCGCCTTGCGGCCCGACGCCTCGCCCGCGAGGTCGCCGACGGTCCGGTTGGGTCCCACGGTGGCCGCGCCGCCGCCGGTCGTGCCGTCCTCCGCCTCGTACATGTCGTAGGGCATGTTGGCGCCGCGTCCGACGAACAGGGGCTGGGTGGCGGTGTTGTTCTCCCGTTTGACCGGCAGTTCGTTGGCGTCGGCGGCGACGGTGGTGCGTACCGTGTACGAGCCGTTGGCGGCGGTCCAGGTGCCCACCGTGACGGCGCCGGTGGTGGCGCCGGCGGCGATCGTGCCGTCGTGGGAGCCGGTCAGGGTCCGTACGGTGGCGCCCTTGGAGTCGACCAGCGCGACGGTGATGCCGTGCCCGCCGCCCTCCGAGGCGGTGGTGCCCTGGTTGCGCACGGCGACCTTGAAGGTGACGGTGTCGCCGTCCGCCGGGCCGGACGGGGAGGTGGTCAGCACCGGCACGAGGTCGGAACTGCTGACCGGGCGTACGACGAGTGAAGTGGGGCTGGTGTAGGTGTTGTTGGTCTCGTTCTGCTCGATGACCGCGCCGGCGTCGTCGGCGACCGCACTGAGCTGGTAGGTGCCCGCGTCCCGTGCGCCGATGGACGCGCTGACGGTGCGCTGCGCTCCGGCCGCGAGGGTGCCGACGGCCGCGGTGGCGACCTTGCTGCCGCCCAGGCGCAGTGCGACGGCGCTGGCGGGTGCGGCGCTCTCGCCGCTGTTGCGGACGGTGGCGGTGAGGGTGATCTCGTCGGACTCGACCGGTGCGGCCGGCGCGGCGCTCAGCTCGGTGACCTCCAGGTCGGGGTTGGGTGCGGCGGTGCCGATCACCTGGAACTCGGCGAGCTGCCCGGCCGGGGCGCCCGTGTTGGACGTGAAGCGCAGCTGTACGTCGGCCACGCGCGCGGTGACGGGCACGGTCACGGTGTTGCCGCCGGCCGGGTTGAACGCGTAGTCCTTCGCGGCGACCAGGTTGCTGTAGCCGGTGGCGTCCTGTTCCCGGCCGAGGACCTGGATGTTCTGGGTCCTGGCGCCCCAGGCGCTGTCCGGGTTGAGCTTGAGGACGAGCGAGGAGACGTCGGCGTTCGCACCGAGCTTCACGGTGAGGGTGGCGGGGTGGCCGGAGCCCTCCCAGTAGGTGGCTGTGCTGTTGTCGTTGGCGTTCTCGGCGACGAAGGTGTGCACGGTCGAGGAGGCCGCGATCGGCTTGCCGACCGCCAGGTTGGATCCGGGCCCCGAAGTGCCGTTGCGGGTCACGGTGTTGCTGTCGCCGGACACGTTCCCCGCAGCGTCCTTGGCGCGCACGAAGTAGGAGACCGTGGCACTCGCGGAGCGGTTGTCGGTGTACGTGGTGACCGTGCCGCCGACGGTGGTGAGCAGGTTGTTGTTGGCGTACACCTCGTAGCCGCTCACGCCGGTGTTGTCGCTCGATGCGTTCCAGGCGAGCCTGATCTGTCCGGCGGCCGGTTCGGTGAGGGCCAGGTTCGCGGGTGCCGTGGGTGCCTGGGTGTCACCTGTCTCACCGCGGCGGGTGACGGTGTTGCTGTTCCCTGAGGCGTTCCCCGCGGCGTCCTTGGCGCGCACGAAGTAGGAGACCGTGGCACTGGCGGGCCGGTTGTCGGTGTACGTGGTGACCGTGCCCGCGACGGTGGTGAGCAGTTCGTTGTCGGCGTACACGTCGTAGCCGGTGACACCGGTGTTGTCGTCGGACGCCTTCCAGGTCAGCCTGATCTGACCGGTGGCGGGCTCGGTGAGGGCCAGGTCCGCCGGGGCGCTCGGCGCCTCGGTGTCGCCGGTCGCCGGGCCGTAGACCTCCAGTTCGGACAACTGGGCCGCGGGCTGCGCGGTGTTGGCGGTCACCAGGACCCGTACGTACCGGGTGGTGGTCGCGTCGAAGGAGATCGTCACCGAGTTGCCGTCGCCCGGGGCGAACGCGTAGGCCTTGGCGGCGGTCAGGTCGGAGAAGCCGGTGCCGTTGGCGCTGCCCTGGATCTTCAGGGTCTGGCTGCGGGCTCCCCAGCCGTCGGGCAGGCGCAGCACCACCCGGTCGACCCGCAGGGAGGAGGCCAGGTCGGCCTGGATCCACTGCGGCAGGTCGTTGTTGCGGCTCTCCCAGTAGCTGGCCTTGTTGCCGTCGGCCGCGTTGGCCGGCACATAGGTCTCCTGGTGACTGGCCGCGGTGAGCGTCCGGCCGCGGGCCAGGTTGGCCGAGGAGTCACCGGCCTCGCGGACCTCCAGCTCGGCGAGCTGGGCGGCCTGCCACCCGGTGTTGGCGGTGATCTCGATCCGTACGTGACGTGCTTGTGCGGCGGGGAAGTTCACGGTCACGGTGTTGGCGCTGCCGGGGCTGAAGGTGTAGGACGCGGAGGTCTTCAGCGTGGTGAAGCTCGTGCCGTCCGCGCTGCCCTGGACGGACAGGGTCTGGCTGCGGCTCTCCCAGCCGGCCGGCAGTCTCAGCACCACCTCGTCCACGCGGGCGGTGGCGCCCAGGTCCGTCTGGACCCACTGGGGAAGGCTGCTCCCGGCGCTCTGCCAGTACGTTCCCTGATCGCCGTCGGTGATGTTGCGGGCGGCGTAGTCGGCGTGCGAGCTGCCCGCGGTGGCGGGCCGTCCGGCGGCGAGGTCGGGCCCGGCTGCCGCCGTCGCGGCGGCGGTCAGCGACGGCAGGCCCAGCAGGAGCAGAGCGGTCGTGAGGACGGCGGCTGTCCACCGCCATCTGCGGCGTTGCGGTCTCATGTGTCCCCGATCTCCGTCCCGGTCCGGATGTGGGCGGTCCCGGGGCGGCTGGGTGGATGGGTGTGCGTGGGGGGTCGGTAACCAGGGGGTCGACACATCGCGCTTCAATGTGCGGCGGAGTAGCTGTCTTTTGCGACGATCGATCAGAGAGTTGCAGACGTCTGACGGTACGTCTATGGCGTGAACACGCCTAAAACGCGGCTCCGCCCGGCTCCCACGCCAGCTGAGCCACCGGGCCAGCGACTTTCGCGCGGACTGTCGGAAAAACGCAAGTCAGACCGCAAGCGACGCAAGTCGCTTTCACTTCAACTATCGGTCGTACCCGGACCGTTGACAAAGCGGAGACGGGCTAGAAACCTGTGGGCGTAGTTTCCGCAAAGAATCGACTGGACTGCTCAATTTGTGGGCAAGTTCGGCGCATGCCTCAACGGCCGCTCCTCTCCCTCTTCGCACTCCCGTGCCCGCCCGGCGTGCCCGGCCTGTCCGCCGCACTCCCGCTCCCCCACAGAACAACGGAACAGAGGACCCCATGAGATGGAGACACCTCGGCCGCCGGTCACTGACCGGCGCCGCCATAGCCGCGCTCATGACGACGGGGCTGATACCGCTGGCCTTCACGTCGAGCGCCCACGCGGCCACCGCCCCGGACGACACCGCGCGGTCGAAGGCGGCGGCCGACGTCAACCTCGCCCTCGGACGTCCGGCCACGGCGGGCGGCTCGAACGGCTCCTACACCGCCGGGAACGTCACCGACGGCGCCCAGGCGTCCTACTGGGAAGGGCCCGCCGGGTCCTTCCCGCAGTGGGTCCAGGTCGACCTCGGCGCGACCCGCACCGTCGACCAGGTGGTACTCAAACTGCCCGCCGCCTGGGAGAGCCGTAACCAGACCCTCTCCCTCCAAGGCAGCACCGACGGCTCCGACTTCCGTACTCTCGCGGCCTCCACCGGCCAGGCGTTCGACCCCGCGCGGGCCAACACCGTCCCGGTGGACCTCGCCTCCCCGGCCGAGGCACGCTACGTCCGCGTGAACATCACCGGGAACACCGGCTGGAACGCCGCTCAGCTCTCCGAGCTGGAGGTGAACGGCGACGACGACGGCACCACACCGGTGCCCGACGGCACCAACCTGGCGCGCAACAAGCCGGTCGAGGCCACCTCGTCGGTCCAGAACTTCGTCGCCGCGAACGCCACCGACGACTCCACCTCCACCTACTGGGAGGCGGCAGGGCATCCCTCCGACCTGACCGTCGAGCTCGGCGCCGACGCCGACGTGGACGCCGTGGTGGTCAAGCTCAACCCGGACCAGGTGTGGGCGGCCAGGACCCAGAGCATCCAGGTCCTTGGCCGGGCGAACTCGGCGAGCGGATTCACCTCGCTGCGCGACCGCGCCGACTACGCGTTCAGCCCCTCCCGGGACGACAACTCGGTGACCATCCCCGTCACCGGCCGCTGGTCGGACGTCCGGCTCCGGTTCTTCTCCAACACCGGGGCGCCCGGCGGCCAGGTCGCCGAGTTCCAGGTCGTCGGGACCGCCGCACCCGCACCCGACCTGACCGTCACAGGCCTTGACTGGACACCCGCCGCCCCGTCCGAGCGGGACGCGGTGACCGTGAACGCCACCGTCCGCAACGCGGGCACCGCGCGCTCGGCCGCCACGACCGTCGAAGCCAGTGTGGAGGGAACGGTCGCCGGCAGCGGAACCGTACCCGCGCTCGAACCGGGCGCGTCCACCACCGTGGCCGTCGCCGCGGGCACCCGCCCGGCCGGTGACTACACCATCTCCGCCGCGGTCGACCCGCGCGGCACGGTCGCCGAGCTCGACGACACCAACAACAGCCGCACCGCCGCGAACCGGCTGGTCGTCAGCCAGGCCCCAGGCCCGGACCTCGAAGTCGGCGGCATCACCACCAACCCGGCCAACCCGGCCGTCGGCTCGCCCGTCTCCTTCACCGTCGCCGTGCACAACCGCGGCACCACCGCGGCGGCGGCCGGCTCGGTGACGAGACTGCAGGCCGGCTCCACCACACTCAACGGCACGACCGGGCAGGTGGCGTCCGGAGCCACGGTCGACGTGGCGATCAGCGGGACCTGGACGGCGACCGGCGGCGGGGCCACCCTCACCGCGACCGCCGACGCCACCGGCGTCGTCAGTGAGACGAACGAGAACAACAACGTGCTGGCCAAGTCCCTCGTCGTCGGCCGCGGCGCCGCCGTCCCGTACACCGAGCTGGAGGCGGAGGACGGCCGCTACCAGGGCACCCTCCTGACCACCGACGCCAAGCGGACCTTCGGGCACACCAACTTCGCCACCGAGTCCTCGGGCCGCGAATCCGTCCGGCTCAATTCCGCCGGCCAGTTCGTCGAGTTCACCTCGACCTCACCCTCCAACTCGATCGTGGTGCGCAACTCCGTCCCGGACGCCGCGAACGGCGGCGGAGCGGAGGCCACGATCAGTCTGTACGCCGACGACACCTTCGTGCAGAAGCTGAACCTGTCGTCGAAGCACAGCTGGCTGTACGGGAACACCGACCAGCCCGAGGGACTGACCAACACACCCGGCGGTGACGCCCGGCGCCTGTTCGACGAGTCGCACGCGCTGCTGACCCGGAGCTACCCGGCAGGCACCAAGTTCCGCCTGCAGCGGGACGAGGGCGACAGGGCCGCGTTCTACATCATCGACCTGGTCGACCTGGAGCAGGTCGCACCCGCGGCCGACAAGCCGGCCAACTGCACCTCCATCACCGAGTACGGCGCCGTCCCGAACGACGGGATCGACGACACCGACGCCCTCCAGCGGGCGGTCACGGCCGACCAGAACGGCCAGATCTCCTGCGTCTGGATCCCCTCCGGGCAGTGGCGCCAGGAACAGAAGATCCTCACCGACGACCCGCTGAACCGCGGCGAGTTCAACCAGGTCGGCATCCGGGACGTCACCATCCGGGGCGCCGGCATGTGGCACTCCCAGCTCTACACACTCACCCCGCCCCACCAGGCCGGAGGCATCAACCACCCGCACGAGGGCAACTTCGGCTTCGACATCGACCACAACACCCAGATCTCCGACATCGCCATCTTCGGCTCGGGCACCATCCGCGGCGGCGACGGCAACGCCGAGGGCGGCGTGGGTCTCAACGGCCGCTTCGGCAAGGGCACGAAGATCACCAACGTGTGGATCGAGCACGCCAACGTCGGTGTGTGGGCCGGCCGCGACTACTCCAACATCCCCGAACTGTGGGGTCCCGGCGACCAGTTGGAGTTCACCGGCGTACGTATCCGCAACACCTACGCCGACGGCATCAACTTCGCCAACGGCACCCGCAACTCCACCGTGTACAACTCGTCCTTCCGCAACACCGGTGACGACGCGCTCGCCGTCTGGGCCAGCAAGTACGTGAAGGACACCTCGGTGGACGTCGGCCACGACAACCACTTCCGCAACAACACGATCCAGTTGCCGTGGCGGGCCAACGGCATCGCGGTGTACGGCGGTTACGGCAACACCATCGAGAACAACGTCGTCGCCGACACGATGAACTACCCCGGCATCATGCTGGCCACCGACCACGACCCGCTCCCGTTCTCCGGGCAGACCCTCATCGCGGGCAACGCCCTGCACCGGACAGGTGGCGCGTTCTGGAACGAGGACCAGGAGTTCGGCGCCATCACCCTCTTCGCGCAGGGCCAGGACATCCCCGGCGTGACCATCCGTGACACCGAGATCCACGACTCGACGTACGACGGCATCCAGTTCAAGACGGGTGGCGGCGCGATGCCGGGCGTGAAGATCACCGACGTGAAGATCGACGGGTCGAACAACGGCTCCGGCATCCTCGCGATGAGCGGGGCCCGCGGCAGCGCGACCCTGACGAACGTCACGATCACCGACTCGGCCGAAGGGAGCGTACTGATCGAGCCGGGCTCACAGTTCACCATCACCGGCACACCCAACTCGGCGTCGGCGGCCCGTATGAACCGCTGAGCCAAGCACCGGAGACACACGAGAGACACTCGTGTTCCGCGCCCGCCCTTTCCACAAGGGCGGGCGCTTCGCGTTGCCCGCACCGTGGCGAGGAAGGCTCCATTGCGTTCATAATGCGCTTTGATGTATTCGGATCGCGCACATCACAAGGATCCAGCGACCTGGCCTTATGCCCAAATCGTCACATTGGACACCGATAGATCGAGTTCAAGCCATAGACAGAGACATGCGCCATCCGTACGATGAACATCCTGTTCAAGATACGTAACAAACGAAGGAGCTTCATGCCTACAGCCGAAGACACGCGGCCGGTCCCCCCGGCCGTCCTGTCGGCCCTGACCGGTGCGGTGGACCTGCACTGCCACTCGGGTCCCAGCCCCTTCCCGCGACGGCTGAACCACGTCGAGGCCGCCCATGACGGAGCGCGGATCGGTATGCGGGCGATCCTCGTCAAGTCGCATCACCACAACACGGTGATGGACCTGCTCGCCATGGAGACATGGCTCGCGGACGCCCCCACCCCGGTGTACGGAGGAGTCGCGCTCAACACGGAGGTCGGTGGCGTCAACCCGTCGGCCGTGGCGATGAGCCTGCGCATGGGCGGACGCTGCGTCTGGGCGCCGACCACGTGTGCCCGGCAGCACATCGACCACCACAGCCACGCCGCCGCCGGCGGCTTCCCCAGTGCGGCCATCGACCTGCTGGAGAAGGAAGTGTCGATCTTCGACGCGTCGGGGGAGGTCTCGGCGGACACGGCCGCGGTCGTCGGTCTCGTCGCGGAGACCGGCACCCTGCTCACCGGCGGGCACCTGGACACCGAGTCGATGAAGGCCCTCTTCTCGGTCGCCGAGAGCAAGGGAGTGCGGCGCCTGCTCGTCCAGCACCCCGACTTCATCGTGGGCGCCTCCGAGAGCGACATCGAGGAACTGCTGGGTTTCGGCGCCTACATCGAGCACGAGATCGCCATGTACCACCCCGAGGTGACCGCCGTGGGATGGCCCGTACAGCGGCTGGTGGACTGGATCGACCGGGTCGGTCCCGAGCGGACCGTCATCTCCTCGGACCTCGGCCAGAAGGGCAACCCGCTGCCCGTCGACGGTTACATCTACCTCGTCGGAGCACTGCTCGACCACGGTGTGGCCGAGAAGGACATCCGCACGATGATCGCGGCCAACCCCGCGTTCCTGCTGGGTCTGGAGGACAGCCCGTCGTGATCAACGCCGACCCAGTGATCATCAGCGTCGCGGTGACGGGCTCGGTCCACGTGCCGTCGCAGAGCGACCACCTTCCGATCACGCCCCAGGAGATCGTCACGGAGGCCCTCGCCGCCGCGGAGGCCGGGGCGGCCGTCATCCATCTGCACGCCAGGCATCCCGAGGACGGCCGGCCCGCCTTCGAACCGAGCGTGTTCGAGGAGATCATCCCGCCGATCGTCGCCCGGAGCGACGCGGTCATCAACATCACGACCGGCGGCGCGTCGTCGATGACGATCGAGGAACGCCTCGCCGCGGCGACACGGTTCAGCCCCGAACTTGCCTCGCTCAACATGGGGTCGATGAACTTCGTCTACTCCGGCATCGCCGACCGGGTCACCCACTGGAAACACTCGTGGGAGGAGCCCTATGTGCGGAACACCTACCGCAGCCCGTTCATCAACTCCTTCGAGCAGATCGAGTACGCGCTGCGGGAACTGGGCGAACGGGGCGGGACCAGGTTCGAGTACGAGTGCTACGACATCGGGCACCTGTACACCCTCGCCCACTTCGCCGAACGAGGGCTGGCCGAACCGCCGTTCCTCATCCAGGGCGTCTTCGGGGTGCTCGGCGGAATCGGGGCCGATCACGCCAACCTCACGCACATGGTCGCCATCGCCGACAAGCTCTTCGGCGACGACTACCACTTCTCCGCCTTCGCCGCGGGGCGCCACCAGATGCAGTTCTGCACCCACAGCGCATGGCTGGGCGGTCACGTACGCGTGGGTCTTGAGGACAACCTCTACATCGGCAAGGGCGCCAAGGCGACCAGCAATGCCCAACAGGTCCGTAAGGTCCGGGAGACCCTCACCGACCTGGGCAAACAGATCGCGACACCGGCCGACGTCCGCCGGATGCTGGCCCTCAAGGGCGCGCACGACAGCACGCTGCAACCGATACGAGAGGCATCGAGATGACCAGCTACGCCAAGGACGACATCCGGTCGCAACTGGCGAGCGTCCCACCCACGCAGGTGACGATCGATCCGGCCACTCCGATCTCAAGGGCCCAGTACCTGGAGTTCACCGAACTCGCGCCCACCGCGGTCAGCCCCGCCGGCAGCCGCACCTGGGTGACACGCGGCCAGAACGTCGTGCTCGTGTGGACCGACGCGGTCGCGGGCGACCGTTTCTCCCGCGAGGGGCAGCCCGACGAGTACGCCGTACTCATGCACTCCGGCAGCGCCTCGCTCCGGGTCACCGCCGGCGGTGACCGACAGGAGGTGGCCGAGGAGGCGTTCGTCGTGGTGCCACCGGGTGACAGTGCCATCGAGGCGCTGACCGACGGGCCCGTCATCCGGCTGTTCTCCGCCGTAGCCGAGGATCTGGGCGGCACGGCGGTCAACTCCGACGTGTACGCCGGACCGGACCCACGCTGCGCTCCGCTCGTACCGTGGCCGGACCCGGTGGGCGGCTTCCGGCTGCGCGTCTACCGGCTCGCTGACACACCCATCAGCGAGGGGCGGTTCGGCCGGATCTTCCGCACCACCAACCTCATGGTGAACTTCCTCGCCGAGGAGCCCACCCCGCGCAACCCCATCAAGCTCTCCCCGCACTCCCACGACGACTTCGAGCAGCTGTCCCTGGCGGTCAAGGGTGAGTTCATCCACCACATCCAGTACCCGTGGGGCCCCGACTCGACCCAGTGGCGGCCCGAGGAGCACGGCCGGGTCGGATCGCCGTCGATCACCGTCATCCCGCCGCCCGCCGTCCACACGACCCAGGGCGTCGGCTCCCACCAGCAACTGATCGACATCTTCTCGCCGCCGCGCCAGGACTTCTCCGCCCGCCCCGGCTGGATCCTCAACGAAACCGACTACCCGGCCCGCTGACCGCGCCGCACAAGCTGGAAGGGGACGAGGATGTCCTCGGTCAATATCAAGTGGTCGCGTTGGTTCCCCCTGGTACCGGCACTGGCCCTGCTCACCGGCATTCTGCTGGTGCCGCTGGGCAAGACCCTCGTCGACAGCGTCTCGACCCCCGCCTGGACGCTCAAGAACTACAGCAACCTCTTCACCGACGGCGTGACCATGACGGTGCTCGGGCGCACGGCGCTGACCGCCGCGACCGTGACGGCCATCGCGCTGCTGCTCGGGTATCCCTACGCGTATCTGATGACCCGGGTGGGCCCGCGCGCCCGCGGCATCCTCCTGGTGATCGTCCTGATCCCCTTCTGGACCTCGGTGATGGCACGCAACTTCGCGTGGGTGATCATCCTCCAGGACGGCGGGCCGGTGCAGAGCCTGTTCGAACTGCTCGGGGCCGACCACGTCGTCCTGTACGGCACGACCGCCGGCGTGACGATCGCCATGACGCAGGTGATGCTCCCGTTCATGGTGCTGCCGCTGTTCAGCACCCTCGGCTCCATCGACCGGAGACTGCTGCTCGCCGCGAGGGGGCTCGGATCGTCTCCGACCGCGGCGTTCTGGAAGGTCTTCTGGCCGCTGTCCCGGGGCGGGGTGATGGCCGGCGTGGTCCTGGTGTTCACCCTCAGCCTCGGGTTCTACGTGACGCCGGCGCTGCTCGGATCGCCGCAGGAGTCGCTCGTCGCCCAACTGCTCGCCCAGCGGACGACCCTCCTGCTCGACTTCCCCGCCGCGGGGGCGCTCGGCATCGTCGTACTGATCGTCACCCTCGTGCTCGTCGCATGGGCGAACCGGGTGGGCGGCACCGTGTCCGCGATCGGTGTGGTCGCGACGAGTCGACCGAAGGACCGCCCGTGACCAGCCCGACGAAAATCGGCCAAGTGAAGACGGTCCAGGTGGACACCGGCCCGGCGCTCTCTCGTCGGCGCTACACGAAGGTCGACCCGATCCCGTGGTGGCTCAAGGTGCTCGGCGGGCTCGTCGTCGCCTTCTTCGTCCTGCCGACCCTGGTCGTCATCCCGATGAGCTTCAGCGACGCGACGACGTTCCAGTTCCCCCCGAAGGGGTTCTCGTGGCGGCTGTACGAGAACTTCTTCACCAATCCGGTCTGGCTCGACGCCCTGGGCAACTCGTTCCTGGTCGCCACGCTCACCGCGGTGCTGGCCACGGTGGTGGGCACCGCGGCCGCCGTCGCACTGTCCAGACTCCAGGGACGGACGGCCCAGTTCGTCCGCACCTTGCTGATGGTGCCGATCGTCGCCCCTGCGATCGTCGTGGCGGTCGCGGTGTACATCTCCTTCCTCCGCTGGCAGCTCACCGGCACGGTGACCGGATACGTACTGGCCCACACCGCGATCGCCGTGCCGTACATGATCGTCTCCGTCACCGGGGCGCTCGGCGGGTTCGACCCGCAACTGCTGAAGGCCTCCGCGTCGCTCGGCGCCTCGCCCCTGCGGTCGTTCGTCCGCGTGACGATGCCGCTGATCAGCCGCGGCATCCTGACGGGCGCGATCTTCGCGTTCATCGTCTCGTTCGACGAGGTCGTCATCGCGCTGTTCCTGCGGTCCCCGACCTTCCAGACCATGCCCGTGCAGATGTACAACAGCGTCACCGTCGAGATCGACCCGACGATCTCCGCGGCGTCGAGCCTGATGGTCGCGGCCGTGACCATCATCTTCATCCTGCCCCAACTGCGTCGCGGCCGGCGTGGCCGCCGACAGGAGAGCCATGCCGATGACACGTGAGACCACGGTGAAGGCCACCGAGCCGTCGTCCGGGACCGGACTCGGCACCGAGATCCGGCTGGCCGGCGTCACCAAGGACTACGGGCTCGCCTCGCCCGCGGTCGACGACATCTCACTGACGATCGAACCCGGCGAGTTCATGACGCTGCTCGGACCGAGCGGCTCGGGCAAGACGACCACCCTCAACCTCGTCGCCGGGTTCGAAACACTCACCGCGGGCACCATCTCGCTCAACGGGGCCGATGTGGGCAACGTGCCGCCGCACCGGCGGAACCTCGGCATGCTGTTCCAGAACTACGCGCTGTTCCCGCACATGTCGGTCGCGCAGAACGTCGCCTACCCGCTGCGCGAACGCAAGGCCGGCAAGGAGGAGATCGCCCGCAAGGTCGCGGACGTACTCGAACTCGTGCAGCTGACAGGGCGCGACGGCGACTATCCCTCGCAGCTCTCCGGTGGGCAGCAGCAACGCGTCGCGCTGGCCCGTGCGATCGTCTTCGAGCCCAAGGCGCTCCTGCTGGACGAGCCGCTGGGCGCGCTCGACCGCAACCTGCGGTCGGCGCTGCAGGTGGAGATCCGGCGGATCCATCGCGAGGTGGGATCGACGTTCGTCTTCGTGACGCACGACCAGGAGGAGGCGATGAACCTCTCCGACCGGATCGCGCTGTTCAACAACGGCCACATCGAACAGATCGGCACACCGCAGCAGCTGTACACCGAGCCCGAGACCCTGTTCACCGCACGGTTCCTCGGCGACTCGAACGTCTTCGAGCTGGGGCAGGCCGCACTCGACGAGAAGGTCGCCCAGGACGGCGAGAGCTGGATCGTCGAGCCCGGCACCGTCGCCGCGCATCCCGGCGTGCGCGCGAGCAGCGCGATCGTCGTGCGGCCCGAGGACGTCGAGGTCGCGGGCAGCCGCGACGCCGTGCCCTCGGGTGCCAACGCCGTACGGGCGACGGTGCGCGACGTCGAGTACATGGGCTCGTACCGCACACTGCTGCTCGCCATGGGTGCCGGCGGGCTCCCCGGCCGCGCGCGTACCAGCGCGCTCCGCGGCGAGTACGCCATCGGCGACACCGTCGTCATCTGGTGGTGGCCGCGCGCCCAGCGGATCGTCGCGGCCTGACCCCGCACCGGCCCCGCACCGACCACCTCACGGCACACCCGCCCGGCCGGCAAGCAGGCCGACCCGGCAGGGATCAGCACCCCTTGACCGTCGTGTTCGTATCACGGTGCTGATAGTCGGATAGTGAACATCACCGGATCGACGTGATCCGACAAGCCCTTCAGGAGAGGTAAGACCATGCTGTCCAGATCGAGAACCGCCCTTGTGGGCGTCAGTTTCACCGCGGTGGCGACACTACTCGCCGGCTGCGGGTCCAGTGACGGGACGGGGTCGGACGGCGGCCCGGAGAAGCTCACCTACGTCGCGTACGGCGGCTCCGGCCAGGAAGCGATGATCAAGGCTCACCAGAAGCCCTTCACCGCCGCGAACCCCGACGTGACCTTCATCAACTCGTCGCCGGCCGACGTCGCCCAGGTGAAGGCCCAGGTACTGGGCGGTGCCGTCAAGTGGGACGTCGTCTCGGTGGCGCCCGCGGCGGCGGAGCAGCACTGCGGGAAGCTCTTCGAGAAGCTGAGTGTGCCCAAGCTCGACCCCAAGGACCTGGTCGCCGACGGAGTCGGCGAGTGCTACGTCGGCAACTTCACGAACGCGAACATCTTCGGCTACAACGCCGACGCCTACTCCGACGCGGCGAAGGCACCCAGGACGCTCAAGGACTTCTTCGACACCAAGAAGTTCCCCGGCAAGCGCGGCGTCCTGAGCAACCCGCAGAACGGGCTCCTGGAGTTCGCGCTGCTCGCGGACGGTGTCGCGCCGGACAAGCTCTACCCGCTCGACATCGACCGCGCCCTGAAGAAGTGGTCCACCATCCGCAAGGACACCTATTTCGCGCCGAACGTGGGCGCGATCCAGCAGGCGGCGGCCTCCGGCCAGGTCGACCTGTTCCTGGCGCCCGACTCGCGGATGATCGCGCTGCTCGACGAGAAGAAGAACGTCAAGATGGTGTGGGACATGAGTGTGGCGTCGGTCAACGGACTGGCCGTGCCGCGCGGTTCGAAGCACAAGGCCACCGCGGAGAAGTTCCTGGAGTCGGTGGCGCAGCCGGCGGCGTCGGCGAAGATCTCCGAGCTCCTCGGGACCGTGCCGGTCAACCGCAAGGCCAAGCCGCAGCTGAGCGCGAACGCCAAGCTCGTCGAGGCGGGCGGACCGGTGAACACCGGCGAGGTCGTGTACCAGAATGTCCAGTGGTACGCGAAGAACTGGGACACGGTCACGACCAAGGTCACCAACTGGCTGGTGGGCTGAGATGTGCCCCCTACACCCACGCATCGCGCCAGTTCATCCCTTGATGTGAACTACAGTTCAGCCATGGTGAACATTGATTCCAGTGGCGAGGCTTCCGGTTCCGACATCCAGGCGGTCCAGCGGGTCGGCCAGATCTGTGCGCTCTTCGACCCGCAGACGACAGAGCTGACCGCGGCCGATGTGGCCGAGCGCCTGGGCCTGAACCGGACGACGGCCTACCGCTACTGCACCTCGCTCGTCACGGCCGGCATCCTGGAGCGCGGGCACCGTCGCGGCACCTTCGTCCTGGGCGGTCTGATGCTGCAGCTCGGGATGCACGCCCTGCAACGACGTGTGATCAAGATCGCGCCGCCGTACCTGGCGAAGCTCAGTACGTCCGTGCGGACGACGACGGTCCTCGCCGCCTGGGGGGCGCGCGGACCCGTCGTGGCGCTCGTCCACGAGGACCTCAGCCGCACCGTCGTCGTGACGGTGCACGCCGGCACCCAACTCGACCTGACCTCGGCGCAGATGCGGGTCTTCCTGGCCTTCCAGGACGAGCAGGCGTTCGCCCGGGCCACCGAGGGCATCTCGGACGCCAAGCGGGCCGAGCTGGAGGCCGGGGTCTTCATGGTCCGGCGCACCGGCTACAGCATCGTGAGCCACTCCGACGGCCTGTTCGCCGCGGCGGCGCCCGTGTTCGACGAGTACGGCATCTGCGCGACCGTCGCACTGCTCGGGGCCGACCAGATGGCCGACCTCTCGGCCGGGTCACCGACACTCACCACGCTCACGAACACCGCTGCCGCACTCAGCGAGGAAATGGGCCGCAGCCGAGAGAGGAATCCAGTTGCCAACCTATGACGAGCTGGCCGCGGCCGAGGTCGCCGGTTCGAGCTGGGACGTCTTCGGACGTGACGACCAGCTGGGCACCGTGAACTTCCTGACCCCCGAGCGGGTGGCCGCGGCGGCCCGCCTGGTCCGCACCGGCCGCCGGTTCGGCCTCGACTACCCCGTCAACGCCTTCGAGCCGTATCCGACGGGGACCAGGCCCCGTACCGAGCACCACATCTTCGCCAACAACGAGTTCCACCGCGACGACTGGCTCGACTCGTTCTATCTGCAGTCCACCTCGCAGCTCGACTCGCTGCGGCACATCGGGCATCCGGAGCACGGCTTCTACGGAGGGCTCCCGGCGTCCGGCAACGACGAGAACTCCACGTCGCTCGGCATCCACAACTGGGCCAGGTCGGGCATCGCAGGGCGTGGCGTTCTGCTCGACGTCCCGCGCTTCTTCGCACGGGAGGGCAGGCCGTACGACTGCGAGCAGACGATCGCGCTCGACGACGTGACCATCGAGGCGGTGGCGCGGTCGCAGGGCGTCACCTGGCGAGGCGGAGACATGCTGCTGCTGCGCACCGGGTGGGCCGAGAACTACACGGCCAAGTCGGCCGAGGAACGCGTCGAGTTCAACAAGCGCAACAAGTCGCCGGGCCTGGCCCAGCGGGAGTCGGTCGTGCGCTGGCTCTGGGACCACGAGATCGCGCTCGTCGCCGGCGACAATCCGGCGGTCGAGGCCGATCCCGTGACCGAGTCCGACTTCCGGTCCGCCGGCGACCGGCCCCCGGAGCGGGGCGTGGATCACAGCGGGATGCTGCACCGTCCGCTCATCGCGCTGCTCGGCATGGCGCTGGGCGAGCTGTGGAAGCTCGACGACCTCGCCGCCGACTGTGCCGCCGACGGCGTCTACGAGTTCTTCCTGACGTGCAAGCCGCTGAACCTGGTCGGCGGAGTGGGCTCGCCGCCGAACGCGCTCGCGCTCAAGTAGGGCGCCGGCCGCAGCCGCTCCGGCACTCGTACAGCCGACCGCCGGCGCCTCCACCGCATCCCCGCATCCCCGCATGCACAAGCAAGCACCCCAGGCATCGCACGAACAGGAGAACCATGACGTACGGCACGGCCGGAACACTCCGGCTTCCGACGCGCATCCACTTCGGCTTCGGGGCGCGGGCGCAACTGGGCGAGGTACTGCGCCTGTCCGGCCGCCGGGTCCTCGCGATCGTCGACCCGTTCCTGAACGATGCCCCGATCTTCGGCGAGACGATCGCGGGGCTGAAGGCCGACGGGTTCGACGTCGCCGTGTACAGCGACATCCTGCCCGAGCTCCCGATCGCGTCGCTGGACGCCGCCGCGGCGTTCGCGCGCAGATACGGACCCGACGTCGTCCTCGCCGTCGGCGGGGGAAGCGCGCTGGACGCGGCGAAGCTGGTCGGGCTGCTCGCCACGCACGGCGGGCCGCTGAGCCGGTACTACGGGGAGAACCTGGTCCCCGGCCCGTCGCTGCCGCTCGTCGCCGTCCCCACCACCGCCGGAACCGGTTCCGAGGTGACCCCCGTCGCCGTGGTGTCCGACCCGGAACGCGAGACGAAGGTGGGGATCTCCAGCCCGTACCTGATTCCCACCACGGCGATCGTCGACCCCGAGTTCACCATGGGCGCGCCCCGGAGCGTGACCGCGTTCGCGGGTATCGACGCCCTGGTGCACGCGGTGGAATCGTTCACCGCGGTCGAGCCCGAACCGTCGTGGGGCTCCACCCTTCCCGTCTTCACCGGCAGGAACGTCTTCTCCGACGTCATGGCGCCGCGTGCGGTGGAGCTTCTCGGCACCTCGCTGGCGGTGGCGGTCGACGATCCCGGCAACCGCCGTGCCCGGCAGGAGGTCGCCCTCGGCAGCCTCCTCGCCGGCATCTCGTTCGGTGCCACCGGCACCCACCTCTCGCACGCCCTCCAGTACCCGATCGGCGCGGCCACCAAGACGCCGCACGGGCTCGGCACCGGAATGCTCCTCCCGTACGTGCTGCAGGCGTGCCTCGCCGACGCCGGGGCCGTCGAACGGATCGCCGTGGTCGGCGGCGCACTGGGGTCCACGGCGAGCACCCCCGACGCCAGGGCCCGGGACGCCATCTCGTCGATCGCCGCCCTGGGCCGCGCGATCGGCGTACCGGCGTCACTGGAGGAGATCGGGATCTCCCGGCGGCAACTGCCTCAGCTCGCCGAACTGGCGTCGCGTTCGGCACGGCTGGTCGCGATAGCGCCGATACCCGCACCGCCGGCTCTGCTGCTCGACATCCTCGAACAGGCCCACGCCGGCTCTCTCACGTCTCGCACGTCTCGCACGTCTCGCACGGAACGGAGCGACTCATGACCCTTCTCGCCGACCTCTTCATCGACGGCGTGTGGCGTCCGGGCGGTGGGGGTGAGCGTTTCGACGTGATCGATCCATGCGACCTGTCCGTCATCACCCGCTTCGCCGCCGCCACCGAGGACGACTGCATGGCCGCAGTCGACGCGGCCGCCGAGGCGCAGACCTCTTGGGCGGCAACCGCTCCGCGGGAGCGCGGCGAGTTGCTGCGTGCCGCCTACGACGTGCTCACCGAGGAGGTCGAGCGGTTCGCGGAGATCATCGTGCGCGAGAACGGGAAGTCCTGGTCCGACGCGATCGGGGAGGCCAACTACGCCAAGGAGTTCTTCCGCTGGTTCGCCGAGGAGGCGGTGCGGATTCCCGGGGAGTACCGCCTCTCGCCGGCCGGGGACAAGCGCATCGTCGTCGACCGGCAGCCGATCGGTGTGTCCCTGCTGATCACCCCGTGGAACTTCCCCGCGGCCATGGCGACACGCAAGCTCGCTCCCGCGCTGGCGGCCGGCTGCACGACGATCCTCAAGCCCGCCCGGGAGACCCCGCTGACGGCGGCGTACATGGTCGAGGTGCTGCGCCGTGTCGGGGTGCCCAGCGGCGTGGTCAACCTGGTGACGCCGGTGCCGACGGCCGCGCCCGTGGCCAAGATGATCAACAGGCCGGAGGTACGGAAGCTGTCGTTCACCGGATCGACCGAGGTCGGGCGCGATCTGCTGCACGTCTGCGCCGACAGCGTGGTCAGCGCCTCGATGGAACTCGGCGGGAACGCGCCGCTCGTCGTACTCCCCGGCGCCGACATGGACGTGACCGTCGAGGGGACGTTGCTCGCGAAGATGCGTAACGGCGGCGCGGCGTGCACGGCAGCCAACCGCGTCTACGTGCACAGCTCGCGGCACGACGAGTTCGTGGAGCGGCTGACCGCCGAGCTGGCCGCGCTGTCCGTCGGTCCCGGCCTCGACCGCTCACGACAGGTCGGAGCACTCGTCTCGATCGCCGAGCGCGACAAGGTCGCGGCGCTCGTCGAGACCGCCGTCTCGGAGGGAGCCACCCTCGTCCACGGCGGCAAGTCCGCCGAGCAGGGCGCCTTCTACGACGTGACACTCCTGACGGACGTGCGGCACGGTTCGGGCATCACCAGGACGGAGATCTTCGGCCCGGTGGTGGCGGTCGTGCGGTACGACGACGTCGACGAGGCGGTGCGGATGGCGAACGACACCGTCTACGGCCTGATGGCGTACGTGTTCGGCGAGGAGCGTGAAGCCATGGCGGTGGCCGGCCGGCTGGACGCGGGCATGGTCGCGGTCAACCGCGGGGTCGTGAGCGATCCGGCGGCGCCCTTCGGCGGGGTGAAGCAGAGCGGACTCGGCCGGGAGGGCGGCTCGGACGGCATCCTGGAGTTCCTGGAGGAGAAGTACATCGCTCTGAGCGCGCACGCGTAGGGCGTCTCGTGTCGGGAACGGATCAAGCCGCTGCTACCGCCGGTCGCCACCCGCGGCAGGCGATGGCGTGATCACCGCCAGGTGATCAACGCGATCCTGTGGAAGCTGCGCGTATTGAAGGCGCTTCACGAGGCGTATTCGTTCGAGATCTCGGTGGCGTAGTTCTTCCAGAGCGGTTGCATGGTCTCGGCGTTGACCGGCTGCCCGGAATCGATCATGGCCTTGAAGTCGCGGAAGTACTGCACATACAGGTCCGGCGTGAAGGTGTTCAGCATGACCGCGTTCTCGTCGCCGACGTTGGCGAACGTGTGCGGCGCCCCGGTCGGCACGATGACCCAGGTGCCCGGCCCGGCGTCGTACTGGTCCTCGCCGACGGTGAACCGGAAAGTTCCCGCCAGCACGTAGAAGCCCTCGTCATGCTGGGCGTGGCGGTGCTGCAACGGGCTCGGGGTGCCCGGCGGAATGGTGACCTCGGCGAACCCCAGCCGGTGGTCGGTGTGCTCGCCGTTCTCCAGGATGCGGATCTGCTGTGCCCCGCTGCCGAGGATCTCGCCCTCACCGGGGCGGACGATGTTTACCTTCGCCACGACTTCTCCTGTTGCTCTTGCCTGCCTTGGTCACCACCATCCTTGTCCGGGCCGGCTGTGCGCGTCTTGGTCGTCTGTGCACGGTTGCTGGTTACCAGTGCACGGGCGTTGTAGCCGTACGTCGCCTTGAAGAGCTTGCTGAAATGGGTGGGATCGGAGAATCCCCACCGGGCGGCCACGGCGGTGACCGTACGTCCGCTTCCGGTCAGCTCTGCCCGGCAGCGCTCCAGGCGGCGACGGCGGATCAGGGCTGCGACGGTGAGCGGCTGGTCCTCGAACAGCTTGTGCAGCCGGCGTACGGACATGTTGTGGGCGACGGCGATGCCGGGTGGGGACAGATCGGGATCGGCCAGCCGGGTCTCGATGTAGCCGGCGATCCGGCTCCGCAGCCACTCGTCCGGGGCCGGTTGTTCGTCGCCGAGCCGAGCCTCCAGGGCGACCGCGATCAGCTCGACGACGGCCGCCGCCGACCGCAGCGCCTCCGCCTCGCGGAACTCGGTCGCCGACCACGCCGACTCCCGGGCCAGCACGGAGACGAGAGCGCCCGGGCCGTGGCTGCCGTCGATGCGTACGCCGATGAGCCGGTCGATCTGCGCGGGCCGGATCCGAAGCTCCCGGCGCGGAACCAGGATGGTGACGTGCGCCGCGGCGGTGCTCTCGAATCGGAGCGTACGAGTGGGATCGAGCAGTACCAGGTCGGTCGGCCCGAGTTCGGCCTCGCCGGGCCCTTGCTCGATCCGCGTCCGGCCCCGGGTCATCACCTTGACCGCCAGGTTCTCGCCGTCGGAGGCGTCGCGCTCCCGCCCGACGCAGGCGCTCTCGGGCGTGTCGAGGGAGACCAGCCGCAGCGGCCCGAGGTCACGGGTGGCGATCCGGCCCCGGAAGCCCGCCCCGGCCAGCTTGTTGACCAGCGGCGGAAACCCGCTGGCCGCCAACTCGTCCTGGAACGACTCAAGGTTGCCCATCACCGGTCAATGCTAACGGCGACACTTCTGCTCAGGCACGGTGTTCGGCGGGGGTTACAGCGGCGCCGGCCCGCATCTGCTCCACCAGGCTCTGGTGCACGCGGAGGACACTGGATCAGGTGTTCTCAACGCCGAGCGTCGCGAGGGCGGCGCGCGAGAGTTCTGCGGGGAGGGTTTGATGGTGCCGGAGGTGCGGGATCCGCACGCAGTCGTCGATGATGGTCTTGGACGTCTTGACCAGTGCTACCGCGCGTGCTTCGGACAGATCGGGGCGGGCGGCCGACGTCCAGCGCTGCCACTCCGCGATGTAGTCGGCCTGGGCGCGGTCGAAACGCTCTCTGGCGGCGGCGGGTAGGTAGAGCCGTTCGGTGAGCGAGACCGCCAGCAGGTCGGTCGCGTCGAGCGCGATGTGGATGTAGCCCTGGATCAGCTGGGCGAGCACCGCTTCGTCGGGGCACGGCGTACGCAAAGCTCGCGCCGTCTCCAACGCCAGCCATTCGTGGAGCCTGTTCACGGCGGCGACCAGGATCTCGGCCTTGTTGTCGAAGTACCGATAGAGAGCGGGGCCGACGATGCCGAGCTGACCGCCGATGTCGTCGATGTTGACGCCGCCGAACCCCTTCTCGCGGAATGCCCTGGCTCCGGCGTAGATCAGCTGCTCACGCCGCGAGATCGGCGTCCTGCCGGACTCGTCGCCGGCCGGCGCGACCGCTGCGGGCGCCGCGACCGCCGCGGGCGCGGTGATGACCCGCTTGCTCGCCGCGATCAGATCCTGGGCAAGTCGTTGGCGCGAGAGTGCGGTGTCGTACAGGCCGGGACCGGAGACGATGCTGACCACGACCCAGCTCCTGATGTCGGCAGCGGACTCGTCGATGTCCGCCCGCTCGGAGCGGATGAGAAGGTCTTCGAACTGTTTGGCGATCCACCGGGTCTGACTCCGGACCAGCCGGTAGTCGTCGGCGTCGAGGTGACGGGCCTCGCGCTGCCACAGCAGGGACAGGTGACGGCTGTCCAGCGCGGCATTGGTCAGAGCGGTGAGACTGGCGTCGAAGTTGCGTTCGTCGGCTGCCTGCTCGGTGAGAGCGGTGAGCGTCTCGATAACCCGCCGCTGGTCCTCACGCACCACGTGGGAGAGCAAAGCCTGCTTGTTCTCGTAGTGACGGTAGAGGGCCCGCGCGGTGATGCCGCTCGCCTCAGCGATGTCGTCCATGCGGACGGCGTGGAAGCCGCGCGTGCTGAAGAGGTCGTTGGCGTTCTTGGCGATCTCCGCTCGCCGGTCGCGAGGCCGGGACTTGGGGTGCTGCGACTTTGCAGCGGCAGCGTCCATGGTGGTGGTCTCCTCTCCGCCTGCCTCGCCATCCTATCGAGGGGGCGAGCCTGCCCAGGTGCAGGCCGGCAGCGCGGTCCCGGACCTGGCGGAGAGCTGCGCCGCAGGCGGAAGGGGTCAGGTGCCGGACGCGCCTGGCACCCCCGCGCGCCCGACCTCGGCGGTCGCGATCATCGCGCTCGAACGCCCCTGGACGAACTCCTCCAGCGTGGTGGAGTTGCAGCTCATGTAGAGCGTGCCGAGGTCGTCGCCGCCGAAGGCGCACGCGATCGCCTGGGCTCCGGAAACCGGCACTTTGTCGGTGATCTCGCCGCCCTGGACCACGCGGTAGAAGCCGCTGTCGTCGCCCGTCGTAAGGGCGTTGCCGAACCACACACCGCCGTCGTTGTCGAGAGCGATGCCATCGGGGTTGAACGACTCCTCGAACTGGGCCCAGACCCGTTGGTTCGACAGCGCTCCGTCCTGTCCGATGTCGAAGGCGGTGATCCGGTGCCGGAACGTCTCGGCAACCAGCAGGAGCCCGTCGGGAGTGACGGCCATGCCGTTCGGGAAGAACACGTCGCCGTCGACGCGGCTCAGGTTGCCCTGGGGGTCGATATGGGCCAGGGCTGTCGGCTTCGGGTCCTCAGCTCCGAGGTGGAATCCGAAGTTGCCGACGTAGATGTGCCCGTCCGAGGTGACGAGCATGTCGTTCCCCGGTCCGCCGGCGATGCTGCTGAAGTCGGCGTACGTGCTCGTTTCCCCGTCCGCGGCGATCCGTCGGATGGTGGCGTCGGCCTGCGACACCACGAGCGTCGACCCGTCGGCCAGGAAGCCCAGGCCCGACGGAGCACCGGCAACCTCGGTGACCGCCGTGGCCGTTCCGTCAGCGGCGAAGGTCAGTACCTTCTTGCTGAAGAAGTCGCTGGCCCAGAGCGTGCCGTCGTGCCAGCGCAGGCCTTCGAGGAACTGGTGACCCGCTGCGAATGCGGTGGAAGTGTGCACCTTCATCATTTCACCCCGGTGGTTGATGGGTTGATCGGCCTGTCAGCCGACGACGCGCTCGTCTTTGCCGGACTCGGCACTCGCGCGCGCCAGGTCACGGAGCTTGAACTTCTGGATCTTGCCGCTCGCGTTGCGGGGAAGTTCGTCGAGCAGGAGCATGCTCTCGGGGATCTTCTGCCGTGCCATCCGCCGGGACGTGAGCCACTCCACGAGGTCGGACAGCGTGACGCTCTGCCCCGACTCGGGCACGACGACCGCGCAGACGCGTTCCCCCAGCACCGGGTCCGGGGAGGCCACGATCGCGGCTTCGGCGATCCTGGGATGCTCGAAAAGGTGGTCCTCGATCTCCTTGGCACTGATGTTTTCCCCGCCGCGAATGATGATGTCCTTCTGCCGGCCGATGATTTCGACGTATCCGTCGGAGTCGATGCGGGCGAGGTCGCCGCTTCGGAACCAGCCGTCATCGGTGAACGCGTCGGCGTTGAGGGAGCTGTCGAGGTAACCGAGGAACAACTCCGGCCCACGCAACTGGAGTTCACCGTCCGGCGCCAGACGCAGCTCGGCCTCGCCGATGGCACGACCGTCGGTCAGCGCTCGCTTACTCGCGGCGTCCGAAGCGGAGCTGGCGGTGGCGGTGGGGTACTCGGTGGACCCGTAGCCCCGGCTGACCATGCACCGCAGGGTCGAGGTCGCGGCCCGGATCAGCTCCGGAGGCACGTCGGCGCCGCCGCACGCGAAGACCCGCAGCGAGCTGACGTCGTGGTCGGACAGTCCTGGGTGGTGGAGAATCCCGTAGAGGAACGGCGTCGCCGCCACGACGAAACTGCATGCGTGTTTTTCGATGAGTTCCAGCGCCCGCTCGGGCTGCCAGATGTCGAGCAGGACGACGGTGGTGCCGAGCATGAACGGCAGTTGCATCCCGTAGAGGACCCCGATGATGTGGCCGACCGGGGACGGCATGAACACGACGTCGGATGCCGAGAGTCCGAAGAAGTCGATGATGCTGCGGTTCTCGTGGTCCAGCGTGTTGTGGCTGTGCAACGCTCCCTTGGGCGCCGAGGTCGTGCCGGAGGTGTACAGCAGCAACACGATGTCGTTCGCGTCGCGCGGGCCGTGCTCGACGGGATCGGCCCGGCCCTCGTCGAGCAGGTCCTCGAACCGGACGTGGGCGTCGCCGGACTCGGCGCCCACCACGACGACGGTCCGCAGCTCGGGAACCTCGGCGCGGATCTCGTCGATCATGCCCGGATAGTCGAAGCCACGGAACGTGCTCGGGACCACGACCACCTTCGACGCCGCCTGACGCAGGATGAACGCCGTCTCCTTGTGGCGGTAGATCGGGATGATCGGGTTGCTGACCGCCCCGATCCGGATCGCGGCAAGGTGGACGACGATCGCCTCGCCCCAGTTCGGGAGCATCCACGACACCACTTCGCCGTGCCCGACCCCGCGTGCCCTCAGCGCGGAGGCGAAGCGGTTCACAGCGCGGTCCAGGTCGCGATACGTCCAGGACCGGCCGCGGTCGATGACCGCGATCTTGTCCGGCGTCCTGGTGGCGACGTCGGCCAGGTAGTCGTCGATCAGGTTCTCCGCCCAGAACCCCCTCTCGGTGTTTCGGCGGACGCGCTCCTCATCGAGCCTCGTTGCCTTCATGTCTGCCTCTCAGGCTCGGTCAGTGGGATGGTCCCCGCCGTCGCGTGCGGAGTCGTCGATGTCGGCTGTGTGGTCCGCGGAGCCGCGCTCCAACAGGGCGGCGCCGATCCGCAGTTGGAGCTCGGTCTCCTCGCCGTACCACCCACGCAGGGCAAGCGCGTGCTTGTAGTACCAGCTCATGTCGCTCTCGGTCGTGAAGCCCATGCCGCCGTGCAGCTGGATCGCGTCCTCGCAGACGCGCACCGCCGTTTCGGCGGCGTGAGCCTTCGCGGTCGCCGCCAGGAGCTCCAGGTCGGCCACGGGCGCCCGGTCGGCATCGGCGAGGGTCGCCAGGCACAGGTTGTGCAGGGCCGCCCACCGCGTGTGCATGTCGGCGGCCATGTGCTTGACTGCCTGAAAGCTCCCGATCGGCCGGCCGAACTGCTCGCGCTGCCCGACATGTTCGACGGTGCGCTCAAGACTGCGCTGCGCGACCCCGCTGAGCTCGCACGCGATGAGGAGCCTGGCCCACGAGCGGATGCGGATGACGAGCTCACCGTCGGCGGGTCCCGCTGGGGCCACGCCGTCGGCGCGGACACCGTCGAAGACCACGCGCGCGAACTCGATCGTGGGGTCAGCGCTGTCGACGTCCTCGATGCGCACGCCGGGCTCTGCCGGGTCGACCAGACACACCGCGGAACCGGTGCCCGTATCCGCGACCACCACCAACAAGCTCGCCTGCCGGGCGAACCGGACGGCGTTGACCGTACCGAAGAGCTGCTGCCCGTTCAGCGTCACCGACCCGAAGTCGTCGGCCCAGTCGTCGGTGACACCAGGGTCGACAAGCGCCAGAGGCACTCCGGTCCCAACGGCTGCCGCGATGGCCGGTGCCGACACCCAGTCGCCCGGGCGCCGCAGCATCGCCGGGAGCAGGATGTCCTCCAGCAGCGGCCCTACGACCAAGTGCCGACCAAGCTGCATGAAGACCGGGCCGAGCGCCGAGAGGGGCGCGCCGAGACCGCCCTGACTCTCCGGCACGGCGAGCGCGTACCAGCCCATGTCGGCCAGCTCGGCCGCGAACTCCGGGTCCCAGCCCTCGCTGTTGAGGAGCTCGCGGCGCCGGTCTCCCTCGTAGGTGCGGGTGAGGTACTCGTCCACGGCGGCGGCGTACTGAGCAGTGTCCTGATCGCTGTCAGCCACGGGGAAGTCCTAGAAGTCGCTCGGCGATGATGTTGCGCTGGATCTGAGAGGTTCCGCCGTAGATGGACGCGGCACGCGAGAAAAGGTGCTCGTGGACCCAGCGTTCGGACCGCAGCCCGCGCGGACGCGAGCCGGGTACCGCACGCAGGGGGCCGAGCAGGTCGGCGATCTCGGAGAAGACGATCTGCTCGATCTCGTTGAGCAGCAGCTTGTCGACGGAGTCCTCCGGCCTCGGTCCCGCGCCGGCGACCAGCCGGGTGGTGGTCTGTCGCGTCTGGGCATCGAGGACCCGCAAGGCGACATGGCAGCGGCCGATGGCCGCCCGGGTGCGGCGGTCGGCCTCTGGACTGCCGCTCGGACCGTCAGCGCGGTGCCGCCGGAGCTGAGCGACCGCGTCGTCCAGCGCCACCTCGCACTCCACCCGGCGTCGCAGCGTCGCGCCCGCGCGTTCGGTGCCCAGCGTGTGCGTGGCGATCGGCCACCCTTCGTTCAGGCCGCCCAGCAGGTTCCGGCGATCCACCCTGACGTCGTCGAAGAAGACCTCGCAGAACTCCCGGTCGCCGGTCATCTGCTCGATGGGGCGGGCCGTGATGCCGGGACTGGTCATGTCGACCAGCAGGTAGCTGATGCCGGCCTGCTTGCGCACTGACGTGTCGGTGCGGACCAGCAGGGCGCACCACTGCGCCATGTGTGCCCAGCTCGTCCAGACCTTCTGGCCCGACACCACGAAGTCGTCACCGTCGACCACGGCCCGGGTCCGCAACGAGGCCAGGTCGGAGCCCGCGTTCGGCTCGGAGAAGCCCTGGCACCAGATGTCGTCGCCGGACAGCAGGCGCGGGAGCAGTTCCCTGCGCTGCCAGTCAGTTCCATAGCGGTCGATCGACGGTCCCACGACCTCCAGTCCGATGATCCCGATGGGCTGTGGGGCTCTGGCTCGGACAAGCTCCTCGACAAACACCAGTTGATGCATGTGGGTGAGCCCCTGGCCGCCCGCTTCCTCGGACCACGCGATGCCGAGCCACCCGGCCTCGAACAGGGTTTTCTGCCACTGCCGCAGGACCGTGAACCGGGCGTCGAGATCGAGCGGCGCCTCGGGTGGCTCCGCCTCCGCAAGCCATGCCCTGGCCCGCGCTCGGAACGCGTCGAGGGATTCGTCCTGTGTCGTCATCGCCACGCTCGACTTCCCGTGTAGATCGGCGGGCGCCGCTCAAGGAAGGCGTTGACCGCCTCCTTGGAGTCCTCGTAACCGGACAGCTCGCGGGTCAGCCCCTGCTCGAACTCGTAGCCGGGCTTCAGGTCCATGTATTCGATGCCGTTGAGGCTGCGCTTGGCGAGTTCGAGCGTGACCGGGCTGTGCCGGGCGATCGACCGCGCCAGCGCCTGCGCCGCCCCGAGCAACTGTTCCTGCGGAACGATGTCGACGATCCCGCCGTACGGCAGCAGCTTCTCGACCGGGTAGAGGTCGCCCGTGTAGTGCATCAGCCGCACCATGCCTTGGGGCACCAGCCGCGAGAGGTGCTTGGCGCCGCCCAGCACACCGACGTTGACCTCGGGCGTCGCGAACTGCGCGCCCTCGGCCGCGACGACCAGATCACACGAGGCCGCGATCGCGAGACCGGACCCCACCGCGACCCCTTGGACCGCTGCGATCACCGGGAACGGTGAGTCGTAGATCGCCCAGAACGCCTCTCGGGCCAGCTTCAGCCGCTCCGGCGCGTTGTCCGGGTCCATGGTCTGGAACTCAGCGAGTTCGTTACCCGCGCAGAAGTGCTTGCCCCTGCCGGCGAGCACTACGACCCGAGCCTGCGGCAGGTAGTCGGCCACATGACTGAAGAACTCGCGGAGCTCGCTGTACAGCTGCTGGTCGGTCGCGTTGACCGGTGGCCGGTTCATCCACACAGTGGCGATCGGGCCGTCTTCCTGCCATTCCAGGAACGTCATGTCTCTCATCGTCGTCGGGGTCCTCTTATCGGTCCGTTCAGCCGTTGAAGGCGGCTGCGAATGCTGCGAGTTCGCGCGGGATGTCGTGGCCGGCGGGCTGGAAGTGCACGAAGGAGCACCCGCCCTCCTTGAGCTCGGCGAACCTGTCCCGCCACTTCCGCGCATCGAGCGCGACTCCTGCGGCAGCCATCACCTCACCGGTGATGAAGGGCCGGTCGACGTCATTGACCCCGATCACGTGGCGGTCGTGCATCGCGAGATGGCGTACGTTTTCCGGGATGTGGTCGTAGGCCGCCGCCCAGGCCTTGCCACCCTCGCCGAGCAGTTCGTCGACCATGCCGTGCTCCACCGCCCAGTGCAGGTAGAGCCCGGCAGCGTGACCAGCCGCGTCGATCACCCTCTCGGATCCGGGATCCTCGCCCTCGTCGAGCACCGTTCCGATGAGCATCATCATCTGTCGGCCGTACCCCGGCTCGGGAGCGCTGATCCGAAACAGCTCAGCACCGAGGTCCCGCGCGACCTGGAGTCCCTTGGGGCCCTCTCCGGCCACACCCCAGGGGACCGAGATCGGAAGCGCAGGCCCGAAACGCTCGTCGGGGTGGATCACCTGCATGATCGACCCCTCCCACTCGACCTGCTCACCACGCAGGAGGGCTTGCACGGTCTGCGCGTAGTGCTTGACCTTCGCCCACGGCACAGGGGGCTGCCCCATGGCCAGGCGACCGGTGAAACCACTGCCGATCCCCACCATCACGCGCTCCTCCCCCACGGCATGCACCAGGGTCGTGATCGCCGAAGCGGTCACCATCGGATGCCGCAAGCTCGGGATCAGCACTCCCGTCCCGAGCACGATCCGGTCGGTGAGCTCCGCGGCCCGGTTCAGCTCCATCCAGACGTCCGGGTAGAGCGCCGGCGAGTCATAGCAGAGCGCCCTCTCGTAACCGAGTTCCTCGGCTATGCGGATGTGCTCCGGGGTCTCCAGCGACGTTGCGAATGAGCATCCCAGCTTCATGATCAGGTCTCTCTCGGTCGGGGGCGACACACGCCCTCGGAATCATGGTGCCGCGCGTCACAGTGTTAGGCGACAGACCCAGTCACGTCAATCACTAGTAACTTATTCGAAACCAGAAGGTCTTCATCTGTAGCAGGTGCAAGGTCCTCGGATCGATAGGCAGCCACTAGAAACCTGCTGGTCACTGACATCACGTCGACTCTCCAAGGAGCGTGTCAACCCTCGGCAGCGCGGGTTGATCGTGCAACAACTCGATCTATGTCCATCACTGCTAACAAGTAAGCCGCACATGTCAGACGCCCCTGACACCCGCACCCACGCGCCCCACGCCCGCCCGAGGCAGACCGAGGGCAGACCGCAGAGTCGGCTCACCGGAGCTCACCGGAGCCGACCGCGGCCGGGCACCCGCCACGCCACCGCACCTCCGGCACCCTGATGCACCACGGGCGCTTGATCAAGTTAGTGACCATTGACAAAATGGAAGCCTCTGGGCACTGTGAAGCAGGCGGTAGGCACCCACAGTCGCCATTCAACATATTTGCGTTCATGGACTTGTCGTCTGCGGCCCGGCGCCTCTCTCCATCGCCCACTCGCAGAGAGGGCTTCGCCGATGACCCGGCGTCAGCCCGACAGACCAACCGAGAGCGTCACCACGTCCACGCGGGAGCCCGCATGCTGATCCACTGCGTCACCCTCACGTTCAAGGAGTCGGCGAGCGCGGCCCAGATCGAGGCGTTCCGCGACGCACTGGCAGCACTGCCGGACCGGACCGACTTCCCCTTGCGCATCCGCCAAGGCCGTGACCTCGGTGAACGTCCGACAAACGCCGACTACGCGATCGTCACCGAGTTCGAGAACACTGAGGACTTCTACACCTACCTCAAGCACCCTGCGCACCTCGCCCTGCCCCAAGACCACATCGAGTCCGTGCGGAGCGTCCAGTTCGTGGTCGACGAGCAGGGCTGATGGCACGACGCGGGGACGTCCCTGCGAGACACTCGAACCGCCTGCGAGGTTGCTCGCGCGGCCTCCAGGGCAGCCGCCGGGAAGTCGGTCGATCCTGGTGAGGTGCGGGCGCCCCGCCGACACCACGCCCTGCTGTACGCGGCCCTCGTTCCCTGCACTCCTCACGGGAGACCGGCGACTACGGCCCGTACGAGCCGTCACCTTCCCTGGGACACCTGCGACAGACCTCACCTGAGCGAGGCAGCCATCGAACCGAAAGTCGGCTCATGACATCCATCGACAGTGCACAGCAGCCCGCCGGGTCCCCCGCGAAAGCCCCGGTCAAGGGCCCCTGGGACCTCCCCGACGTCTCCGGGCTCATCGTGAGCGTGCTCGGCGGGACCGGGCCGCAGGGCAAGGGCCTCGCCTACCGGCTCGCCCGGGCCGGCCAGAAGGTGATCATCGGCTCGCGGGCGGCGGAGCGCGCCCAGGCCGCGGCCGAGGAGCTGGAGTACGGCGTCGAGGGCGCCGACAATGCCGGGTGCGCGCGACGCGGCGACATCGTGATCGTCGCCGTGCCGTGGGAGGGCCACGGCACGACCCTGGAGTCCCTGCGCGAGGAGCTGACCGGCAAGCTGGTCGTCGACTGCGTGAACCCGCTGGGCTTCGACAAGCAGGGCGCCTACGCGCTGAAGCCGAAGGAGGGCAGCGCTGCCCAGCAGGCCGCCGCCCTCCTGCCGGACTCGCGGGTGACGGCGGCGTTTCACCATCTTTCGGCGGTCCTGCTCCAGGACCCGGAGATCGACGGGATCAACACCGACGTGATGGTTCTCGGCGACGTCCGCAGTGATGTGGAGATCGTCCAGGCGCTGGCCGGCCGCATCCCCGGCATGCGCGGCATCTTCGCGGGACGGCTACGCAATGCCCACCAGGTCGAGTCGCTGGTCGCCAACCTGATCTCGGTCAACCGCCGCTACAAGGCACACGCCGGGCTGCGCGTCACCGACGTCTGAGCCGACGAGGAGCCAGGGCCCAACAATGTCCCCTGCCCGGAGCCGACCCCATGCCCCGCCCCGCCCCGCTCTGACGCGCGGCTGCCGCCCGGCGGCCCGGCAGCCCGGCGACGCAGCGGGACGGACAGCAGGTCCGTGGGTCAGAGCGGGGGCCAGGACGAGGACGCTGCCGGTCGCTCGTCCGAAGCGTGGGTGGGCTGCGGCTCCTGGGCCTGGTGGCTGTGCTGGGCCTGGTGGCCTCGGACGGGTTCGCTGCCGATGAGCATGTCGGGATCGAACATGACGATCACGGACGCCAGGACCATCACGAGAATCGGTCCCCCCACCATGGGGAGAAGGGAGACGAGCAGATCCAGCGAGGACTGGCCGAGGACCGCTGAGTCGGCGTCGACGTGGACGCTCATCGCGGCCATTCCGGTGTAGTGCATGCCCGTCACGGCGACGCCCATGATGACGCTCGCGGCCACCGCGGACGCCAGGCTGTGCAGGGACACGGCCGCCCACAGGGCGGCGGTCGCCGCCGTGACGGCTATCAGCACCGACAGGCCGACGGTCACGGGATCGAACGTCGTGTGCCCGGCGAACTGCATGCCGTGCATCCCGATGTAGTGCATCGCCGCGACGCCCGCACCGGTGATCACCCCGGCGATGCCCAGGGTGATCGGAGAGGCGCCGCGGTAACCCACGACGAAGACGCCGAAGAAGACCACGACCACCGCGACAGCCAGGCTGAGGAACGTGAAGGCCGGGTCGTACTCGATCGCCGCACCGCGGATGGTGAATCCGATCATGGCGATGAAGTGCATCGTCCAAATGCCTGATCCGATGCAGACCGCGCCCAGCGCGAGCCATGCGGCCCTGCGCCCGCGCATACCCATGCGGACCGACCGCGTCGTGCACCGCAGACCGAGTGCCGAACCGGCGCAGGCCATCAGGAACGCGATGACAGGAGTGACCATTCCGTAGTTGAACTGGGTTACCGAACTGTTCACCGAATGCCTTTCGGACCGCGGGCCCCGTACGGGAGCCGACGCTGAAGAAACCTTTCTGCACGACTGACGCGCGCGCCGAAGACCAACCATGAGGCCGTCGGCGCCGAGGTTCATGACGCCCCGTCACACGGGAGTTTCAGGGGGTGAGCGGGAGGCTCATGCTAAGTACGCGCACCCCGCTTGTCACTGCGCGTCCTGTGACGCAACCAAATCGAGACTTGTACAGTCATATTCCTCCTGCATGCCATCACGCGAATTGGTCACCTATATGGCACTTGTTGGTGAATCCCCGGACAACCTTGGGGGCATGGCAGGTGCGGAGGGAGTCCAGGTGACGGTCAGGAACGCGCGTGCCGAACCCCGGCGTGCGCGCGGCGGCGTGGACACACGGCGGCCCCGGGACTCCTGCGGGAGTCCCGGGGCCGCCGCACGCTCCGCGGGCGTCAGGCTTCGACCGCGGCCTCTTCGGACGCCTCGGCCCGGTCGGTCGTGGTGCGGTCGGCCCCGGCGGGCCGGCCGGCCGGGATGACGGCCGCGACGACGGCGGCCACCAGGGCGACCCCGGCACCGATGATCAGTGCGGTACGGAAGCCGTTCTCCGAGGTGATGCTGAATCCGCCCATGGTGACGGTCATCTGGGAGAGGACCACGCCGACGACGGCGGCGCCCACGGACGTGCCGAGCGAGCGCATGAGGGTGTTGAAGCCGTTGGCGGCGGCGGTCTCGGAGAGCGGGACCGAGCTCATGATCAGTGCGGGCATCGCCCCGTAGGCGAGGCCCACTCCGCTGCTGGTCACCATGAGGACCACCATGAGCCCCCAGGCGGAGCCCATCAGCGCGAGCGAGAGACCGTAACCGGCGGCGATGACGAGGATGCCGGAGATCAGGGTGAACTTCGGGCCGCGCGCGTCGGTGAGCTTTCCGCCGAGCGGGGAGACGACCATCATCATGATGCCGCCGGGGGCCATCCACAGGCCCGCCGCGAGCATCGACTGGCCCAGGCCGTAGCCGGTCTCCTCGGGGAACTGCAGCAGCTGGGGAACGATCAGCATGCCGGCGTACATGCCGAAGCCGACGAAGAGCGAGGCGACGTTGGTGAGCAGGACCCGGGGGCGGGCCGTGGTGCGCAGGTCGACCAGCGGGTCCCGGGTGCGCGTCTCCCACACGCCCCAGGCCAGCAGCACCACGACAGCGGCGGTGAACAGGCCGAGCGTCGTCGCCGAGCCCCAGCCCCACTCGGCGCCCTTGGAGACCGCGAGCAGCAGGCAGACCAGGCCGACGCCGAGCCCTATCGCGCCGGGCGCGTCGAAGCGCTGTCCCTTGGCTCCGGCGGGGACGTCCGGGATCAGGAACCAGATCAGGACGGCGATCGCCACGGCCAGGACGGCGGAGCCCCAGAACAGCACGCGCCAGCTCGCGTACTGGGCGACCGCCGCGGCGATCGGCAGGCCAAGGCCGCCTCCGATGCCCATGGACGCGCTCACGAGCGCGATGGACGAGCTGAGCTTCTCGGCCGGCACCACGTCACGCAGGAGCGCGATACCGAGCGGCACCATGCCCATGCCCATACCTTGCAGACCGCGACCGACGATCATCGGCACGACGGACGACGAGAGCGCGCACACCACCGAACCCACGATGAGGGGAACCGAGCAGGCGAGGAGCATCCGCCGCTTGCCCAGCAGGTCGCCCAGGCGTCCGGTGACAGGCACACAGACCGCCGCCACCAGCAGCGTGACCGTGATCACCCATGCCGTGTTCGAGGACGAGCTGTGCAGGATCTGTGGCAGGTCCGCGATGAGCGGCGTGACCAGGGTCTGCATGATCGCCGCGGTGGTGCCGGCGAAGGCCAGCGTGGCGATCACGCCATTGGTATGGGGGGACGTTCGGGGGGCTCCCGGCACGGGACTCCTCGCCTCTCTTCGCATCTGTTCGCAGCTCGTCTTGACTCGGCCTGGCTCGGCCTGGCTCGGCCTGGCTCGGCCTGGCTCCGCTTGGCTCGGCTTGGCTATTCGCAGCTCGTTCGGACCAGTGAGCATGCAGTGTACATATCTTGTGCATCATGCACGTCGCATGCCTAGTGCATAGCCATGGGAAGATGGAGCCGGGGCCACCGCAGAACGAGCCGCGTCGGCCCCGTCGGGAAAGCGGGAGGCAGGAGCGCATGGTCAAGCCGACGTACGAGGTCGAGTACGAGCAGATGCTGCTCGGCAGGCACGCGCTGGCGGCCCACGGCGGGCGCAGCAAGGACAGCGTCCTGGAGCGAAGCTCGTACACGTTGCTCAGCCGTATTCGCGTCCAGGGGCCCATGTCGATCGGAGAGCTGAGCGACGCGTTCGGGCTCGACGCCTCCACCCTCAACCGGCAGACCGCCTCGGCCATGCGCGCCGGACTCGCGGAGCGCATCGCCGACCCCGACGGCGGACTGGCCCGCAAGTTCCGCATCACGGACAAGGGGGCGCGGATTCTCGACGAGGAGCGCGAGCGGACCGTCGGCGCCCTGGACCGGGTCATGGCCGACTGGCCCGACGAGGACATCGCCGCGTTCGCCGGCTATCTGAGGCGTTTCAACACCAGCATCGAGCAGCTCGGCGGGCGGCCCTGGCCCCGCCCGTGACGGTGGCCTGTGCCGCCTGTGCCGCCTGTGCCGCCCATAACAAGGAGCACGCGAGCCTCTTCCGTCAACTTCCGTCGCGGGCAAGGCAGTAGGGCCGGCGACGGGTTCGCGGAGCCCGCGGAAGGGTACTCATGAGCCCTATGCGGGAGACCGGAACATGCCGGACGCGGGGCCGTGCGGCTCAGCGCGCGCCCTGGAGACCGAACGCCCTTGCCCCGCGAGCGTCCCGGGGGCCGAAAGCCCTTGCCCTCGCAGGCCCGGACAGCTCCCGTGAGGCTTCGCCCGTACCTCCTGGCACATCTCTCACCGGTTGACCGAGCAACCGTCCACGGCCGACGCCACCGACACGCACAAACGAGCCAGATCGCGCAAAAGCCCTCACATCGCGGATCCAGCCGAATAACGTGCGAGAACTCGAACACGTCTTCCCACCTCCCTGCGGTCCGCGCATCTGCCGGACCCCTGCCGCGCTAGGAGAACCGGGATGTCCGACGACCCCTCGGACGAGTACGCCGCTCAGCCGCACCGCGCCAGGCACGACACCGCACGGCCCGCCTGGGCCGCGTCCGGGGAGTCCTTACCCGAGCACGCGGCGCTCCCCTCCGGACCCGCACCCGGGCACCACAGAGACCTGCGCATCCTGCGCCGCGCCTACCGCCGACAGCGCCGCGTCGCCGCCTGCACGGTCCTCGGCTACTTCACCCTCTTCCTGGCCCTCTCCGTCCTGGACCCGTCGTTCATGACGAAGCCCGTCACCGGCGGACTGTCCACCGGCATGGTGCTCGGACTGGTCCAACTCCCCGTCACCTGGCTGGCGATCGTGCTCTTCGAGTACACGGCGAGCCGGTACGTCGATCCGCTCGCGCGCCGGATGCGGCAGCGCACGGCCCTGCTCGCCGAGCGGGAGCCCGGACGATGACGGACTTCGGCGGCACCGCACAGACGTGGTCGCTGGTCGCCTTCTGCACCGTGGTCACCGTGACCCTGCTGCTCTGCGTCGTCGCGGGCCCGGACCGTGACGACCTCGACGAGTTCTACACCGGCTACCGCTCGTTGTCCCCGATGCGCAACGGCCTCGCCATCGCGGGCGACTACATCTCCGCGGCCACCGTCCTCACCATCGGCGGCGTCATCGCGCTGAGCGGCTACGACGGTGTCGTCCTCGCTCTCAGCACCCTTCTGTCGCTGCTGCTCCTGATGTTCCTGCTGGCCGAACCCCTGCGGAACACCGGCCGTTTCACTCCGGGAGACGCCCTGGCCCGGCGCATGCCCGGACGTGCCGTGCGCATCACCACGTGCGTCGTGACCATCGCCTCGCTGATGCCGATGATGCTGGTCCAGCTCGCCAGCACCGGTCAGTTGCTCGCCTTCATCCTCGGCTTCGACGGCTCCGCCATGAAGACCGGGTGCGTCATCGGGGTCGGCGGCCTGATGATCACGTACGCGGCCATCGGCGGGATGAAGGGCACCGCCCTCATCCAGATCCTGAAGATGGTCATGCTCCTCGGCTCGGGCGTCGTGGTCGCCTTCCTGATGCTCCGCGCCTTCTCGTGGGACCCGGGAGCACTGTTCCGCACGGCCGCGGAACGCAGCGGCGTGGGCCCGGCGTTCCTGCACTCCGGCCTGCAGTTCGCCGGAGGCCCGCACGCCGGTACGGACATGATCAGCACCCAGTTCGCCATCGTGCTCGGCGGCGCCTGCCTGCCCCACGTCACCATGCGTATGTTCACGGCGGACAGCGCACGGCAGGTACGCCGCTCGATGTCCTGGGCGGTGTCGTCGGTGGCACTGTTCATGCTGATCATCACCGTCGTCGCGATCGGTGCGACCGCGCTCATCGGCCGGGCCGGGATCGCCGCGGCCGACCCGCGCGGCAACACGGCCTATCTCCTCGGCTCGCGGGCGGTCTTCGGCACGCATGTCTCACGCCCCGAGACGTTCCTGTTCACCACGGTCACGGCGGCGATCTTCCTCACCCTGCTCGCCTCGGTCGCCAGCATGATCCTGGCCTGCGCCAACTCCCTGGCCCACGACGTCTACGCCAGCCGCGCGACCCCCCGCTCACCGGTGCGGGAGATGACCGTCGCACGCGTGTCCGCGCTCGCCGTCGGCATCCCGACGATCGTGCTCGCCGGTCTCATCCAGCACCGCAGCCTCCAGCCCCTGGCGACGCTGTCCTTCTGCCTGGCCGCCTCGGCCATCGCCCCGGCGCTGATCTACAGCCTCTTCTGGCGCCGCTACACCCGTACCGGCCTGCTGAGCACGCTCATCGGCGGCTCGCTCACGGTCCTCGTACTGATGCCGGGGACCCGGCTGGTGTCCGGGACGCCCACGGCGGCCTTTCCCCAGGCCGACTTCAACTGGTTCCCGTTCACCACGACCGGTGCGGTGTCCATCCCGTTGGGCTTCGCGTTCGGCTGGCTCGGCACGTTGCTCTCGGGGCGCCGGGAGGCACGGCAGCGGCAGAAGGACTACGAGCGGATCGAGGCCAGGATTCTGGCGGGCCCGGAACCCAGGGCGAGATGACCGGCGCAGACGGGTACGTCCGGCGGCACGCCTCCGTGGTCGGCCGCGGTGAGGGCCCTCAGCCCGCCCGGACGAGGAACCGTTGATCGGCCGCACCGGTGCACCGTTCTTCGACTGCCTCGGCACCCTCGGCCGTGTCGTTGCCCGCGATGCCGACGCACCGGCTGCTGGTGGCCGGGCGCAGCCGGAAGCCCCCCGTGCTGTCGGCGCCGGTGGCTTCGAACTGGAACAGGGTGGCCTGGTCGCAGTCGTCCCGTGGTTCGAGCATGCCCTTCACCTTGCCGGTACTCATGACCGTCAGGCATCCCTTTCCCAGCTGGGGGTGATGCCACTGGATGCGGTAGAGACCCTCGCCGGCCGGTTCGAGAAAGGTACGCGGCACGGTCGCTCGGGCGCAGGCAAGCTGGACGGCGACGGCGCTGCCGTAGACACCGCCCCGGTCGCGTCCGTCGGTCAGACAGAGGTCGGACGTACGGGCGGGGCGGATGGTGACCCAGCCGTCGGCGGGACTCACGACAGCACCGGCCCCGCCGGAACTGTCCGGGAGCAGGCCCCAGGCGACCAGAGCGAGCAGCGGGGCCGAGGCCGCGAGCGCGACCGTACGGCCCTTGGTCCAGCGGAGCCATGTTCTGGTCGAAACGGCGGCCCGCGGGCGAGCATCGGCGTCGGACCCGGTGTCGGACACGGCACCGGCCGCCGCGCCGGGCACCACGTCGGACACGGTGTCGGCCGCCGCGTCGAACACCCCCTCGGGCTCGGCAGCGGCATCCGCGGCGATCCGCGCCCTGGCATCCAGCCAGGCGTCGACCCGCCGGCCGTCCCCGCAGGCGCGCACGAACGCGGCCAGCACGTCAGGCCGCGGCAGGCTCGTCCGGCGCAGGATGTCGGCCAGCGTGCTGCGCGCCAGGACATCACCGCTTCGGGCTGCCCGCTCCTCCAACTGGCGATACGTCAGCCCCGAACGCTCCTTGAGCTGTTGCAGCAACGCGATGAAACCCGCGGCGTTCCGGGCTTCGTACGGCGATAACTCCCCCTGAGTCCCCATGGGCATCATCTTGCTGCGGCCATGACACCGGGGACAACGGCGGATCCCGCCATGCACCCCCCTGTCCGGCACGCCATCCGGCCACGTCTACGACCAGCCCGGACAACTCCTGCCTGTCCTGGACCACTGGCCAGGCTCCGCCCGGGCCCGTCGAGCTCTAGACGAAGTCGGTGACGCCCTGGTAGTCGGCCACGGGTGCTTGGCCTGTTGTCTCGTATTCGAGAAGCAGCAGGCCGTTCGGCGTCGCTTCGTGGTGGAGCAGCCGCAGACCGGAGGAAACACCCGTGTCCGTCATGAGGCGTCGGCCGGTACGGAGCACCGTGGGCGCGACCACGAGGCGGAGCGTGTCGACCAGGCCCGCCACCAGCAGGGCTTCGCCCAGGCGGGCGCTGCCGTGGATCTGCAGTTCCCGTCCCGGTCGTGCCTTGAGCTCCGCGACGGTCCGGACCGGGTCGCCGTTGAGGACGGTCGTGGGGTGCCAGGTCCCCTCGGTGAGGGTGTTCGACACGACGTACTTCGGCAGCGCGTTCATCCGCCCGGTGAAGGGATCGGCCGGGTCGGTGATCTTCGGCCAGTCGCGCGCGAACGCCTCGTAGGTGCGCCGCCCGAGCAGCAGGCCGTCGGCGAGGTCGAGCCAGTCGGAGGCGCGCCGGACGAACACCTCGTCGATGTGGGGCACGAGCCAGCCGCCGCGACCGAACCCGTCACTGGTGTCCTCGTCCGGCGAGCCGGGGCCCTGGCTGACGCCGTCGAGCGTCACGAACTCGGTGAGGCTGATCTTCATCGCGGGTCCGTCCTCTCGGCGAACGCGGCCAGCTGGCCGGCGACCGAACCCCAGCCGTCGGCGAAGCCGAGCTTGTCGTGACGGTCGCGGGACTCCGGGTCGCCGTGCCGGACGACCATCCGGTAGTCCGTACCGTCCGGGTGATCGTGCAGCGTGATCGTCGCGGTCATCGAGACCGGGGCGGGACGCGCGGGACGCCATGTGCTGTCGATCGCGTTGGTGAACACGATGCGATGGAGTTCGTCGACAGCGAGGAAGCAGGCGTCCAGGTGCGGGACGAACTCGGTCCCGTCGTCGCTCAGCCGCGTCACGAACGCTCCGCCGGGGCGCAGTTCCAGGCGGTCCACCTGGCAGCGGGACGGCGCCGGGACCCACCACTGCTCAAGCCGGGACGGGTCGGTCCAGGCGCGCCACACGGTCGCGCGCGGGGCGCGGATGATCCGCTCCAAACCGAGGTCGAGGTCGGGATTCACTGTCTGTTCTCCTCCGGGCCGGTGACGAACTGTTCGAGGCGGTCGGTGCGCTGCTCCCATATGCGGCGCTGCTCCGCGAGCCAGTCGTCGACGACGGCCAGCCGCTCGCGGTTGAGCACGCAGGTGCGCACCCGGCCGGACTTGACCGTACGGATGAGCCCGTGCGTTTCGAGCGTCCGCACGTGCTTCATGAACGAAGGGAGGGTCATCGGAAAGTCGCGGGCGAGGTCGCCCACGCTCGTGGGACCACGGCCGAGGCGCCGGACGACGGCGCGCCGGGTCGGGTCGGCGAGGGCGACGAACACGCCGTCCAGTTGCGCCGAATACTGTGCCATGGGGCTAAGTATTGCCGGGCGGCAATGGTTAGCGCAAGGGCTAAGTGTTGTGTCGACCGATGGGTCGGACCGACTGAACGGCCGGCCCCACGGCTTGCCGGCGATCTACAGCACTGACCGGAGGTCACGAAGCCGCGGCTCGGCCAGGCGCCCCGCCTGACCCGCGCCGGCCTACCTACCTGTCGCCCACCTGTCCGCCTGCGCGCCCCTGGCGGCGCGCTACCGGGGTGTCAGCACGCGGAACTCGTTGCCGTCCGGGTCGGCCATCGCCACCTGTCCGGCCCCGTCGTGCCCGGTCCCGTCCTGGCCGGTGTCGATGAGCGTCGCCCCGAGGGAGAGCAGACGGTCGACCTCTGCCTGCTGGTCGCCATGGACAGGCGGAGCGACATCGAAACGCAGCCGGTCCCTGCCTGCCTGCGGCATCAGCGGTGGACCACCCCACGTGATCTTCGGACCGCCGTGCGGGGAGCGGATCGCGGTCTCCTCGTCCTGGTCCCAGACCAACGGAAACCCGAGCGCCTCGCTCCAGAAGTACCCGACGTCCTGCGAACCGTCGCAGGCCAGCGCCCCGATGAAGCCGCAGTCGGCGAGGAACTTGTTGTCCGGCCCGATGACGCAGAACTCATTGCCTTCGGGATCGGCGAGCACCACATGACCCTCTTCCGGGAGTTGGCCGATGTCGATGTGCTGTGCGCCGAGCTCCAGCGCCCTGGCCACCGTCTGCCGCTGATCCTCCAGAGACGTACTCGTCAGATCGAAGTGCATCCGGTTCTGGCCGGCCTTCTGTTCCTGGCTCGGCAGGAAGCGGAGGCGGAATCCGGTGTCATCGCTGGGCAGCAGCGCGACGCCGTCCTGCGGATGGTCGACCAACTCCCAGCCCAGGACACCGGACCAGAACCGCGCGAGGCCCAGGGGCCGGCTCGCGTCGAAGCAGAGCGCGAACAGTTGACAACCCATACCCCACGCAGCTCCGATCCACTGACTGACTCACTCACTGACTCACTGGCTGGCTGACCGTCGACGCCAGGAATGCCTTCTCCGACCGTCGGACGGGAGCCTACGGGTGAGCCGGCGCCGCCCGCATCCGAGTTTTCACCCAGTCCTCACGGAGCAGCGGGTCGTCGGACGGGCGGACGAGCGGACGGCTCACCCGACCCGGCTATTCGGGGAGTTCGAGCATGGGTTCACCGCAGGACTGGCACTCGGCGTAGACGTCGAGCTCGTTGAGTATCTCGGCGAATTCGAGATGGCCCTTGAGGGCCGACACGGCGGCGAGCAGGTAGCGGGTCGAGATCTGGTCGTGCTCCCCCGTGGCCAGCGTTTCCGCCAGGAGCGTCAGGGCCTCGGGGAGGGCTTGACGGTAGGCGTCCGCGATGTCGTCGGGTATGCCGGCCGGGGCCTCTCCGAGTTCGCCGGAGCAGATGGCCACGAGGCCGACGACGTAGAGGTAGTCGTCACGCTCGGACGCGGCCGCGGGGAGGCCGCGCGCGATGGTGACGAGGTGAGGAACGGCGGCGTAGGCAGCCGGCCAGGCGGTGCCCTCGGAACACAGGTACGGCCACAGGTCGGTGAACCGCTCGCCGTTCGTGGGATCGGCAACCAGTTGCCGCAACTCGTCCGGGATGAAGGGGGCGTCCGGCACGCCCCGCCCTTTTGACCAGCCTCGGTGGTCGAGGGCGGGCCAACGGGGGTCGTCCAAAGAGATCATGGGCCGAGAGTGTAGACGTACGGGCGGGGTGCGGGGCGGTGCCCGCCGGCCGGTGCGCGGCCTTCGCGGGGCGTCGACAACTCGCTATCCCGTGCACTCTTTTGACGCTGCGTCAGTCAGGACACGGAGAAACACTCACAGACACTCACAGACACTCACGGTGCGCGAGCTCCGCGGCGTCCGGGGGCGTGGTCGGGTAGACATCGGCATCGAAGAACCGGGCGAACGGAAGGGTTTCGCGATGACGGTTGACTGTCGGCAGGCGGGGCCGATCGGGTCGAACGTCAAGCGCCGGACCCCTGGGCGAGCGCGTGCCGCACCCTCTCTCCCGTTCGTCGTCTCGTCGTCTCGTCGTCTCGTCGTGACATCATCCTTGATGTCACGCCGTAACGTCAACTCATCCGTCCGGCGACTCTCTTCACGATCGGGCCGGCGAGGCCCACAGCGACCGGCCGGACGGATCAGACAGGACAGTTCGACCGGACTGGCGTGGGACATCCCGCCACGGCACAGGTTCAGCTCGCCGCAGGCAGCGGGAAGAGCAGGCAGCTGCTGGTGGCGTGGGCGAGCAACCGGTCGGCGGAGTCAAGGAGTTCGGCCTGCGCGAGGGCGGTGCGGCGGCCACTGTTCAGGACGGTGCCGACGGCGCGGACCTTGCCCGTGTCCACCGTGATCGGGCGCAGGAACTTCAGGGTGAGGTCGAGCGAGGTGTACGCCATGCCCTGGGGCAGCACCGACTGAACGGCACAGCCGGCCGCCGAGTCGAGGAGCGTGGCGTAGACACCGCCGTGGACGCTTCCGATCGGGTTGTAGTGCTCCTCGCCCGGAGCCAGGGCGAACACGGCCCGTCCGTGCTCGACCTCCTCCAAGGTGAAGCCCAGGGTCTCGGAGATGGGCGGCGCAGGAAGGCGTCCGGCGACGATGTCGCGCAGGAAGTCCAGGCCGGTGCCCTTGCCTACGGCACCCGCCGACACGGTCGGATCTTCCCAGGTGAACGTCCGCGACCTGTCCATGGCTTCTCCTCGCCCCGTTGACTATGAAATCCGAAGTTAGCCAGTCCCGCGTCTGGCTGTCAATGGCCACGCTGCCCTAGGGTCGTCACATGGAGTGGGTTGAGGTCAGCACCGAGAACTGCACCGTCCAGCGAACACTGGACGTGGTCGGCGAGAAGTGGTCTCTCCTGGTGCTCCGGGACGCCATGAACGGAGTTCGGCGCTTCGACGACTTCCGGCGGCACATCGGACTCTCGGACGCGGTGCTTTCGGACCGGCTGCGCAAGCTGGTCGGAGCTGGGATTCTCGGTACCGTCCCCTACCAGGAGTCCGGTCGGCGCACCCGGCACGAGTACCGGCTCACGGACAAGGGCTGGGCCCTGTGGCCCGTCATGCTCGCCCTCAAGGAATGGGGAGACGCGTACACCGCCGACCCGGAGGGCCCACCACTCGACGTCCTCCACAAGGACTGCGGCGAACCCCTCCGCACGGTGGTCGTCTGCGCCGACGGTCATGGCCCACTCACTCCCAGGGAGGCACGCACTCGCCCGGGACCCTCCGCGCGGCCCGTGGAATGAGCCGCACGGAGGGCATGTCCACCGCCAGGACACAACAACCCGAGCCACAGGCACGGCCGTTGGACCACACGGCTCGTTGGCTCGTTGGCCGGCCTGACTTCCCTACAGGCCGCGCCAGACGTTGTCGAAGGCCGCGTTCTCGATGCTTCGGCGCTGCCGGACGGCTTCCAGTTCCCTCACCGCGTCGTTGACGGCGGCCAGTACGGTCACGACCGCGTCGTCGACGAGGTCCGCGGCCTCCTCGGCCGGCTCGTCGTGGATGCCCACGGCGGCCGTGAGGAAGGCGAGGACGGGCTCGCCCGACGTCCGGCGGTCGGCTGCGTGACGGCGGGCCGGTGAGTCGGCCAAAGCCGCCGCGTCGCCCCGGAACGGGATCCACTGGTGGCGTGGCCGGGTGGTCTGTCCTTCCGCGTCCAGGGCAGCGAGGTAGGCCGCGGCCAGGCCCTGGCCCCGGCGCCACAGCCAGTCCTCGACAGACTCGTACGGCTCCTGACGGGTGACCGAAGACGCCGCCTCGTCCAACAGACGGTCACCCAGGGCCTGTTGTGCGCCGGGCACGATGCGGTCGCCGTCCAGGGTGATGGCCTGGGCGTCCCGGAGGTCGATCAGCTCGGCTCCCGCGAGGGCCAGCGACAGGTCGCCCTGCTCGACGGGACGACCGGCCTCGACGTCCATGGTGCTGATCAACAGGTCGCGCGGTGTGGTCATGACGGGCTCCATGTCAGTGACAGTAACGGCAGGACGTCACCGGTGGGCGACCGGCCCGGCTCACACGGACACGGGCGGCCTGTCCTGGCTGTCGGCGGCCAGCAGCAGTTCGGCGGCCACCGTCGCCCCGTCGGCACGGAACGCGCCGGCCACGGCGGTGGCTCGGGCGCGGACCTCGGAGGTCAGGGCCGTCTTGAGGACGGCCGACAGCGAGTCGACGGTCGGCGTCGGACTGTAGTGCGCGGCGCCGATGCCCAGGTCGGCCACCCGGCCGGCGAAGTACGGCTGGTCGCCGCCCTGGGGCAGCACCACCTGGGGCGCGCCGGCCCAGGTGGCCGTCGTCGTCGTGCCCGCGCCGCCGTGGTGGACGACGGCGGCCACGCGTCTGAACAGTGCCTGATGGTTGACCTCGCCCACGACGAAGCAGTCGTCCTGGTCGTCGATCGGGGCCAGGTCGGCCCAGCCGTGGGAGACGACCACACGGCGGCCCCGCGCGCGGACCGCCTCGATGGCCATCCGGGCGACGTCCTGCGGATCACGCAGGGGAATGCTGCCGAAGCCCACGTACACCGGTGGCGTGCCGGCGTCCAGGAAGGTCGACAGCTCGGCGGGGAGCGGGCGTTCGTCCGGCACGAGCCACGCGCCGGTCTGCACCACCTCAAGATCCGCCGGCTGCTGCCACGGGGCCAGGACCGGGTCCGTGGCCAGCCACGGGCGGTCGGTGAAGACGTGGTCGCGGACGTTGTCCACCGGTGGCAGGCCGACCGACACGCGGTGGGTGTTGACCGCCTCGCCGAAGATCGCCTGCGCGTCCTGGGCGTCCCCGTCCCACAGCACGCGGTTGTCGGTCACGTCCGGCGGGAGCGGCCGGCCCGGCCGTGGGATCGGCGGGTGGTGCGGCGACGGCAGGCTGACCGGCTGGTAGCTCGCGTACACGTAACGGATGCCCAGTTTCTCGGCCGCCGCCTTCACGCCTGCCACGGCCGGTACGAGGCCTGTCGCGACGAGCACGTCGCACCCACCCTCCGCCGCCGCCGCGGTGACCTTGTCGTAGAACGCGGCGACCAGCTCGGCCGCACGCCGGGGTACTCCCTCCGGTGACGGCGGGACCTTCCCGGTGACCAGCTGACGCACCGACCGGCCGGTCGCCACCATCTCCACGCCGACCCCGGCCAGCCGCTTCGCGAACTCCTCGTCCGGCGGCGCGCACACCCGCACCTCCGCGCCGAGTTCCCGCAGCCGCACCGCGAGACCCACCAGCGGTTCGACGCCTCCGCGCGAATCATAGACCGACAGCAACACACGCATTCCGTACTCCCGTTTCCGCAGGTCCTGACCTCGGTGGGAGATTCTGCGGTACACCAGGGGCCTTGCCGCAAGGCCCCTGGTGCGCTATACGTTGAGAGTGGAAAGAGGTGAGTACTCCCCTTTCCCTTTTCCCCTTTCCCCGCCCTCAGCGAGCCGACTCGCCGCGTGCACGGGCAGCCTCGAACAGAGCAGGATCGTGGGCGCACACCACCATCAGGTGTGCCTGGTCGCCTTCACGGAGTTCGGCGAGGCGGTCCTGGTTGGCTCTCAGGGCCTTGATGTCGTGGGCCACGAGGCGTTCCTGGATGCGCAGCGAGGCCGGGACGTGCGTCGCACGGTCGAGTGTGCCCGGGTGGTAGAACGCGTCTCCGCAGTGCAGGACCCAGTGGTCGCCGGCGTCGACCGCGACGGCGGCATGGCCTCTGGTGTGGCCGGGCATCGGCACCAGCACCAAGCCGTCGTCGATCTCGGTGAGTTGCTCGGCGGCGGCGAATCCCCGCCACTGTTCTCCCGTCGGGTCGTGCCGGACCAGCTTGGGATGATGCGACAGTTGTGTGCGCCGGTACCGGCCCTTCTCCAGTCGTGTGGCCGGTGACAGGGCCCCGCGTGCTTCCGCTGCCGTGACGTGGACCCGCGCGTCCGGGAAGTCCGCGAGTCCCCCGACGTGGTCCGCGTCGAAGTGGGTGACCACGATGTGCGTGACGTCCTCCGCCCGGCTCTCGACCTCCGGGAGACCGCGCTGCACCAGATCCGGCAGCTCGGCTTCCGGGCGGAGGACGTCACGCACATCGTGGTCACCCACTTCGACGCGGACCACGTCGGGGGACTCGCGGACTTCCCGGACTC
>NZ_LIPP01000219.1 GCF_001418335.1 Streptomyces aurantiacus | reverse complement strand
CACCCGGCCCGCCCACTTCTCGGGGATCACCCGGCTATAGGACGCGCAGCTTCCGACGACGTCTATCCGCAGGTCGCCGGGCCGGGGAGGGCCTCCCTAGTTCCCGCTGTCACCGTCGCAATGTTCCATGCCCCATACGCCGGGAAGTCCCTCACGGCTGCAATTCCAGGATCTTCGCCGCTTCCATGGCCTTCGCCCTGATTTTCGAGGGCTCGGCACTCCCTGTTCCCGCCCCGAGAGGCGGGCCTCTAACCTCGATCTTTCTTGAGGGTCCGCCGACGGAATCGGTGGACCCTTTTACTGTCCGGAGCTGATGCCGGGCAGTCCGGTGGCCCGGCTGTCGCGTCGGGTGAGCGCCGGGTTCCACTGCCCGGGGCGGGTGATGCTGTCGCGGGGACGGTGGGTTGCTGGTCAGCCGGGGTCGGGCAGGAGCGCGAGTCGTTCGAGGGCGGCGGTGATCTCGTCGGTCCAGGGCCAGTGCCGGGCGAGGCGGAGAATCCTGCGCCGACCGGTTGTGACGAGCTGGCCGGCCGCGGAGAACAGGCGGAAGCGCAAGCGACGCGGTTCCCAGAGCCTCGCCCGGCCGGTCAGGGCGAGCATGGGCATCCATGCCAGCAGGTCGAGCGCGATCTGGACGATCTCCATCCAGACCCGGTTCTGGGCAGTGTCGTGCAGGGGCAGGTTGCGCAGACCGGTGGCCCGGGCGGCCCGGATCCGGTCCTCGGCCCGTGCCCGGAGCCGGTGACGCAGCTCGAGGGCGGCGATCAGCCGGCCGGTGGTGTTGGTCGCGAAGCAGGTGATCCGCATGCCGTCCGCGTCCGTGATCCTCAACTGGGCGCCGGGATGGGGACGTTCCTTGCGGACGATGAGCCGCAGGCCCTTGGGCCAGCCGTTAAGGAGTTTGCCGGTGAGCTCGGCGACCCAGGCCCCGTCCCGCGCCTCACCGTCGGTCTCGATGGCCGGTGTCCAGGCCGAGGCGGGGACCTTCAGCACGTGTTCGTGGATCGCTTCGCTGACCGTCATGCCGACCGAGTAGGACAGCCAGCGCCCTCGCTGGGCGAGCCAGGAAACGAAGTCGTGGGTGCCGCCGGCGGAGTCGGTACGGATGAGTGTCCGCCGGCCACGTCGATGGTGTTTGGGCAGCTGATCCAGCGCGAGTTGGGTAGTGGTGATGTGGTCGGCGGCGGTGTTGCTGCCCGCGTTGCCGGGTCGCAGCAGGCCCACGACCGGCTCGCCGATACCGCCTCGGCCGTGGTCGACAAAGCCCATCAGCGGGTGGTGTCCGAAGGTTTTCTTCCAGGTCGCGGCAGCGTCCTGCTTCTCGGAATGCGCCAGCACAAGCACCCCGTCCAGGTCCACGATCACCTGCCCGCCGGCATCCGGCGCCGAGGAACCAGCCAACTTCCACACATGTTCACGGACTTGGGCTCGCGCGGCCCGGATCGCCCCCAGGGCTCTCGGTCCGACCCCTGCCAGAGCGTCGACCAGCCGAGAGACCGTCGGGTCGGAGGCCACCGGCCCGAACACGCCCGGCTCCGCTCGCAGCATCCCGACGTCGGCCAGGCAGTCCCCGCCGAGCGCGACCGCGAGGGCCATATCCAGCAAGACTTTCCCCGGATCATGCACCGCCCGTTGCTTCCGCCACGGCGACAGGGCCGCCGATATCGCCTGGTCCAGCCCGGTCTTGCGGACCGCCTCGACCAGCAGCACGCCACCGGCCTGGCTGACCACTTCACGACCGCCGCCCTCAACGCGGACACACGGATACGACCCGGTACGCTTCTTCACCTGAGGAGTGCAGCTTTCCTGACGACGACCAGGACCCTAGACAAGTCCCATCGTCCCAGGTCAGAGGCTCTGGCCGCCGGACACGTCGATGATTGCGCCGGTCGCCCATTGGAATGCGTCGGAAAGGATGACGGGTACCGCTGCGGTGATGTCGTCGGTCGTGGCGATCCGTCCCTGGGCTATCGTGTGGGCGGCGAGCTCTTGCACCTTGGGCGAGTGCATAATGCCTCCGCCAAAGTCGGTCACGACCGCGCCGCCCATGAGGGTGTTGACGCGAATGGACCGCTCGGCGAGTTCGACACTCTGGTAGCGGGTGAGGACCTCGACGGCACCCTTGGTGGCGGCATAGGCCGACATGCCCGGCACCACGCCCCGGGTCAGAGCGGTCGACACGTTGAGCACGCGGCCGCCCTCATTGATCAGAGGCAGCAGTGCCTGGGTAAGGAAGAACGGCGCCTTGAGATTGATCTGGACCAACTCGTCGAACTGCTCAGGCGTCGTGGTCGCGTACGGCGCGTAGGTGCCGATGCCAGCGTTGTTGACCAGGTAGTCGAAGCTCTCCACACCGAACCGCTCCCGCAAGGTGTCACGTACGGCGGTGGCAAACTCCGAGAACGTGTCGGTGCGGGTGACGTCGAGCTGGCAGAAGACTAGATCCGCTCCCGCGGCCTTGGTAGCTGCACGCTCGCTGGTGAGGTAGGTGCCCAGCACCGAGACACCTGAGCGCGTCAGGTGCTGGGCCATACCCAAACCCAATCCGCGCCCAGCTCCGGTGACCAGGGCGATCTTTCGGTCCGTCATGAGCGTCCTTACATCGGTGGGATCGGTCTCCGCCACGATGAAGGAAACGCGCCGTCAGGGGCGAGGCGTTGTCCGCTGAACGGACATCGGCCGGATCACAGTGCGAAGATCCTGCGTTCCAGTGCGAGGGCGGCCCGGTGGATAAGAGCCGCAAACCTGTCCGCAGGCTGCTGGGCTGTGGTCGCGATCTGCAACGACACCCGCCGCCGCCCGGGCAGACAGACCGGCACGGCGTAGCAGGTCATCCCAAGAAACATGTCCTGGTCGTCGACCGCGGCGCCGTACGGCCGCCGTCGAGCTGGCGGCACCGCACTGGGGGTCAGGACCATCGCGGCGGCCGTCGATGCGGGCATCTGTACGCCACTACGCGCGTCGATCGGCAGCGCGTCCCGACCCGGGACCATCTCCAGTGCCACGAACGCGCCCTCCGTTGGCACGACTAGGGACACCGCAGCGCCGGTCTGTTCCCGTAGTTCTTGGATGACCTTTGAGGCAGCCTCCCGTAGACCGGTAACCGGCTCCACCTGTTGCGCGAGGCCCAGTAGTGACGCCGACAGGGCCCAGTGACCGTCAGTCCACTGCACTACGCCAGCTTGGCGTAGCTGGCCAAGCAATCGATAGACTGTGGGTCGAGGTAGCCCCGTCAACTGTGTCAGACGTGCCACCTGATGCTGCCGACCAGCCTCGGGGAGAGCCCGTAGCACCCGGAAGGCGCCATCGACGACGCCCCGAGGTTCCCGCTCAGTCATCACACACTCCGCTTCCACGACAGCTGCCATCGCAGACTAGAACAAGTCTACGTGCTGCAACCTGGCCAGTTCAGCTCGATCGCTGGTGTCTTTGAGTCGCGCCGCTAGTCTTCTGAGTTGGCCTGTGGCTCGTACGGGACGGCCCAAGGCCGAGTTGGTGCTGACTGATCAAGGGCGGGAAGCGCTGGAGGAGTTGGTCCAACGCAGGACTACGCCGCAGGGTCCCTTCGCCGACGCCGTGGCCGGATACTCGATGCATGGGCGGCCCTCCGGGGCCCGGACCCGGATGTCTTTCGCACCGTTGCCGTAATGAAGCCGTTGAGGGACACAGTGCTTGTCGTTACTGCTGGCCAGCTCGCGTTGGGGTGAGTGCGACATCGGCAGAGCAGTCGTACGGCTGCTCTGCCGATACGGTCCTCATCGCACCGATGGGCGAAGGGGAGCCCCAGGACAGTGTCAAGATCGTCTCCCATCTGGTCGACGTTCCACTTCAAATCGACACCCTCCTCGACAGAAGAGATGACAACCTCCTGATGCACGATGACCAGCACGATGTCCTCGAGCGCGACGCCGAGGCGGTTTCCGTCATAGCCGCGACTCAAGCAGCAGCCAGCGAGCGTGAACGACAACTCGCACCGGAGGTCGTTGACAAGATGACGGCCTGTGGAATGCTCCTCCTCGGCGTACCTCGCGCGTTCGATGGCCGAGAGGCTTCTCCCTCGGCCATGCTTAAGACTGCTGAGACAGTAGCCCGTGGTGACGCGTCAGCCGGGTGGTGCGTATCGATCGCGTTAAGCAGTAGCCTGCTGGCCGCATATCTGCCGAAGGAGGGCGTGCTGGAGGTTCGGCAACCCGCGTTCGGTCGCCGCCGGAGTTTGGGCGCCGCAGGGTACCGCTCAACCGGTGGACGGCGGCGTCGTCGTCTCCGAACGATGGCGTTTCTGCAGCGGGATCACTCACTCCAGTTGGCTGTTCGCTGGTTGCATGCTGGCGTCCAGGGACGGGGAGTCCGTACAGCGCGTGGTGGCAATGCCCACCGCGGCGCTCGAAATTGTCGATACCTGGCGCACCGCTGGCCTCCGTGGGACGGGCAGCCACGACGCGGTCGCCCACGAGGTTTTCGTGCCGAGCCATCGGCTCCTGTCTCTGTTCGAAGGCCCGCCCGCGGGATCTCCGCCCCTGTACCGGTTCCCGCTGGTGGGCTTCTTCGCAGCATCGATCGCCGCGGCGACACTGGGGAACGCACGTGGCGCGATTGAGGAGTTGTCGCAGTTGGCGCACCTGAAGAAGTCGGTCGGTTCGACCCGTACGCTCGCAGAGCGGCCCCTCACGCAGTCCGAAGTCGCCCGTTCGGAAGCGGCGCTGCGGGCGGCACGGTTGCTGTTCTTCCAGGCCGTCGACGACGCATGGCAAGCTGCCCACAGCGAGGAGCCGGTCCCGGACACCGTACGTACCGGACTGCGGTTGGCCTCAGCCCATGCGACGTGCACAGCTGCCGACGTGGTCAGCTCGATGTACGAACTCGCGGGCGGTGCGGCGATCTACGAGGAATCCCCGCTACAGCGGCGTTTCCGTGACGCCCACACCGCCACCGCGCACATCCAGGTGAGCGCCCCCATGTTCGAGCTGACCGGGCGGATGTTGCTGGGGCTGCCGACCCACACGCACCTCCTCTGACGACATCGGACGCTGCACGTACCGCGAGCGGTGAGCGGATCATTGCCCTCGGGACGTTGAATCACCGAACCCCTCTTCGGCCGCATGGCTCCAAAGGCTTTGAGGCGCACGCTTTGAGGTCACAGCACTGGCGTGGAAGCAACCCCGTTACAGGGCTCGAAATTGACGCAGTAGGCGACTAACTTCGATCTTTCGTGACGGTCCGCCGACGTAGTCGGCGGACCGTCACGCTCTCTGTGGCTCGTGGCAGGCAGGCCGAAAGCCCGAGTGTCGTCTCGGTGAACGCCGGGTTCCACTGCTCCGGTCTGGACCGGTTCCCTCGTAGGGGCGGGAAGGTTGCTGGTCAGCCGGGGTTCGGCAGGAGTGCAAGACGTTCGAGAGCGGTGGTGACCTCATCGGTCCAGGGCCAGTGGCGGGCGAGGCGGAGGATGCGGCGCCGGCCGGTGGTGACGAGCCGCCCAGACCTTGGCGCCCGTCTCCAACGAACCGTGCACCGGCTGCTGGACCAGCACAAGCGGAACTCCTCGGAGGGCGGCTGACCCGACCTGTTCGCGGACCTGACCCGCAACGGAGGCCGACAGCGTGAGCGGCGACATGCGGTGCCGAGCCGGGCTCCGGCGCGGCAGTCGGTCTCCCAAAACGCCGTACGGAAGACGGCGTCCTCACTGTCCGCGTACAGGGCGCATGCCGAGCGCAGTCCCCGCTGCCGGACGATCTCCTCGGCCGTCTCTTCGCGGCCAACGTCACCACAGGTCAGCACTCATCGCGCCGCTGCCGGGAGAGAGCAGGCCGGGTCCGGCCGGATGAACTTCTCATGTGGTCGACGCCACCACCCGCCTTCCCTCACACCGTGGGAGGGCCGGGACGCCGAACAGCTCGGCCGATGGCTGCGCGGGCATCCTGGCGTCGAGATCGCCTGCCGCGACGGCTCCCTGGTCTACCGGCAGGGCATCACCTCAGGTGCCCCCGACGCCCTCCAGATCAGCGGCCGCTTCCACCTCGGGCAGGGACTGTCCCGGCAGATTCAGAAGATCGCCTCCGCTCACCACGGCTGCCTGCCCGCCGCGCTCCCCGAGCCCGAACCGGCCCCCGGCGAGGCATCGTTCACCGCACCGGAACCAGCAGACGCACGCGCGGCCCGGCACGCCCGTCGGCTGTTCGAGGCCGTGCACAGCCTCACCGACACGGGCCGCTCCTACAGCAGCATGTCCCGCGAACTGGGCCTGGACCGCCGCACGGTCCGCAAATACGCCCGCGCCCGCAACTGGCAGGACGTCATGCGACGCCCACCCCGCAGGCCCTCCACGTTGGACCCCTACCTCGACTACCTGCAACAACGCTGGGACGAGGGCGAACACAGCGCGAAGCGCCTCCACCAGGAACTCCGAACCAAGGGCTACCTGGGGCACTATCAGCGGGTCAAAATGACCGTCGCACCCCTGCGCCGCGGCCTGCCCCTGGATGCACCGCGCGAACGGTCACCCTCCTCGCGCGAGGTATCCCGCTGGATCATCACCGCTCCCGACCGGTACACCCCACGCACCTCGCAGCGCCTGCACCGGCTCCTCGACCACTGCCCCGAACTCCACCGCACCCACCACCTGGTCCGCCAGTTCGCAGCCATGCTCGACACCCGCGACGCCGCCCCGCTGCAGGACTGGCTCGACCAACTCACCGACGCGGACTGCCGCCGCTCGTTGGCATGGCGAAAGCCCTGCGTAAAGACCAGCACTCCGTCGCCCAGGGCATCACCACCCGCTACAACTCCGGCGTCAACGAAGGCCGCATCACCGACGTGAAACTCCAGAAACGCCTGATGGCCGGACGCGCAGGAGTTCCCCTTCTCCGGCACCGCGTCGTACTGATCGCCCATCTGCGACGCCGGTACGCGGGACTGTAAGACGTTCGGCTCTTCCAAGAATTTCGTAGGCGTTGATCGTTCTGACGATTGGCCACATGACTTGGACTGCCGGTGCCAGGCTGGCGGCATGTGACGTCACCATCGGCAAACTGCTGTTCCGGCTGGCGGGGTTACGAGTTGAGCGGGTGAGCACCGACCCGGAGACCGTGAAAATCACCGCGTTCACCAGGGAAGATGCGCGCCGTGCGTGCCCAGGGTGTGGTCAGGAGTCGGACTGGGTGCACTCGCGGTATGTGCGTCACGTCGCGGACGAGTCGATCGGTGGGCGGCCCGTGGTGATCGATCTTTCGGTGCGGCGGCTGTACTGCGAAAACGCGGACTGTCCGAGGACCACGTTCGTCGAGCAAGTTAGCGGGCTGACGGCGCGATATCAGCGCAGGACGCCGGCGCTGCGGAAGATGGTCGAGGCGGTCGCGGTAGCGCTGGCGGGCTCGGCCGGGGCCCGGCTGCTTGGGGTGCTGCACCAGACGCTCTCCGCGGCGTCGGTGCTGAACTGTCTGATGCGCATGCCGTTGCCCGACCGGCTCACGCCGGTGGTGGCCGGGATCGACGAATTCGCCCTGCTCAAGGGCCACCGCTATGCCACGGTCATCACGAATGCGGACAGTGGCGAGCGTATCGACGTGCTGCCCGACCGCCTGGGGGTGACGGTGACCGCCTGGTTGCGTGAGCATCCCGGCGTCCGCGTGGTGTGCCGGGACGGCTCAGGCTCCTTCGCGCAGGCCATCACCGAAGCCGATCCGACGATCGTGCAGGTCGGTGACCGTTGGCACCTCTGGCACGGCCTGGCAGGGACAGTGCTGAAGGAGGTCGGCGCGCACGCCTCCTGCTGGGCCTGCCTGGTCGACCCTTACCGCGCTCATCTGCGCAGACGTTGTACCGAGGACCCGGCCGTCCCCGTCACCCACCTGCTGGCGGAGATCTGGGAACAGGGCTACACCGGCAGCGCCAACCTCCTGGTTCGCTACATCAATCAAGGACGCGTCGAGGCCGACCACTCCGCCCTGTCACCCCGCAAGGTCACCGGTCTGCTCACCTGCCGCCCCGGCCGCCTCTCCGATGACCAGCGCGCTCTGCACGACCAGCTCACCGGTGCCTGCCCGCAGATGACCGTGCTGGCCGACCAGATCCTTACCTTCACCGAGCTGCTGGTTCCGCACGAGGACAACTCCGGGAAGCTGACGGTCTGGATCGACCTGACTCGTGCTGCTGGCCTGCCCTTTCTGCACTCCTTCGCCAACGGCTTGGAGCGTGACCGCGCCGCCGTCGAGGCTACCCTCACTCTGCCCTGGCACAACGGTCGGACCGAAGGAGCCAACACAAAGATCAAGTTTCTCAAGCGCCTGATGTACGGCCGCGCTGGCCACCGCCTCCTACGCCAGGTCGTCCTACTCAACTGAAGCCCGGCCCGGACGATCAACGCCTACGAAAATTTTGGAAGAGCCGCTCGTTTGACAGACCCCGGTACGCGGACCGTCCGACCGCCCCACCGAGATGATCTCCGGCTACGAGTATCTTGCCAGAGCCAGCGGAGGCCGTACGCCGACACCAGTGTTGCCGACATCTCCGGTGGGGCGGACCAGGACGGCGCGGATGAGCTTGCTGCGTGCGAGCAGTTCGTCGACGACTTTGCCGCAGAGCGCGCCGCTCGCGCCGACGACGAGGCCCCGGGGTGGTTATGGGTCACTCGCTCTCGTCGAGTTGTGGGTGGTGGGTCTTGCTGGGGTGCGGCTGGTAGGCGCTGTCGGCCGACCATGTCCCGGACAGATTCATGCTCCAGGAGGTGACTGGGGTGACTTTCAGAATTTGGTGTTCGCCAGTGCGAGTGGGACGAGTGACCAGCTCGGCCGTGCCGTAGAGACGCAGGTAGCGGGGGGACCAAGGCTGGGTGGAGGCTAGGTCGTCGATGACGAATGCCACCTTGTGGTTGCCGCTGCGCACGTTGCGGGCGCGGCGGGTGTTGGTTGGGTTGTAACCGCCGATGTAGAAGTGCCGGCCATCGAACTCGAAGGTGACCGGGGTGAGGTCGGGCTGGCCATCGGCCGATACGGTTGCGATGCGGGCTAGGCGCTGCGAGTGGATGTAAGTGATCTCTTCTTCGGTGAATGACATGGAGGAGGTTGTCCTTTCGTTGAGAGAGGAAGGTTAACCGGCAGACCTGGTGCGGTCAGGAGATGGTGGGGGGGGATCGCTGGCCTGCAGGAGTTGCCGAGGCCGGAGGACGCGGCCGTCTTCGATGTGCAGCCAGCTGGCCACCGGGGAGGGCTCCGAGCCGCCACAAAAGTGCAGCTCCAACCAAGTCATGACGTCTCCACCGTCGATTCACCGCTTGCAGAAGTCGAAGGTGTCGGTGAGAGCGAAGACCCGACCCAGGGGTGCCTGGGTACTGCTCGGCGCCGTCGATCTGCCCAAGGTCCCGTGGACGATCACGCCCGGAGCGAGCACGTTGCCAGGGCGACCGACTTGTTGGCCTGTCAGGCACCGAAGCAGGTGTATGTAGCCGAGGTCGCATCACTGCGGTCAGGGGTGGTGGTCATGAGATAACCATCTGCGCGAGGAGGGAAGCCCGGGTGATTGCCGCGTGACGGGGTCAGCGCTGATCAGGCGACAGCACTACAGCCGGGCGGCCGAAGTAGAACTCAGGCGGTGACGGCAGCCTGCGGGACGCGCAGCAGCGCGAGCGCCTGGCTGTCGCATGCTGCCTCCACCGATTCAATGACCAGCGCAGAACACCCTGAAAATGTCATGCTCACAGGGGAGTTCACGAAACACATGATCATCTACGATGCTCGTCACGCTCGGTCACCACCGGATGTAAGCCAGACCCGTTAAATTGACACGCCCGTTCAGTTCTGTTCCAGGACGAAGACGGCGTTGGTCTCCTGTGCCAGGGCTTGGAACACATGCGGGATGTCCCCGCGGTAGCTTACGTAGTCGCCGATGTCGAGTTCGACGGCCTGGTCGAGAGGTCCCGCCGAGGCGCGTCCGGCCGTGATGATGACGTGCTCGGTGGTTCCGGGCAGATGGGGGGCGGACTTACGGGCTGGGCCTGGCCCGGCGCAGATCCGGTAGATGTCGCATCGTGCAAGCGGCGCGCAGGATGCGAGCAATGTGGCCGCGTAGTCCGATTCCTCCGCGCGAGTGGGGCTTCCCTCGTCGGCTCGCACGATGCGGACAGCGGAGCGCGGCGGGGTGACGAGCTGGCTGAACGGGACGCCGAGCGCCACGCCGAGCGCCCACACGGTCTCCACTCCCGGATTGCCGGTGCCGGCCTCCAGATGCGACACGGTGGCCTTGCTCAGACCTGCGAGGCGGGCGAGTTCGCTCAGCGACAGCCCTCTGCGCAGTCGCTCGCTGCGGACCGCGGCTGAAATTGCTTCCACGGGTGATGCCATAACGGATGCCTCCTGAGGATCGTCGGGTCCCTGCACTTGCCCGGTCGTTTGATTTAGTGAACGTTCAGACAGAATATCGTACAGTGATGATGCCCAGGCAGGGACGCAGGCGACACGGGCGATTGATGGACGTGGAAAGGGAAACGATGCAAGAGACGAGCGGGGCGCAGGCATTGGTGCGCACGTTGGTGGACAGCGATGTGCGGGTTTGCTTCGCGAACCCAGGTACGTCCGAGATGCATTTTGTGGCCGCGCTGGATGCGCTGCCGCAGATGCGCGGGGTGCTGTGTCTGTTCGAGGGAGTCGCCACGGGCGCGGCCGACGGATACGGACGGATGGTAGGGCGCCCGGCCGCAACGCTCCTGCATCTCGGACCCGGTTTGGCGAACGGACTCGCGAACCTGCACAACGCCCGCCGCGCGAACACCCCGGTTGTGAACGTCGTGGGCGATCATGCGATGAGTCACAAGCCACTGGATTCCTTGCTGGAATCGGATATCGACTCACTCGCGGGCACGGTCTCCAGCTGGGTACGGCGTTCCGCGACCGCCGAGGCGCTCGGCTCCGACGCGGCTGACGCGGTCGCGGCGGCACTGACCTGCGAGGATGCGGAGGGGGCCGGGCTGAGCTCCTCCCGGACCGGCACCTCTGGGTCCATCTCAACCCTCATCGTCCCGGCGAGCCTGTCCTGGTCCGCAGGAGGCCAGCCGACTCGGCCGGTGAAAATACCCGCGCCTCCCGCGCCCTCCGAACAGAGCATGCGGTCTATCGCAAGCGTGCTGCGCTCGGGAGAACCGTGTGTGCTGCTGCTCGACGGCCAGGCGTTGAGCGAGCAGGGCCTGCGCGCGGCGAGCCGGATCGAGTGCGCGACAGGCGCGCGGCTACTCTCGCGGAACTGGGCCGCCCGCCAGCGCCGAGGTGCTGGGGTACCGCTCGTCGAGCCCCTCGCGTACCGGGGTGAGGAGATCACCGTCCAACTTCAGGACGTGCGGCACCTTATTCTCTGCGGCGCACGTGTTCCGGTGACCTCGTTCGCCTACCCGGACCGAAGCAGCCTGCCGACGCCGCCCGACACCCGCGTGCACGTCCTCGCCAAGGACGGAGGCGCCGATACCGTACTCGCCCTCGAAATGCTGGCCGACCATGTCGCGCCGGACACCGAACCGGTCCTCGCTCCGCTGTCCCTGCCACCCCTGCCACGCGGTGAACTGACCGTTGACAACTGGGCGGCCGTCATCGGCGCCCTGCTCCCCCAGGACGCCATTGTCTGCGACGAGTCCATCACAGCGGGCATGGCGACACTCCACGCGGCCACTGCGGGTTCACCGCCCCACGACCTGCTGGGATTGACCGGCCTGTCGATCGGTCAGGGACTACCGTCAGCAACCGGGGCCGCGATCGCCTGCCCCGACCGCCCCGTCATCTGTCTCCAAGCCGACGGCAGTGCGATGTACACCTTGTCCGCACTGTGGAGCCACGCCAGGGAACACCTCGACATCACGACCGTGGTCCTCAACAACAAGTCATACGCGATCCTGCGCGCGGAACTGGAACGCGTCGGTGCCACAGCTGACGCCTCCGCTCAGCTCTTCGACCTGTCCCGCCCGGACCTGGACTTCGTCTCGCTCGCCAACGGCATGGGCGTGCCCGCCACCCGCGCCAGGACAGCCGAAGAACTGGCCCGGCAGTTCAAGCGCGCCCTGTCCGAACCCGGCCCCCACCTCATCGAGGCTATGCTGCTGCCTCATGGCAGCTGACCACACGGGCGGCTGATCCCGGAAGTCCAGGACCGGTCCGTGCGGCGAGCGGGGCTCTCTCACTTTCGGCTCTGGCTCACTTCCGGTGGTGACGGAAAGCCGCGGGAAGAACGAACCTGGTTGAGCTGTACTGAGGCTCGCCCGGACCGTAATTCCCAACCTCAGGGTGCGCTCACGGCCCGTATACCAACGTGCAATCCGAACAGCAAAAAGACTGCGGGTACCGAGCGATACCTTATGTCACCATCGGAGGTTAGTCAGCGCCTCACTTTCAATGGTTCCAAAGCGTATCGTTCCGTCGGTGACGTGGCATTGGGAACGTCAACGGGCCTGTAGATGGGGTGCTTCCAGGGCTGTCGCCGCTAGTCATTGACGGGGTGGCTGATAAGGGCGGGTGGATTCTGATGTGGGCCCGATCCGTTCGGTCAGTGCTCTTCAGGCCGGTGTGCGAGGTCGCTTGGATCGGTGTTGGCTCCACAGAGGACGATGCAGACCTTCTCGCCATTGCTGGGCCGGTAGCTGCGGCCCGGCGCGGTGGCCCGGCCAGGCGTGTGCTGGTCTGGGGAGGTGAGGGCGGAGAGGGCTGTGGCGGCGCCGTGCTCGACCGCCACCTTGCGGTGATCCCACAGTGCCTGTCGAGCGCGGATGATCTCGGCGTCTGATACGAGCACGGAGTCCACTCGGTCCTGCTGGGCGGCGTGCAGGGCCATGGCTGAGGTGCGGCGTGCGCCGAGGGAGTCTGCGGCGATCGAGTCCACGGTGACATCGGTGACTGCGCCGGACTGGAGAGCGGCGTTGAGGGCGCGGCAGTTCTCCGGTTCGACGGCGACGGTGCGGATGCCGTGGTGTTGGGCTGCGGTGGCCACTCCGGCGAACAGGCCGCCGCCCCCAACTGCAACCACTACGGTGTCCAAGTCAGGGATGTGGTGGCGGATTTCCTCTAGCAGGGTGCCTGCCCCGGCCGTGATGAGCGGGTGGTCGTAGGCGTGGCTCGCCAGAGCGCCTGTTGTGTTCGTAAACTCTTCGCAGGCTGCGAGGGCTTCGGCGTACTCGGAGCCGATGAGACGTACGTCGGCGCCGTAGCCTCGGAGCTTGGCCACCTTCACTGCCGGGGCGTTGGCCGGCAGGAAGACGGTGGCCCGCAGTCCATACTGCTGAGCGGCCCAAGCGCATGCCAGTCCGGCGTTGCCGCCGGAGGCGATGGTGACTCCGGCATCGGGGAGGGTGCCGGCTTCGCTATGGGCCTGGATGAAGTTCTGGGCGCCGCGGGCTTTGAAACTGCCGGTGTGTTGCATGAACTCGAGGGCCAGCCATACCTGGCAGGGATTCTCCGGTCGGTCGTCTAGGGGGGCGCTGTGGGCGGTCCGTATGACGCCCGGGTCGACTGGGGCAAGGGTGACGGGACGGATGCGTCCGACGATCCGGTCAGTAGCGGCCTTGACGTCGCCGTAAGTAAGGGCGTGCATTTTGTTGCTCCAGTGAGGGTCGGGACCATGCGATGAGCTGGGCAGCGGTGGTCGAGCCGAGGAAGAACGCGAAAGCGATCCGGCGCTCGCTCGGGTTTGGCTCGACGGCGTGGTAGATTAGGACCCGGCACTAATTTCCCGACGACCTCAAGCATCTCCTGATTGAGGGGCTCGTCCTGCAAGACAAGTGGGAACAAGCCGATGCGGCGCTCAGCGAATTTCTGCATTTATGTCGGCCCTCGCACACTGTACGGGTTCGCCCTAGTGGGTGAACCAGGGAGAGCAACGGGCGGTGGATCTTTCCGGACGGCTGCTGCAAGAAACCAGCATCGCTGAGAATCTGGGGCTTGAGGAATTATCACGCATCAAGACTCTGGGATGGTACTGCGCGGTAGACTTGGCTGCACGTGCAGTGCCCGCGGCGGCACCTTGTGCCTGACCCATGTTCGAGGACGAGACTGGGTTCTCGATGAATCCACGCACACCCACACCTGTTATCCGATTTGGCCACACCCCTAGTGTCTCGTGATCCCGTTGGCGTTACTTGATCTCGTATGTGTCGTTGTTGTCGGCATGGGGCTTTCTGCGGATCAGGTCGCCGAGTTGCGGGAGTTGGCGAACAGTCGGGGCGTGGCTGCCGACATGGCCACGCGGGCCCGGATCGTGCTGTGGTCGGATGAGGGGCGCCGGCGCAAGGAGATTGCCGAGCTGCTCGGAGTCTCGCTGCCGACCGTGGACCGATGGAAGGCCCGCTATGCCCAGCGCGGGCTGGCGGGGTTGGAAGGTGACCGTCCCGGCAGGGCGAGGGAGCAAGTACCGGCGCGGGTTCGGGCCCGGGTGATTGCGCTGACGCGTATGACGCCGCCGGCCCGCACCGGGCTTTCCCACTGGTCGACGCGCGAGTTGGCGAAGTACCTGAAGCGGACCGAGAACGTCACCGTGTCCTGGCACTACATCGCGCGGATCTGGCGCGAGGAGAATCTGAAGCCGCACCGCAACGGCACCTTCAAGATTTCGAAGGACCCCGCGTTCGCGGACAAGGTCGCCGACGTCGTCGGCCTCTACCTCTCCCCGCCGGGCGGCGCGGTTGTGCTCTCGATCGATGAGAAGACGCAGATCCAGGCCCTGGACCGGACCCAGCCGGTGCTGCCCGTCACCTTCGCGGCCACCGAGAAACGCACCCACGACTACGTCCGGCACGGCACCACGAACTTGTTCGCCGCGCTCAACGTCGGCACCGGCGAAGTGATCGGCGAGTGCAAGCCGAGTCGCAACGGCAAGAACTTCCTGGCCTTCCTGAAGAAAGCGGTGAAACCGCACGCGGGCAAGGAGATTCATGTCGTCCTGGACAACCTCTCCACGCACACCACACCGGAGGTGAAGGTATGGCTGGCCAGCAACCCGCAGGTCCACTTCCACTTCACCCCCGTCGGCTCTTCCTGGATAAATCAGATCGAGACCTGGTTCGGAATCCTGACCCGCCAGTCGATCCGCCGCGGCACCTTCGCCGGCGTCAGCGTCCTGATCAAGCAGATCCGCGACTACATCAACACCTGGAACTCCGAGGCCAAACCGTTCACTTGGACCGCAACCGCCGAAGAGATCCTTGCGAAGGTCCGTCTCGTCCAGACCAACATCAAGAAGCTCGTCGCAAACAACTCGAAGTGATACAAACAGGATCACGAGACACTAG
>NZ_LIPP01000218.1 GCF_001418335.1 Streptomyces aurantiacus | reverse complement strand
GTTCCCCGCGCCCCTGAGGGACGGGGCTGCGCCCCTGTCCCCCTCGCACGGCACCAGCGGGGGGACGGGGGCGCGCCTCTGTTACCCCTCCCACGGCACTAGCGTGGAGGTGGACAGGGGAGTCGCCGCGCTGATGCGCTGACGCGCCGAGGAGGTACGCACGATGACCGTCGAGCTGAACCACACGATCGTCGCCGCCCATGACAAGGAGGCATCGGCCCGGTTCCTCGCCGACATCCTGGGGCTGGAGGTGAGTCCCGCGTACGGTCCCTTCGTCCCTGTGCCGATCCCCAACGGCGTGACCCTCGACTACATGGACGCCGTCGGCGCCATCGCGCCCCAGCACTACGCGTTCCTGGTCTCGGAGGACGACTTCGACCGGATCTTCGCCCGCGTCCGGGACGCCGGCCTCACGTACTGGGCGGATCCGTACCACCGCCGCGTCAACGAGATCAACACGAACGACGGCGGCCGCGGTACGTATTTCGATGACCCGAACGGCCACAGCCTGGAGATCCTCACGCGTCCGTACGGGAGCGGGGCGCGGCAGTAGGACCTGTCCGCGCGCGCGGGGGCACGGCAGGGGCCCCAAGGTCCGTGATGGCATGACCGTTCGGCTGCCCCCCGAGCCCTCGCCGAGCCGGGACTTCGGTGATATCCCCTTCCCTGAGGCGTGGCGATCCGCACAGGGAGGCCTAGGACGGCCCAGATGTCGGCGTCACCGCGCCGCGCGCTCAGCTCAGCGGCCGGACCTGTCGTCCGTCAGCGATTCCGTTACGGCGGAACGGTGTCCGCGTCGCACCTGTGACCTCAGGTCGGACGAGGTCGACCCCGTTCGACCTCGTTGTCCGGCCTCATTCAGCAGTCATCCTGGAGATCCACACGATGAAGTTCGCCAAGCGCATTGTGCTCACCACCACGGCTCTCGCCGCCGCGACCGCCGGCACGCTCTTAGGAGTGACGGCCGCCCAGGCCACGCCCTCACAGCCCGCACGCGTCGGCGCCGACGTGCCCGCCGCGCTGAAGGTCCCGGACGGCAACCGGCTCACCGGTGTCTTCTCCGCCGAGGGTGTGCAGACGTACACCTGCACCGACGGTGCCTGGACGCTGCTGGAACCCGCCGCGACCCTCTGGGTCAAGGGCGACCGCTCGCACCGTTCCGTCGCCCTCCACTCCCGCGGCCCCGTCTGGGTGTCCACGGTGGACGGCAGCGCCGTGAACGCCGCCGCCGTTGCGAACTCCCCCAAGCCCGGCACCATCCCGGAACTGCTGCTGAAGTCGACCGCCACCCGCGGTACCGGGGTCTTCGCCGACGTCTCCTACATCCAGCGCCTCAACACCCAGGGCGGCGTCGCCCCGGCCACCGCCTGCACAGGCACCGACCAGACGAGCGTCCCCTACTCCGCCACCTACACCTTCTACAAGCCCGTCAAGTGACGTGGTAGGACCAAAGAGCGTTAAAGAGTGTAAATAGCAAGGGAGGGCCCTCGGACTGCTTCGGGGGCCCTCTTTACAAGCGATGCGGCGACGGATGTGCGAAAGGGCGATTGCTGGTTAGAGTCGTCCTGTTACAGCTGGTTGTGGGGACAGCCAGAGCGCCTTGGGGAGGGCCCGCACCACATGAGTCGTAGATCCGCCGGGTTTGTCGGCGTCTGGGCTGAAGTGCAACGGCAGCAGCAGCGTCAGCTGGAAGCCGAAGCCAGACAGCAGAGACAACAAGCTCAGCAAGCACGCGCCTATCAGCGGCGAGTTGCCCAGAACCACCGTGAGTACCGACAGGCGGAGGCGCTGCGTCGTACCGAGGAACTCGACGCGCAGGTCGCCTCGTTGCAGGGCCTGCTCGCGGCCGGGTGCCAGGTTCCGGCATTCAGGGCCTCGTCCTTGCTGCGGTCCGAGGAGGTCCAGGCCTTCGCTCCGGGAGCGTTGGCGCAGCCCGTGCCCATGCCGGACCTGAACCAGTACCAGACGCAGAGTGGGTGGACCGCCAATCGCCGGGCGCAGGCACAGGTCGAGGCGCGGGCGCGTTTCGAGCGGGACTGGCAGGCCGCTCAGACGGCGGAGGGACAGCGGCAGCAGCAGTTGGCGGCGTACCGGAGCGAGTACGAGCGGTGGGTCGACGTCCAGTTGGCCGACGTGCGGCGGCACAACGCCGGCATCCGTGAGGTGACCGAAGGCGTGCGGCGCTGCGAACCGGAGTCGGTGGTCGAGTACTTCTCCGGCGCTCTCTACGCTTCGACCGCGTGGCCGGAGGGGTTTCCACGTCAGGTGGCAGCCGCCTACGACCCGGCGGCCCGACAGCTGGTGCTGGACTGGGAGTTGCCCGCCTACAGCATCGTTCCCGAGGTCAAGTCCGTCCGGTACATGGCGGCAGTGGACCAGGACAAGGAGGCCCCCCGCCCCGTGGGGCAGCGTCGGGCCCTGTACCGGGAGGTCCTCGCGCAGTGCATGCTGCTCGTCCTCCACGAACTCTTCGCCGCGGACGAGCTGGGCGCGCTGGAGTCGGTGACCCTGAACGGGTTCGTGGACGGGCACGACCCCACGACCGGCCGACCGGGCCACATTCACCTGGCCACCGTCATGACGTCACGTTCGACGTTCCGCGACCTGCATCTGGCCCAGGTGGACGCGGGCAGTTGCCTGGCCGACGCGCTGCGCGGGCAACTCTCACCCCGGCCCGACCAGTTGACGCCCGTACGACCGAGCCGTCTGCCGCAGGACGTCGGGAACCGCGTGGTCGCGCACGGCAGCGACGAGGAACCCGACCTCTACGACATGGATCCGATCGCCTTCGAGCACCTCGTGGCCGATCTCTTCCGTGCCATGGGTATGCAGGCGGTCACCACCCAGCGTTCCAACGACGGCGGCGTGGACGTCGACGCGCTGGATCCGACGCCGATCCGGGGCGGAAAGATCGTCGTGCAGGTGAAGCGCTACCGCAACACGGTGCCGCCCACCGCCGTACGTGACCTGTACGGGACCGCGCAGGACGCCGGCGCCAACAAGGGCGTCCTGGTGACGACGTCGAAGTTCGGCCCCGGCTCACACACCTTCGCCAACGGAAAACCGCTTGAGCTGATCTCGGGCAGTGAGCTCGTGGACCTGCTGCACCGCCATGGTCTGCGGGGACGCCTGGGAGGTGGCGCCCGTCAGCCGTCGGCGCAGCCCACGCCGTCAGCGCAGGGTGATCGGCTGCCCGACGACTACAACGTCCTGGGCATGTCGTGGACCGGAAGCGTCGCCTTGGACGTGTGCGCTCTCGTCTGCCGCGGCAACCGCGTCCTCAGCGACGAACACTTCGTCTTTTTCAACAACCCGCAGACCGCGGACGGCTCCGTGCGCGCCCTTCCGCCCACGGCACCCGACAAGGCCGCGATATGCGTTTCCTTCGACGGGCTGCCGGACGAGGCCGACCGGTTCGTCCTCGTCGCGGCCATCGACCCGGAGGTGAACCCCGACGCGGACCTCTCCGGTTTCACGAACGCCTGCATCAGCCTGCGCGATCCCGGGCTGGCCGAACTGGGGCGGCTTGAGGTCTCCGACGGCCGCCCGCTCGAAACGGCCTTGGTGCTGGGCTCCTTCCGGCGCAGGTCGAACGGCGACTGGGACTTCGTCCTGGGCGGCAAGGGCTACGCGGGCGGCTTGGAGGAACTCGTTCAGGACTTCGGCATCGAGGTCGCGTAGCCGTCCCGGCGGGGGCCGTCCCGGCGGGTGCGGAGGCCGTCCCGGCGGGTGTGTTGTGCGAGTGCGGGTGCGTGGGGGCTGGGCGCGCAGTTCCCCGCGCCCCTGGGGTGTGGGGCTGCGCCCCTACTCCCCACGGTGCGGCGGGGGCGGGCCCCACGTCCACCTCGGGATCGGCTGTTCCGCCGGAGGCACCACGTCGGGACCGGAGAAGTACACCGCCAGCCGCGTCCCCCACTCCGCGTACGCGACGAACGCCGATCGGAACTCGGCGTCCGTCGGCAGCTCCGCCTCGTCCGCCGCGTCCTGGAGCAGGTTGACCCAGCGGCGCCGCTGGATCTCCGTGATGCCCTTCCCCAGGTGCCTGGCGACCATGTGGCCGTGGCCGCCCTGAGTCTCGGAGTAGCTCGGCGGGCCGCCGAAGACCTCGCCGAGCCAGGAGGCCACATGGGAGGCGTGTTCGGCGGCGAGCCCCGCGAAGACGGGGGCCAGGACCTCGTCCTTGAGGACCTTGTCGTAGAACACCTCGGTGAGACGTGTGAAGGCCTCCGCTCCGCCGGCCCAGGAGTACAGCGTGGGCAGGGACGCCCCCGTGCCCCGTACCGTCGTCGGCTTGTAGTGGCGCGTCTCCTCGATGAACCTGTCGAAGGGGCCGATATCGGCCACGTAGTCGGTGAACAGCTCGGACTCGCGGAAGCCCTCGACGTGGTCCTCGGTCGATGTCCAGGTGATGCGGAGCACGTAGTGCTCGAAGTCCTCCTCGGAGCGGGCCAGTTCGTAGTCGACACACTGGGGGGCCGCCGCGAGCTGCACGGCGGCCCGGGTGCAGGCGGCGAGGAACTGTGCCGACTGCTGCTCGGGAATGAGGTACCGGATGTACTCGACGGTGTGCGCGGTCATACCCCCACACAAACACGGACGGCCCGCCGAAGCTCTGGCTCCGGCGGACCGTTCGTGTGTGTCAGCGTTCAGCGAACCTGTCGGTGATCCACCGGATCAGGTCACTTCCCGTAGTACGCGTTGTAGATCGAGATCGTCGACTTGTTGCCCTTCTTGTCGGCGATCTTGGCGTGGAACGAGATCCCCTTGCCCTTGGCCGGGTTCGTGACCGCGATCTTGCCGTTCTTGACGGTGACCTTCTTCCAGGTCTGGCCGTAGTCGTACGACACGTACACCGACAGGGACTTCAGGTTCGAGCCCGCT
>NZ_LIPP01000217.1 GCF_001418335.1 Streptomyces aurantiacus | reverse complement strand
GCCCGAGCCCTCCCGGCCTGCCGCCCCCGCCCCCGTCCCCGCTCCCGTACCCGTCCTCGCCGACTACAGCCCCTTCGCCCACCTCACCGCCCCCAACGCACCCCTCTACCGCCAGGTGATGGGCGCGTTCCTCGCGGCCAAGGAGCGGTTCGCGGTGCATCTGCGGCCGGAGGACGTGCACGCGTCCCTGGACGCGGCGAGCCGGCCCTCCGTCGTCGAAGCGGTGACGCAGGCGCTGGACAAGCTCGTCGAGTGGGGGAATCTGCGGGCCGACCCGGACCACGCGCGGGTCACCGCGGTCGAGGACTTCTACCGCAGGCGGTTCATCTACCAGCTCACCCGGGCCGGTGAGGCCGCCGAGGCGGCTCTCGGGACGTACGACGAGGCGCTCGGGCGGCGCGGGGAACTGCAGGCGGTCGCGCTGCACGACATCGTCACGCAGTTGCGGGCGCTGCTGGTGATCGCCGCGCAGGACGAGCCGGACCCGGCCAAGGCGCACATCGCGCTGTCCGTGCTGACGGCACGCTTCACCGACCTCGCGGACAACGCCCGCGCCTTCATGGGCTCGCTCCAGCGCACCATCGACCTGCACGACATCGAGGTCGAGGCGTTCCTTGCGTACAAGGACCGGCTGATCCAGTATCTGGAGCGGTTCATCGCGGACCTCATCACGGTCGGCGGACGGATCGCCCTGCTGATCGGCGAGCTGGAGGAGCAGGGGAGGGTGGAGCCGCTGCTGTCGCTCGCCGCCGTACGCGAGGCCGCCGACGCCGCTCCCGAGGACGCCGAGCACGCTCAGGCGACGGCGTACGAGAGGTGGACCGCGCGGTGGTCCGGGCTCGCCCAGTGGTTCGTGTCGGAGGAGGGGCGGGAGTCGCAGGCCCGGTTGCTGCGGGGGCGTGCGCTCGGAGCCATTCCGCAACTGCTGGCCGTCGTGCGGCAGTTGAACGAGCGGCGGGCCGGGCGCTCCGACCGTTCCGCCGACTTCCGCACACTGGCACGCTGGTTCGCTCAGGCGCCGGACGACGAGGCGCGCCACCGCCTGTGGCGGGCGGCGTTCGGACTCCACTCCTCCCGGCATCTCACCGTCGACGCCGACACCCTCGCCGAACGGACCGCCGCGCCGCAGCCCGCCTCGACGCCGTGGGCCGAGGCACATCCCCTGAAGATCAGTCCTCAGCTGCGCCGTACCGGGAGCTACGAGCGGCGGGGCAAGCCGCGACGCGTGGCCGACCGCGGTGAGGCGAAACGCAAGCTCGCCGAGATCGCCGCGCACCAGGCGGCGCAGACACGGCAGGCGCGGGACCGCCTCGTGACGGGCGGCCCTGTGCGGCTCTCCCGGCTCGGGGAACTCGACCCGCTCGCCTTCCAGTTGTTCCTGCGGCTGCTCTCGGACGCCCTCGCCACCTGGCGGCCGGGGACGACGACCACCGTGGCGAGCAGCGGGGACGGGACGATGGAGATACGGCTGACCGCGCTCGGCGACGGGTCGACGGCAGAGGTGCGCACACCCGACGGGGTGTTCCGCGGGCCCGACCACCTGGTCGACATCGTCGACCTCACGGCAGGACTGACGCCGGGCCGGACGGCAGGACTGGCGACAGGGGAGATCCGGTGACCGCCGGGCCCCTCGCGGAAGTCCTCGAAGGCCAGCGCGCGGCCGACCTCCAACGGGCCGCACGCGCCCTGCTGAAGGAGCCGCTGCTCACCGCTGACGGTCCGTACGCCGACGAGTTCCGGCTGATACGGCGGCACGCCGCCGAGCTGCGGGACTGGTTCACCCGTAACGTCGGCTGGACCCTGCGCACGGACGCCGACGCCGCGCGGTTGCGCAAGACGCCGGGCACCCTCACCGATGCCACGCACCCCGCGCGCGAGGCCTCCAGGTCCGGGCTCCCCTTCACCCGCCGCCGCTACGTCCTGCTCTGCCTGACCCTCGCCGCGCTGGAACGGGGCGAGGCGCAGGTGGCCCTCGGACGCCTCGCCGAGCAGGTCGTGCTGGCCGCCGCCGATCCCGAACTCGTCGCGGCCGGCATCACGTTCACCCTGGAGCGACGCGACGAGCGCCTCGACCTCGCGGCCGTCGTACGCCTGCTGCTCCGGCTGGGGGTGCTGCGGCGGGTGGCGGGCGACGAGGAGGCGTACGTCAGCGGCTCGGGGGACGTGCTGTACGACGTGCGCCGGCGCGTGCTGGCCGGTATGCCCGCCGCCCTGCGCGGCCCTTCCCTGATCGAGGCGCGGGACTTCGAGGGACGCCTGGTGGAGATGACGGAGCAGAGCGCGCTCGACAGCGACGAGCTGCGGTTCCGTGCGATCCGCTGGAAGCTGACCCGCCGCCTCCTCGACGATCCCGTGCTCTACTACGACGACCTGGCCGACGACGAACTCGGCTACCTCACCCGGCAACGGGGCTTCATCACCGCCCGCATCAGCGAACTGACCGGACTGGTCGCAGAGGTGCGCGCCGAGGGCGTCGCCATGATCGATCCCCAGGACGACCTCACCGACGTACGCATGCCGGAACAGGGCACCCTCGGGCACGTCACCCTGCTGCTCGCCCAGCACCTGGCGCGGGCGGACGGGCCCGTCACGCCCTCGGAACTGGCGCTGCGGGTGGGCGAACTGGCCGCCGAACACGGCACCTTCTGGTCCAAGTCGGCCAGGGAGCCGGGAGCCGAGCCCGCACTGGTGGAACAGGCCGTGACCAAGCTTGACGCCCTCGGTCTCGTGGAGCGGACGGCACGAGGTGTCGTGCCGCGACCCGCCCTCGCGCGGTACGCGGTCGGCGACGCCGTTGTCCGGGAGTCGGGTGTCCGGGAGCCGGGTGTGCGGCAGTCGGGTGCTCGACAGTCCAGTGCCCGGCAGTCCGGTGTCCGATACTCCGGTGACGAAAGGTGATCCGTACTGTGACCGCGCCGGCCGTATCTCAGGCCCCGTCCCATGCCCCGTCCCAGGCTCCGTCCCGGGCCCTCGCTCTTCCCAGGCCCGCCCCCGGCCGGTGGCGGCCCCTGCGGATCGGGCTGGTCGACCTGTTCCACTACGACGTCGAGGAGTTCTGGTTCCGCGACGGAAGGCTGCTGCTGCGCGGCAACAACGGGACCGGCAAGTCGAAGGTACTGGCCCTCACCCTGCCGTTCCTGCTGGACGGCGACCTCTCCGCCCGCCGCGTCGAACCCGACGGCGACCCCGGCAAGCGCATGGAGTGGAACCTGCTCCTGGGCGGTGAACACCCGCACCCGGAGCGCCTCGGTTACACCTGGGCCGAGTTCGGACGGCTCGACGAGACCACCGGCGAGGAACACTTCCGCACGCTGCTGTGCGGGCTGAAGGCGGTCACGGGCCGCGGCATCGCCCGCCACTGGTTCGCCGTCACCAGCCGGCGGATCGGCGCCGGACTCGATCTGCTGGACGCCACCGGCACCGCACTGTCCCGCGACCGGCTCGCCGAGGCCATCGGCGGCGACGGCATGGTGTACGACACCGCCAAGGCGTACCGCCGAGCGGTCGACGAGGCCCTCTTCGGACTGGGGGAGCGGCGCTACGGCGCACTTGTCGACCTGCTGATCCAGCTGCGCCAGCCCCAGCTGTCCAAGCGGCCGAGCGAAGCCGCCCTGTCCCGGGCGCTGACCGAGTCGCTGCCGCCGATGGACCAGGCGGTCATCGCCGACGCGGCGGAGGCGTTCAGGTCGCTGGACGAGGAGAAGGAGGAACTGCGGGCGGCCCGCGAGGCCGAGGAGGCAGCCTCCGCCTTCCTCGACCACTACCGGCGCTACGCCCGCATCGCCGCCCGCCGCAAGGCCCGCCTCCCCCGCAGCGAACACGCCCGCTACGAGCACCTCCAACGCGAGCTCGCCAAGGCGCTGGCCGACCGTGACCAGGCCGTGGCGGACCGGACCTCGGCCCAGGGACAGGCGGAGTCGCTCGCCGAGCACGCGGCGCGGCTGAGTGCCCAGGACACGGCCCTGCGGTCCGGGCCCGAGATGCGCGACGCCCGCGCTCTCGACCAGGCGGCGGCCGACGCCTCCCGGACGGCGACGGAAAGGGCCAGGGCCGAGGCGGACCGACAGACCGCCTCCCAGGCCCACACCCGGGCCATCGGCAGACTCGACACCGCGACGAACCGGTTCACCGACGCCCACAAGGCGCTGGACGACATCCAGCACCGCGTGGCCGACAGCGCCGCGGCGGCGCGCATCGACATCCCGCGGACGGCGGGCGCCCCGGTCCCGGCCCTGCGCCGCGCGGCGGACGACGCGACGGCGAGCAGGCGGCGTGCCGTGGAGCACGTGGAGACGCTCGTGGCCGGGGCGGAACGGTCCCAGGAGGCATTGAGGGCCGCCCGGCTGCGGGCCGACGAGGCCGACGAGGAAGCCGCGCGCAGTGACATACGGCTGGCACAGAGCGAGGAGGGGGTCGAGGACGCGGGGCGCGCCCTCGTCGCGGCCGTGCGGGAGCACCTCTCGGCGTGCGTCGAACTGCGCGTGGACGGACTGCCCGGCGTGCTCGACCTGGTGCAGGGCTGGGTGAGCGGCCTGGACGGCCCTCACCCGGCGCGTACGGCCGCGGCGGGAGCGCACCGTGCCCTCGCTTCCCGCCTGGACCGGCGGGCCGCCGCCCTGGCCCATCGGCAGGGGACGACGGCGGAACGCCTGCGGCTCGTCACCGAGGAACAGACCGCTCTGGAGAAGGGCGGGCAGCGCGGCCCGTCCGCTCCGCGCACCCGGACCGCCGACGTCCGCACCGGAGCGCTCGGCGCCCCGTTGTGGCGGCTCGTCGACTTCCGCCCGGAGGTGACCGCGGCCGAACGCGCGGGCCTGGAAGCAGCGTTGGAGGCGTCGGGGCTCTTGGACGCGTGGGTCAGGCCCGACGGTTACGCGGTGGCGGCGCAGGGCCACGACGTACTGCTCGACCCCCGGGACCGGTACGACCCACCCGCCGGGGGCGGCCTCGGCCGCGCGCTGTGTCCGGCTGTCAACCCCGCGGATGTCGCGGCCGCCGCAGTGGGGGAGGCGAAGGTACACCGCCTGCTGGCTGCCATCGGCCTGCTGGACGGACACAGTCCGGAAGGGCAGGGTCCGGACGGATACAGCCCGGACGGGTACAGCGACGATGCGGCCGACAGTGTCCGGGAAACCGGGGGTGGGCGCACCTGGGTCGCCACGGACGGGCGGTTCAGGCTCGGGGCACTGACCGGAAGCTGGGCCAAGGACAGCGCGCAGTACGTCGGAGAAGGCGCCCGGGAGCAGGCACGCCGGGCCAGGCTCGCGGAACTGCGGACGGAGCGGGCGGAGTTGGAGGCCGAGCGGGAGCGGCTGGCCGAGGAGTCGCGTTCGCTGTCCGAGCGTCGCCGCGTGCTCGACGACGAACTCGCGACCGTACCCGGTGACGACGACCTGCGCCGCGCGCACGCCCGGGTCGGCGCCGCGGCCGACGAGGTACAGCGGGCCCGTACCCGGCAGCGGGAGCGGGCCGGCGAACTGGACCGTGCGGCAGGCGAAGCCGACCGCGCCGGCGCGGAACTCGCCGGGACGGCCGCCGACCTGAACCTCCCCGCCGACCGGAACGGCCTGGGCGCGGTGCGGCAGGCGCTCGCCGAACACACCGTCCACCTCGCCGAGTTGTGGCCGGCGCTGCGTGAACGCGGCGACGCCGAGCAGGCGGTCACCGAGGAGCGGGCCGAGACGGACCGGGCCGAGCACCTGGTCGCCGAGCACGCCGAGCGCGCCACGGAAGCCGCGCGTCTGGCCGCCGCGGCGGACGAACGTCTGCACACACTCCGCTCGACCGTCGGAGCCGCCGTCGCCGAACTCCAGCGGAGACTGGAGGAGACCGAGGCAGCCGCACGCGCCTGCCGGAGCGAGCAGCAGCGCGCCCAGGCCGACATCCGGGACGCCGACGGGCGGGTCGGCCACGCCGAAGGGCGCATCGAGCGGCTCGACGACGACATCACGGACGCCACCGCCGCGCGGAAGCGCGCCATCGAGGCGCTCCAGCGCTTCGTGGCGACCGGACTCCTCGCCGTCGCACTGCCCGATCTGCCCAATCTGTCCGACCTGTCCGTACCGGACGACGACGGCGGCGGAACGTGGGCGGCGACCCCTGCCATCGGCCTCGCCCGCACCGTCGAGACCCGGCTCACGGCCACCGACGACTCGGACGCGGCCTGGGAACGCACCCAGAAGCGCCTGAGCGAGGAACTCGGCAAACTTCAGGACGCGCTGTCACGGCACGGGCACACCGCCACAGCCCGGCCGAGCGAGGACGGCGTACGGGTCGACATCGTCTATCAGGGCCGGGAACGGGCCGTCCCCGAACTCGCCGACGCCCTGTCCACCGAAGTCGCCGAACTGACCCGCATCCTGTCCGCCCACGAGCGGGAGATCCTGGAGACCCACCTGATCACCGAGGTCGCCGGAACACTCCAGGAGCTGATCGGCGCGGCCGAACGCCAGGTGCGCGCCATGAACACGGAACTGGAGGAGCGGCCGACCTCGACGGGCATGAAACTGCGCCTCGTGTGGCGCTCCTCCCGCCTCGCCCCGCAGGGACTGGCTCAGGCACGCGAGCGGTTGCGTCAGTCCGCCGACGCCTGGTCACCGCAGGACAGGGCGGCGGTCGGCGCGTTCCTCCAGGAGCAGATCGCCCGCCGACAGGCCGACGACAGGGCCGGCAGCTGGCAGGAAGACCTCGCTGCCGCCCTCGACTACCGGACCTGGCACGAGTTCGGTGTCGAGCGCCACCAGCACGGCAAGTGGGTGCCGGCCACTGGGCCCGCCTCGGGCGGCGAGCGCGTACTGGCCGCGTCCGTACCGCTCTTCGCCGCCGCGTCCTCCCACTACGCGAGCGCGGGCGCCGTGCACGCCCCGCGCCTCGTCACCCTCGACGAGGCGTTCGCGGGAGTGGACGACGACTCACGCGCCAAGTGCCTGGGCCTGCTGCGCGCCTTCGACCTCGACGTCGTCATGACCAGCGAACGGGAATGGGCGTGCTACCCGCAGGTGCCGGGCATCGCCATCGCACAGCTGTCCCGTGTCGACGACATCGCCGCCGTCCTGGTGACCAGGTGGGAATGGGACGGCAGCGAGCGGCGACGCGGCGACGAACCGGGCACCACGGTGGGCGCTGCCGGCGGTACGGCAGAGTTCTCCGGTCCGGACCCCACGGGACAGGAGTCACTGTGGACGTGAACCCACCATCCCCATCCCCATCCCCATCCCCATCTTCGTCTTCGTCGGCCGGGCGGGCTTCCGCCGCCCGGGTGCCAGGGGAGCGAGTGGGACCGGCGGAGCCGCCCGGTACACCGCAGGCCGGGGCGCCGGTCGACGCCGAACGCCTGGAACGGCTGCTCGCGGGCCCCGGCCTCGCCTGGCTCCTGGAACGCGTCCGTCTGCGAATCGCCCACGGACGGCCGCTGACCGGCACGGTCACCCTGGCGCACCCCGCCGACCTCCAGCACCGAGCCGCCGAGCGCCTGCTCGGACGTGCTCCGAGTGCGGGCCGCTCCCGCTCCCTGACGGTACGTCTTGAGGCGGTGGACGCGGTCCTGCGCCGCTCGGGCGTCAGCCCGCACGGCCTGGAGGCCGCCGTGCTGGCCCTCACCGGACCCGTCGCGTCGCGCGCCGAGACGCGTGACAAGGAGGCTCGGGCCTGGGAGGAAGCACTGGCTCCGCTTGCCGGCCTGAGTGCCGAACTGGCCGACTGGGCCGGGCGGGTTCGCAAGGACGGCCTCGTACGGCGACTCGCGCGAACGCCGGAAGCCGGCGCGCCTCTGGTGGCCGCCGCGGTGCGGGCGCTGTCAGCGCTGCCCGTGGATCCGCCGATGCCACGGGCGACGTTCGCGGCACGGTACCTCTCCGGTGCCCACGCACTGGACGAGGGAACACCGCTGGCCACCCTTGTGCTGTCGGGGATCCGTGCCCTCGCCGGCTTCCCGGAGGGCTCCGGTGCCGAGTGGCGGCGTGCGGCCTGGGCCGCGGGTGGTCTGCTCAGGGACGACGTGTCGTCCACCGTGCTGACCCTCAACCTGCGCGGCACACCGGCACTCGACTGGATGGCCGACGAGGGCGAGCCCGCGGTCCTGACGCTGCGCTCGCTCACCCGCCACGCCCTCGGCGGAAGCACCGACGCCGGCGGAACCACCGTTGCCGACGGAATCACCACTGCCACAGGAACCGTCCGCGTATGTGAGAACCCGGCTGTCCTGGCCGCCGCGGCCGACTCCCTCGGTCCGGCCTGTCCGCCCATGGTGTGTCTGCAGGGGCAGCCCTCGGCGGCAGCGCTCACTCTGCTGCGCGGCCTGTCCGCACGAGGGGCCGGCATCCTCTACCACGGAGACTTCGACTGGGGCGGGATGCACATCGCCACGGCTCTGGGGAGAGGTGTCCCGTGGCGGCCCTGGCGGTACGAGGCTGCCGATTACGAGGTGGCGGTGGCCGCAGTGAGTGAGCCGCAGGGTTTGACGGGTGCGGCCACACCGACGCCGTGGGACCCGGCCCTGGCTGCCGCTCTCACCGAGCACGGAGTACGTGTCGAAGAGGAGTCGGTACTCGACGATCTTCTCTCCGACCTGGCGAAGCAGGCCCGCTGAGCCAACACGTCGTCCGTCACGAGCAGGTGGTGTCGTTCTTCGGGACCGTTCCGTCGAGCAGGTACTTGTCGACGATCGCCGTCAGGCAGTCGTTGTCGCCGTAGGTGCCGTGTCCTTCACCGTCGACGGTGAGGCGGACGCCGACTCCCTTGCCCAGCTCGTCCGCCATCTTCTTGGCTCCCTCGTAGGGAGTGGCGGGGTCGCCCACGTTGCCGACCACGAGAATGGGGCCCGCGCCGTCGGCGGACACGTCGACGGTGGGTGCCTGGCCGGCCACGGGCCAGTCGGTGCACTGGAGCAGCGCCCAGGCTATCCAGTCGCCGAAGCCGGGCGACGCCTTGCGGTATTCGGGCACTCCACACCGGCGCTGTTCCCGACTCCGCGCGGGTCGAAGCTGACCAGGTCGTAGCGTTTGTGCAGCTTCATGTACTCGTCCTCGGCGAAGTCGGAAAGCGTCGGCACCCCGGAGGCACCGGGGCCACCGAAGTTGAAGACGAGAGACCCGATTCGCTCCTTACCGGAATCCCGCGCGGCCGTTGCCCGGATGAGAGCGAGATCGATGGTCTTGCCGTCGGCTTTCGCGTAGTCCAGCGGCGCCTTCATGGTGCTGCACTGCCATTTCGTCCCGTCCGGCAGGTTCTTGGGTTTTTCGTCGGCGCCCTGGGCCGCGGACGGGGCAGGGCATGGGGTCCAGTTCAGTTCCTGGCCGCTGAGGGAGGCGGGGACCGCGGGCGTCGCGGCGGTTCTGTCAGTGCCGGAGCCGGAGCCGGAGCCGGGGTCGCAGGCCGTGACGGTGGCGACTGCCAGCACGGCGAGCGACACCAGGACGGCAGCGGTCCGGGACGAGTGGTGGTTGGGCATGTTGCCGCCGATCAGAGGTCGTTGCTGAGGAAGGACACGGACGCTCATGCGTCGATCTTCAGGCCGTGCTCCCGGCGCTCGGCGCGTGTGCCCCGGAAGGACTTGACCCCCCGGACGACCAGCGAGCCGAGTACGGCGAACGCGAGCCCCGTGGTGATCGTGAAGACGGACGACGCCCATGTGCTGCCGGCGCCCGTGGCCGATTCCAACGCCGAGAGCAGTTTCCTGTCCAAGGGGTAGGAGACCGCCGCCAGCACGAGGACGAGCCAGAACGGCGTGCTCTGCAGTGGCTTGGCCATGACGACAAGGGACACAACGGCGATCAGGACGATGATGACGTCGGTTCGTTCCATGCGTCGATCGTCTCGTCCCGAGACCGCCGAAACCTCTGCCACCAGGAGGAACACCGCCTAGGCCGCAAGACCTAGCCGAAGACCCAGAGGGCCGGCACCCCTCCGGCCGTCTCTACACTCGTACCGATGGGAAAGAGTCGAGGCCTGCTTCTGCCAGGCGTGTTCGCGGTGACGCAGCTGCTTCTGTGGTGGGCCGCCGTCCCGACGCTCGACGAGCCTCCGGGCATGACGGCCTGGATCACTGCTTTCGCCGCCACGGCACTCAGTACGTACGCGCTCGAACGGCGTAGCCGGACACCGCTGACCGCCCTCGGCCAGATCCTCGTGTCGTCCGTGCTGGTCCAGGTGCTGGCACCGCCGGACACGTTGAGCCTGGTGGCGAGCGTGGCGGTGATGATGGCGCTCTTCTCCGTCACCACGCTGAGCGACTGGACCGTCGGCCTGGGCGCGACCGCCGCTGCCGCCGGCGTGCAGCTCCTGCCGGCCGCCGTACAGCACGGCTTCGGCAGTGCACTCGTCTCCCACTGGCTTGTCACCGTCGGCTTCTACCTGCTGGCCTCCGCTCTCGGCGCCGGCCGGCGGCACTGGCTGCGGGAACGGCAGGCGACGAAACAGCGGCTGACCCGTGCCGAGCGGGAGCTGGGGCAGGCCGTCTGCACCGAACGGGACCGGCTGGCGAACGAGTTGCACGACATCAGCGCACACCACCTCACCTCTGTCGTGGTGTCCGTCGAAGCCGCCCGCAGGCTCGGTGACAGCAGACCCGAACTGACCGCGGACGCCCTCGCGTTCGCAAGCCGCACCGCGGTGGAGACCCAGGTGGCGCTGTGCCGTCTCGTGGCGGTCATGCGAGTGGACGAGACACCGGCACCGGCCCACCAGTCGATGACCGCTTCGATCGAGGCCCTGATCGCCGGCTTCGGCCGACTGGGGCGCCCCGTCTCCGTATCCCTCCCCGCCGATCTCGTCGGCCCCGCGGCGGAGGCGGCCCACGGCATCGTCCGGGAGGCCCTGACCAACGCCCTGCGCTACGCGCCCGGTGCCTCCGTCGCCGTACGGGCGAAACGCGCCGGGGAGGTGCTGCACCTGACCGTGGACAACAGCAGGCCGCCCGGCGGCATCGGCGGCGACAGGCTGGGTATCGGCTCCGGCCGCGGTGTGGACGGGATGAGCCGGCGCGCCACTGCCATCGGCGGGCAACTGTCCGCGGGGCCCCGCCCGGCCGGCGGCTGGCACGTACACGCCGTACTGCCCGATGCCCGGTCCGTACGGAAACCGGCCGGCGGACGACGGCGCAACTTCACCCGGGAGCAGCGGATCGCGGATGCGGCGGTCTGCGGCGCGGCCGTCGTGGCGTCCTTGAGCTACGCCTTGGAGAAAGCGTCGGACGCCGGGTACGGAATCCCGCTCCGCCTGCTGCTCGCGCTCCTGTTGGCCGTTCACGCGCTGCCGCTGCTGTGGCGCCGACGAGCCCCTTGGTCGGCCCTCGCCGTGATCGGGGCCACCGCACTTCTGTGGCCCGTGCTGCTGGGAATCGGTGCACTGCCGTCGTCCACCGCGAACTGTCTCCTGGGCGGCGCAGTCGTCGAACTGGCCGCCGTCTACGGTGTCGCGGCGTACGGCCGCGTTCTGAGACCGGCAACCGCTCCTGTCGGCCGGTACGTTCAGCCCTCGGCTCCGCTGGTGACGTACCCCTATCCGCCTGGTCAGCGGCTGTCGTATCTGTCGGTTCTCGCCACTGCCCTCTCGTTCGGTGTCTCGATGACGGCTGCCTTCGCCGGTGACGGGATGCTGTTCGGGGAACCGGCCGGTCCTTTTCTCGTGCTGTTTCTGCTCGGCGAGGTGCTGCTGGGGCTCGGCGCGGTGTTCACGGCGGCGTGGTGGGCGGGGTGGCTGATGCACAGGCGCCGCAGGCGGGTGCTGGGCCGCGAGGACGCGGAGCTCACGGGCCTGCTTTCGAGCACGCGGGACATGGTCCACAGCGAGCGGCAGCGAGTCGCCGGCGGTCTGCAGGAGACGGTGCTCCAGCAGACCGACCTGGTGATCTCCTCGGCGGAGGCGGGCAGTCTGCAGGACGTCGCCGCCGCCACGAGAGCGACGCTGGCCGCCATGCGTCAGCTCCTCGGAAGCCTGGACGCCGGCAAGGCGCCACCGACGGCGCCACCGACGGCACCACAGAAGGCTGCTGCCGCCGCCGTACCGGGCGCGTCTCGCACGTAGGAGTGGGTCTCCGCATGTAGGAGTGGCCGACGCGGGGCCTGCATGCCCTGCTCATGGCCCCCATCGCCCTCATGGGAGACTGCGACGCAGGCAAGGGACCGACCGTCGTGGTGAGAAGAGGAGACGCGCCATCAGTTCAATCAGGGTGCTGGTCGTGGACGATCAGGCGATCGTCCGCGCGGGCTTCGCGGCGATTCTGTCGGCCGAGGCCGACATGACCGTGGTCGGCGAGGCCGCGGACGGGAACGCGGCAGTGGCGATGGCGGCCGAGCTCACGCCTGACCTCGTACTGATGGACATCCGCATGCCCGGGATGGACGGGCTGGCGGCCACCCGGCTGATCACGCGTCACAGCAGTCACACCAAGGTCCTTGTGCTCACCACGTTCGACCTCGACGCCTACGTCTACGATGCCCTGCGCGCCGGGTCCTCCGGGTTCCTGCTCAAGGATTCCGAGCCGGAGGCCCTGCTGACCGCGATAAGGATCGTCGTCTCCGGTGACGGCGTCCTCGCGCCCGCGGTCACGGGACGTCTGATAGCGGCCTTCGCCCAAGGAGCCCCGCTGGCTCCGGAGATCACCGGAGCCCTGGACAGCCTCACCCAACGCGAACGCGAGATCATGACTCTGGTCGCCACCGGCTTGAGCAACGCGGAGATCGGGGAGCGCCTGGGGGTGGCCATAGGCACGGTGAAGGTCCATGTGAGCGCGGTACTCAACAAGTTGGGTCTGCGGGACCGCGTTCAGGCGACCATCCTCGCTTACGAGAGCGGACTGATCCGCCCGGCGGGGATGTCCGCTCCCTGAGAGGCCGACCTGCCGGCCGAGGCGGGCGGCAAGGCCCGGTGACGGGCCCCGCCGCACGGTGTCAGGTCGACCAGATCACTCCGCCGTTGTGCAGGATGACCACCTTGCCGTCGGCCCGCAGGATCAGCTGGGCGTTCGCGTGGCCGTGGCTCTTGGAGGCCCAGATCGGGCGGTTGTCGCCGTTGTGGACGACGAGGTTGCCGTCGTCCTGGAAGATCGCCCGGTGGTTGGGGCCGAACGTCATGGCCGCCCAGACGGGCTTGTTCTTCTCGTTGTATACGACGAGGTTGCCGTCGGACTGCATGACCATGCGGATGCGGTTGGTGCTCCAGGACTGGCCGACCTGGAGGACGCTGCCCGCGTAGACGGTCTTGGTGCCCCAGTTCGGCTTCGCGGCAGCCTTGGGCTTGGGCGTGGACTTCGGCTTCGGCTTTGCCTTCGCCTTGGTCGTGCTGCTCTTCGTGGGCTCCGGGGCGGGCGCGGCGGCCTTGGGTGCGGAGGCGACCTTGGGGACCTCGGCCTTCTTCGTTTTCTCCTTGCTCGGGGACGAACTGGGCTTGCCTGCCACGTAGTCGTCGAGAGCGGCGGGGGCGGAGGCCGGATTCAGGACGGTGTCGGAACCCTCCGCGGCCAGCCCCTTCCCACCGTCGTGGTGATCCTCCCGCGCACTGCCTGCCAGCAGCAGCGGTATGGCGATCAGGACGGCGCCGGCGATGGCGGCCCCCGCCAGGACCGGCTTGCGGGGGCGTGTGCGGTCGACGGCGGTGTCGGTCCTGGTACCCGGCGTCGCCGCCGTTCCGACGGCCGCCGCGATGGCGACACCCTCCTCGGGCGCCTGGGCCGTCGTGGCGGCAGCCGAGGGCGAGGGCGAGGGTGACGGCGACGGCGACTGTGAGGGCTCAGGTGCGGGTGGGGCGGCGGACTCTCCGGCCGGAGTCGGAGTGGTGGCGGCCTCCGTCTCGGGGGCGGCTGCGGCCGGGCTCGCCGCCTGCTCACCCGGTGCCGGTGCCGGTGCCGGTGTCGGTGCCGGTGTCGGTGCCGGTGTCGGCGTCGGCGTGGATGCCGGTGTCGGGGGCGTGGGCGGGGACCCGGCCTCCTCTGCGCGGGCGGCGGCGGCCTCCGCGTTCGCGCCGGAGTTCTCGTGCTGGGGGGACATGCGGTACTCCTCCTCGGTGGCGGAGCTGACGGTGTGGGGCACAGGCCCGCCCATCGGTCGCGCCGAACGAACGCCGACAACCTCGGCGGGCCTTGGCATCGGTCAAGTGCCGTGCCCGGTCGAGCAGTTCGGCCCGGTCCGGTTGTCGCGTTCCGCGTGACCCGTCGCGGTGCGGGCCGCGGACCGGTCCGATGGCGGGCCCAACTTAGCCCGTTGCGGCGGCGACAGCAGCAACTCCGACCCCAACTGCCCCAGCGCTTTGTCCAGCCACGCCTCACTGCTCCCGGAAAGTTCCCCACCCGGGCAGCAAACGGGCACGCGGACATCCGATACGGATCTTTCCCGGACCTCCGTGCGCGGGGCTCGTGTGGCATCCTGTTGGCTCCCCGAACTGATCAGTGCCGGTGTGCGCGCACGTGGTTCGGCACCTTCGACACCCAGGAATGCGGCACCAGGAATTCGTACGGACCCCAAGAGTTCAGGTGGAGATGCGGCCCGGAGAGCGGCGAGAGGGCGGGCTTGACGCCTCGTCCGTGATGCCCGACGGTTCCGGCCCGACCACCGTCACCGACGCGGCCGAGTCACCCGTAGCCGATGCCGCGGACGCCCCCGAGATACCCGACGCCGTACGGGCCGCCGCCCGTCGGGCGCCCGGGCACTGGATCGGGATGGTGGACCCGGAGTGGACCGAGGAGCGGACGCCACCGGAGTGGGCCGTGCTGGGGGAGTGGCAGTCGGACGAGAGCGGGGGTGTGGGGGACTACCGCGCCAACCCGGCGTACCGGCCCTCGGCTCGCGTACTCGGCTGGCCGGAACCCACCGACCCGGTGGACGCGGCGGCACAGCGGGCCGCCACCGGCTACGGCTCGGTGGACGAGGCGCTCGCGGCGCTCGCCGAGGCGGAGATCACGGTGGTGCGCGGGCCGGATGGCGGGCCGCTCACGGCCGCCGGGCGGGACGGGGCGCCGGTCGTGCTGCTGTTCACCTCGCCGGAACACGAGTTCATGTCCGCGGTACTTGGACATGACACGCTGCCGGCGCGGGAGTTGGCCCGTTCACTGAGTGGTTCGGGCACCCTGTTGATGGTCAACGCCGGGGCCGCGGCCCCGTTGCTCGTCCCGGCGGACAGCCTTCCCGGTCCCGTACTCGATCCCGAGCCCGATCCAAGTCCAGGTACAGGTCCCGGTTCTGTACTCGGTTCCCGTCCCGTACGCGGGCCGGGTGCCGAGGGGGCGCCCGCGGCGGACACCGCGGCGGCGGGATCCGGTGGTCCCTCCGCCTCCCCTTCCGGCTCCGGCCCGGGCTCCGTACCGGAATCCGGCCCGGGCTCCGGTACGGCGGACCGGCGCCCGGGAGACGAGAGTTCCGCTGCCGTTCTCCGCACCCACCCGCCCCCCAGGGCGAGGCATGATGACACCGTCGGCTCGCCGACACGTTCCTCTCGACGACTCGACGAGGGGAACGCCCGCTGAAGACGCCGCCGTGGCAAGGAGGTTGGTGCGTGTCGCGCCAGGTACTGACGGTCGGTCCGGGGGACCGGGAGCGCTACCGGACGATCGGTGAGGCACTCGCGGTCGCCCGTACCGGCGCGCTCATCAGCGTCCGCCCCGGGACATACGCGGAGAACCTGGTCATCAACACCAGGGTCACCCTCACCGCCGCCGAAGGGCGCGGCACCGTGGAGATCCGGCCCCGCTCGGGCAGCGTGCTCGCGCTGCGCGCCGACGCCGTGATGCTCTCCGAGCTGACCCTGCGCGGCGGCGACGCCGAGCAGCCGGCCGTGGACGTGCGGCGCGGGCAGGCCGCGCTCGACGGCTGCGAGGTCGTCGGCTCCGCCTGGACCGCGCTGCTGGCCGGGGGCACCGGCTCGCTCGCGCTGCGGGACTGCCGGGTGAGCAACCCGCAGGGCGCGGGCATCGTGGTCACCTCGACCACCCCGACCACCGTGGAGTCCTGCACCTTCGAGCACCTGGGCACCAGCGGCCTGGTCCTCGCGGAGCAGGGCGAGGCACGCATCCGCGGCTGCACGGTGCGCGACGCCCGCGGCAACGGCCTGCTCGCCAACGGCGAGGCCCGCGGCACCGTGGAGGACTGCGACATCTCCTCCACCGACAAACCCTCCATCGCCCTGGAACAGAACAGCGCCCTCTCGGTCGTCCGGACGGTGGTGCACGACACCAGCACCGGGGTGCACCTGAGCAGCGGGGGCCGTACGACGCTGGAGGACGTCCGGGTCACCGGAACCTCCGGTAACGGGCTCGTGCTGGCCCAGGGCACCGACCCGGTGCTGCGCCGCTGCCGCGTCTCGCGCAGCCGCGGCCACGGCCTGCTGGTCACCGACCGGTCGCGCGGCACCTTCGAGGACTGCTGGGTGGACGGCGCGCAGGGTGCGGCCCTGCGGGTCGCCGGGAACGCCTCACCGGCCCTGACAGGCCTGACGGTCCGCGACTGCGAGAAGACCGGGCTGCTCCTGGAGGAGGACTCGGCGGCCGAGCTGGACCGCCTGGAGGTGATCGGCGGCTCGCCCGCGATCTCCGTACGCGGCGGCGCCAACCCGCTGCTGCGCCGGGCCCGCCTGGTGGAGCCCTCGGGCGACGGCATCGTGGCGGCCAAGAACGCCCGTGGCCGCGTCGAGGACTGCGAGATCGTCCGGCCGACGGGCGCGGGCGTGCGCGTGGCCTCCGGCAGCACCCTCTACCTGGCCGGTGGCGGGGTCTCGGACACCGCCACCAGCGGCCTGATCGTGGAGGACGGCGGCAACGTCACCGTCCGCGACTTCCGTATCGAGATGTCCGGCGAGGAGGGGATCGTGGTCGCCGGGGGCGGCGAGCTGACCGCCAACCGCACCACGGTGCACGGCGCCAAGGGCCATGGATTCCTGCTCAACGAGGGCGCGCTCGCCTCGCTCAGCGGCTGCGAGGTCTCCAGCGGCGCCCAGGACGGGTTCCGGGTGGAGTCCACCGCGCCCGTCTCGATCGTGAACTGCCTCGCCCGGGAGAACGAGGGCGGCGGCCTGGTGCAGACGACGCCCGGCGAACGGCTCGCCGTGGAGGGCCTGAACAGCACGGGCAACGGCAAGCGGGACGCCTGGGGTTCCGGCAGTGCGGAGAACACCGACCCGGCCGGCTCCGGCGCCGCGGACGCGCCCCCGACGGACCGCGCGGACGGCCCGCTCGGCGCCCTGAACGCGCTGATAGGCCTGGAGAACGTCAAGCAGCAGGTGGGCACCCTGGTCAACCTGACCCAGCTCGCCCAGCGCCGCGAACAGCTCGGCATGTCGGCCCCGCCGATGAGCCGGCACCTGATCTTCGCGGGTCCGCCCGGCACCGGCAAGACGACGGTCGCCCGCCTGTACGGGGCGATCCTGGCCGAGTTGGGTTCGTTGCGCAGCGGGCACCTGGTGGAGGTCTCCCGCGCCGACCTGGTCGCGCAGGTCGTCGGCGGCACCGCGATCAAGACCAGCGAGACCTTCCAACGGGCCCTGGGCGGCGTGCTGTTCATCGACGAGGCGTACACGCTGACCTCGGACAGCGGCAACGGCGGCGCCGACTTCGGCCGTGAGGCGGTGGACACCATCCTGAAACTGATGGAGGACCACCGCGACGACGTGGTGGTGGTCGCGGCCGGCTACTCCCGAGAGATGGAGTCCTTCCTCGGCTCCAACCCGGGTCTGGCGTCCCGCTTCTCGCGGACCGTCGAGTTCGAGAACTACTCGGTGCCCGAACTGGTCGCGATCATGGAGAACATGTGCGGCCAGCACCAGTACGAGCTGGGCGAGGGGACCGCGGCGGCGCTCGCCGAGCACTTCGGTGCGATGCCGCGCGACGCCGGTTTCGGCAACGGCCGTGCGGCGCGCGGGGTGTTCGAGGAGATGGTGGACAGACAGGCGGTCCGGCTCGCCTCCCAGCAGCAGGTCGGCGAGAGCGACCTGCGGTTGCTGCTGCCGGAGGACGTCTCCGCCGGCGCCGCCGCGAAGACGGCACAGAACGCCGTACCGCAGGACGACCCGCTGACCCGCCTCGGTGACATGATCGGCCTGGCCGAGGTGAAGCGCGACGTCGCGGACCTGGTCAACCTCATCACCACCGCCCGCCACCGGGCCGCCGCCGGGCTGCCGGTGCCCTCGCTCAGCCATCACCTCGTCTTCACCGGTCCGCCCGGTACGGGCAAGACCACCGTCGCCCGCCTCTACGGGGAGATCCTGACCCAGCTCGGCATCCTGGAGCGGGGCCAGCTGATCGAGGCGGCCCGCGCCGACCTGGTCGGCCGCTACATCGGCCACACCGCCCAGCTCACCCGGGAGGTCTTCGAACGGGCCCGCGGCGGCGTGCTGTTCATCGACGAGGCGTACACCCTCACCCCGCGCGGACAGGGCGCCGACTTCGGCCAGGAAGCGGTGGACACGCTGCTGAAGCTGATGGAGGACCACCGTGACGAGGTGGTCGTCATCGTCGCCGGCTACACCGACGAGATGGAGCGCTTCCTCGCCTCCAACCCGGGCCTGTCCTCCCGGCTCCCGCGCCGGATCGCCTTCGCCGACTACTCCTCGGAGGAACTGGTCACCATCGTCCGCTCCCAGGCCACGAGCATGGGCTACGAGTGCGGGCCCGGCACCGGGCCGCTGCTCAAGGAGTACTTCGAGTCGCTGCCCCGGGACCGCTCCTTCGGCAACGCCCGCCTGGCCCGCCAGGTGGTCGAGTCGATGGTCACCCGCCAGGCGGGACGGCTCAGTTCGCTGGCCGCGCCCACCCTGGACGACCTGCGCATCCTCGTCCCCGAGGACGTCGTGACCGTGGCCGCCGCACCGAAGGCGGCCTCCCGGTGAGCGCGTCCGCCCGCGGGACCGCCCGCCTGCTGTCCGGCGCGGGCGCCGCCGCCCTGCTGCTGCCCGCCGCCTTGCTGCTGCCTGCGGCCGTTCCGGCCCAGGCGGTGTCCCCGGCGGTGTCCCCGGCGGCGTACCCCGCGCGTCCGCCGGCGGCCGACGGGAAGAAGGGCCAGGAACTGCCCGCCATGCCCTCCTCGTTCGACCCGGACGCCGGGGGCGAGGGCGAGGACGTGCCGTGCACTCCCGCCTCCCGTGAGAAGGCGGAGAAGCAGGACTGGTCGCGCCAGCGCCTCGACCTGGACCGGGTGCACCGGCACAGCACGGGTGCGGGCGTGACCGTCGCCCTGATCGACACCGGTGTCGAGGCGGGCGCCGCCGGGCTCGGCGGCCGGGTCACCGCCCAGGGTGCGGCCGGTGACGACTGCGTCGGACACGGTACGTTCCTGGCCGGGCTGATCGCCGGAACCGGCGGGGACAGCCCGGGCCTGGCGGGGATCGCCCCGGGCGCGAGGATCCTGGCCCTGCGCGGCACCGACCCGCGCGGCCGGGCGAGCGCGGGACTGGTCGTGAAGGCGCTGGAGGAGGCGACCGAGGCACGGGCCGGGGTGATCGCGATCGCGGTGGCCCTGCCGCGCCGTGACGCGGCGCTGACCCGAGCGGTCGCCGCGGCCCGCCGCGCGGGCGCGGTGGTCGTCGCCGCGGCCACCCCCGACCCGCCCCGGCTCGGCACCGACGAGATCCCGGCCCGCACCTACTGGCCGGCCGGCGAACCCGGTGTCCTGTCGGTCGCCGACATGCTTCCCGTCGGGGCCCGCCCGGACAACTCCCTGCCCACCGAGGGCATCGACCTGGTCGCCCCCGGCGCCGGGGTGGTCTCCGGGGGCCCGCGCGGCACCGGCCACTACCTCGGCGGGGGTTCCTCGACGGCCGCCGCGTACGCCGCCGGGGCCGCCGCGGTGGTCCGTGCGGCCCGCCCCGGCGACTCGCCCGACGCGGTCACCCGCCGGCTGACGGCGACCGCCTATCCGGCCGACATCCCGCAGCTGGACCCGTACGCCGCCGTCACCACGGTCCTCGGGGACTCGGCTGCCGCCGCCGGGCGCGCCGCGGAGCCCGTGACCGTCCGTGACACCGCCGTCGCCG
>NZ_LIPP01000216.1 GCF_001418335.1 Streptomyces aurantiacus | reverse complement strand
CACAGGCAAACCACCCGCTACAAGCCCCACCCGCCATACGTGAATCACCGCCCCACCCGTCACAAGCAAGCCACTCGCTACCAGCAGCACCACCGAGAAACACCAGCAAGGAGAAGCGTGAGCGTGATACCGAAAGCCGACATCCTCATCGTGGGCGGCGGACTCGGCGGCGTGGCCGCCGCGCTGGCAGCCTGCCGCGCCGGACGCAGCGTCGTCCTCACCGAGGAGACCGACTGGCTCGGCGGACAGCTCACCTCGCAGGCCGTGCCGCCCGACGAGCATCCATGGGTGGAGCAGTTCGGCACCACCGCCTCGTACCGCCGACTGCGCGAAGGCATCCGGCAGTTCTACCGGCAGTGGTACCCGCTGCGCTCCGAGGCGCTGGCCCTCACGGACCTCAATCCGGGCGCCGGCCGCGTGAGCAAGCTCTGCCACGAGCCGCGCGTGGCGCTGGCCGTCATCGAGGCGATGCTCGCGCCCCACCGGGCCGCCGGGCGGCTGACCGTCCTCACCGACCACCGGCCCGTCGCGGCCGAGGCCGACAACGATGTCGTACGCTCCGTGACCCTGGAGCACAGCCCCGACGGGCAACAGGTCACCGTCCCCGCCCGCTACGTGATCGACGCCACCGAGACCGGCGAACTCCTCGACCTCGCGGGCGTCGAGCACGTCATCGGGGCCGAGGCCCGGTCCGAGTACGACGAACCGCACGCCCCGGACGAGGCCCAGCCGCTCAACCAGCAGGGCATCACCGTGTGTTTCGCGCTCTCCCACCACGAGGGCGAGGACCACACCATCGACCGGCCGGCGGACTACGACTTCTGGCGGGAGTACCGGCCCGGCTTCTGGCCCGGACCGCTGCTGGGCTTCGAGGCGCCGGACCCCCGTTCCCTGGAGTCCGTGCCGCGTACGTTCGAGCCGAACCCGGAGCTCGACCCGCTCGCCGTGAGTGCCGACCAGAGCGCCGACGCCGGCGACAAGGAACTGTGGGGCTTCCGCCGCATCCTGGCGCGGAAACTGCACCGCCCCGGCGCCTTCGACTCCGACATCACCCTCGTCAACTGGCCCCTCAACGACTACTGGTTGAAGCCGCTGGTCGGGGCGGGCGCGCGGACCGGGGCCGAAGCGGTCGCCGGCGCACGGCAGTTGTCCTTGTCGGTCCTGTACTGGCTGCAGACCGAAGCGCCGCGCCAGGACGGCGGCACCGGGTTCCCCGGCCTGCGCCCGCGCCCGGACGTGACCGGCACACCGGACGGCCTCGCGAAGGCGCCGTACGTCCGCGAGTCGCGCCGTATCAAGGCCGTCACGACCGTCACCGAGCACGACGTGGCGATCGACCTGGTCGGGCCCTACGGCGGCACCAGGTACCGGGACTCCGTCGGGGTCGGCAACTACCGCATCGATCTGCACCCCTCGACAGGCGGTGACAACTACATCGACATCGGCTCGGTGCCGTTCGAGATCCCGCTCGGCGCGCTGGTGCCCCGGCGCGTGCGCAACCTGCTGCCCGCCGGCAAGAACATCGGCACGACGCACATCACCAACGGCTGCTACCGGCTCCACCCGGTGGAATGGAACATCGGCGAGGTCGCCGGCGCGCTCGCCGCCCACTGCCTGACCGAGGACGTCGAACCCCACCAGGTCCAGGCCGAGGACAAGCGGTTCGAGGAGTTCGCACGCGGCCTCGACCGTGCCGGGGTGCAGCGCCACTGGCCGGACGTACGGGGCTACTGAGATCGAGGGGCGGGCGGACCGGCTGCTCAGCCCGTCCGCCCGGCCGGTGTCGCGCATGACTGACAGAGCACAAGGAGGTGCCCAGACATGACCACTCACAGAGTCCGCGTCGGCATCGACGTCGGCGGAACCTTCACCGACGCCGTGGCCGTGGACGCCACGACACTGAACCTGCTGGGACAGGTCAAGGTCCCCACCAGCCACCATCACGAGGACGGCGTCGCCCACGGCATCGTCGAGGCACTCGACCGACTGCTCCAGCAGGTCGGCCGCGATCCCGCCGACGTCGCGTTCCTCGCGCACGGTACGACGCAGGCGACCAACGCCCTGCTGGAGGGCGACGTCGCCACCGTCGGGCTGATCGGCATCGGCACCGGACCCGGCGCCGTCCTCACCCGCCGGCTCGCCGCCCTCGGCCGGCTCGAACTCGCCCCCGGCAAACGGCTGCCGCTCGCCTACGCCCATGTCGCCCACCCGGACGACGCGAGCGCCGTACGCGCCGCGGTCGAGGAGGTCACGGCGGCCGGGGCCGAAGTCGTCGTCGCCACCGAGCCGTTCGCCGTCGACCGCCCCGAAGGCGAGCAGGCCGTCCTGGAAGCCGCCCGTTCGGCCGGACTCCCGATGACGGCCGCGCACGAGATCACCTCGCTGTACGGGCTGCACAAGCGGACCCGTACCGCAGTCGTCAACGCCGCCATCCTGCCGCGCATGCTGGCCACCGCCGACCTCGTCGACGCGTCCATCACCAAGGCGGGCATCGCCGCGCCGCTCATGGTCATGCGCTGCGACGGCGGTGTCATGGCGCTCGACGAGATGCGGCGACGCCCGCTGCTGACCGTGCTGTCAGGACCGGCGGCCGGAGTCGCCGGGGCCCTGATGCAGGAGCGGATCAGCGAGGGCGTCTTCCTCGAAACCGGCGGCACCTCCACCGACATCAGCGTCGTACGCCGCGGCAAGGTCGCCGTCCGGCACGCCACGATGCTCGGCAAGAGCTCGTACCTCAACGCCCTCGACGTCCGCACCGTCGGCGTCGGCGGCGGCTCGATGGTCCGCGTCGACCTGGCCCACGGAGACCGGGCCGCCCGCGTCACCGGCGTCGGACCCCGCAGCGCCCACATCGCGGGACTGCCCTACGCCTGCTTCGCCGACCCGGCCGAACTGCGCGACGCGACCCTGGCCACGGTGCGCCCGATGCCCGACGACCCGGCCGACCACGCCGTCCTGGACGCGGCGGGCGGCCGGTACGCCATCACCATGACGTGCGCCGCCAACGCGCTCGGCCGGGTCCCCGAAGGGGACTTCGCGCACTGCGACCAGCAGGTGGCGAAGGCCGCGATCGCCCCGCTCGCCGCCGCCCTCGGCGTGGACGTGCCCACGGCCGCCGCCCGCATCCTCGACGCGGGCGCCGAGCAGGTGAAGTCGGTGGTGGACAAGATCGTGCGCGACTACCGCCTCGACGCCGACACCGCCGTCCTCGTCGGCGGCGGGGGAGGAGCGGCCACCGTCACCCCGCACCTCGCGGTGCTCACCGGCATGGAGGGCAGGATCGCCCGGCACGCCGAGGTCATCAGCCCCATCGGCGTGGCGCTCGCGCTGGTCCGCGAACAGATCGAGCGGATCATCCCCGGCGCCACACAGGAACAGATCCTCGCGGTGCGCGCCGAGGCCGAGCGGGCCGTCGTCGCCCAGGGCGCCGCCGCCGACGGAGTCGAGGTCGAGGTGACCGTCGACCCCCAGACCAGCACCGTCCGCGCCATCGCCACCGGCGCCACCGAACTGCGTACCCAGGACCGCTCGCACAGCGCCGACGACGCCGAGCGCCTCGCCGCGGCGGCCGCCAGCCTCAAGACCGACCCGGACCGGGTCCGCGTCCTCGCCGGCACACCAGCCCACACGGTGTACGGCACCGAGGTGCGCCGCCGGCTGCGGGCGTCCCGGCATCCCGTGCGCGTCGTGGACGCCGACGGCGTCGTACGCCTGCACGCCTGGGACGCGCAGGTGACCGCCACCACCGTGGGAGCCGCCCCCGAACTCCTCAGCACGCTCGTACGGGAGGCGACGTCGTACGGCGACGGCGGCGTCCGGGCCCCTGCACTGCGGCTGCTCCTCGGCTCCCGCATCGCCGACCTCTCCGGAGTCCTCGAACCGCAGCCGCTGCTGGCCCTGGCCCGCAGTGAGATGCGGGACCGTGCCGCCGACGAGCCCGTGGTGGCCGTGGTGGAGGTGCGGACATGACCACCCGCGCACTCGCGACGGCACAAGCACGGGCAGAAGCACAGCAAGGGACGCGGGCAGAAACTCGGGCAGGAGCAGGAGCAGGAGCAGGAGCAGGAGCAGGAGCAGGAGCGCGGGCAGCGGCGGTGAAAGCCCTCGGGGCCGCCGCCGACCCGGACACGGACGACCTCGACCTCGCCGTACGACTGCTCGCCGCCACCCCCACCCACGAGGGACGCGACCCCGCCCTGCTGCGCCGTTGGGCGGAAGCCGCCGACGCGTTCGGCGCGGCCCTCGAACCCGGGCCGTGCCGCGCCCGGATCGTGGAACGCGACGACGGGCTCGAAGAGCTGCTGCTCGCCCGCTACACCTCGCGTCCCGCCACCGTCGAGATCTGCACCGACACCGTCGACCGCGCCGAGACGCTGATCGACGAACTCGGCTGGCGCTCCTGGTATCCCGTGGGATCCGTGCGTGCCGCGGCCCTCGCGCACGAGAGCGCGCACGAGCACTTCCACCACAAGGAGACCAGGACCGCGCTCAAGGAGGCGATCGGGCACAGCGCGCTGCGGCTCGGCCGCTTCCGCGTCCTGGCCCATGTCGCCGGGGCCGAGGAGATCGCCGCCCACGCCTACGCCCGTACCGTCTGCGGACTCGGCCGCAGCCCCCTCCTGCTGACCGCCGCGCTCGCCGCGGTAGTCGGCGCACCCGGAAGAGAGAACTGAGCCATGGGTGTCGTCATCCTGCTCGTCATGGCCGCGGGTGTCGCCGCCATGCTCACCCGCAAATTGCCCACGGCGTTCGCGCTCGTCATCCTCGCCGTCGTCATCGCCTTCGTCGCCGGCGCACCGCTGACCGGCAAGAACAGTGTCGTCGACACCGTGCTCCAGGAGGGCGCGCCCGCGCTGGCCGCCACCATGATCGCCATCGTGCTGGGGTCCTGGCTCGGCAAGCTCCTGGAGGAGACGGGCGTCGCCGCCACCCTCGTCCGCAAGATCGTCGAGTTCGGCGGTGACCGCCCGGTCGTCGTGGCCCTCGGCGTGCTGGCGGTCTCCGCGCTCGTCGGCACCGTCACCGGGTCCGCTCCCGCCGCGATGCTCGCGGGCCTCATCGGCATCCCGGCCATGATCGCGGTGGGCATCCCGAAGGTGACCGCCGCCGGGACCATCCTCATGGGCATCGCCGTCGGCATCCCCTTCGAACTGCCGCTGTGGCAGTTCTTCTCCACCGCGCTGGAACTGCCCGTACCGACCGTCCGCGGCTTCATGGTGAAGCTGTTCCCGTTCGCGCTGGTGGCCGCCGTCCTCTATGTGTTCGTCGAGTCGCGCCGCCGGGGTGTGGAACACACCTGGTCCCTCAAGTCCGTGCAGGACAAGCCCCGTTCGCCGAACCGTCGGCAGCGGCTGGGCGACGCCCCCTGGTACGCGCTGCTCACCCCGGCCGTGCCACTGATCCTCGCCCTGGGCTTCGAACTCGCCATCATCCCCTCCATGCTGGCCGGCGTCCTGTACGCGCTGGTCACCACCACCCGCCCCCGGGAGATGAACAAGCGGCTGCTGCGCACCCTGTACGGCGGGTTCGAGGTGGCCGCCCCGCCGATCGCCCTGTTCATCGCCATCGGCATCCTGCTGGCCGCGGTGAAGCTCCCCGGCGCCGTAGACGCGCTCGAACCGCTGGTGAAGGCGGCCAGCCCGCAGAACGCCGTGCTGTTCGTGGGCGTCTTCACGCTGCTCGTGCCGCTGTGCCTGTACCGCGGGCCGCTGAACGTGTTCGGCCTTGGCGCGGGCATCGCCGGTGTCCTCATCTCCACCGGGATCTACCCCGCCGCGGTCGTCCTCGGCATGGCCACCTCGTACAACCAGGTCTTCGGTGTCGCCGACCCCACCAGCACCCAGACCGTGTGGGCCGCCCAGTACGCAGGTGTCTCCCCGCAACAGGTCATGGTGCGCACCCTGCCGTACGTGTGGGCCGTCGCCCTCGGCGGCCTGTGCGTCACCGCGGCGTCCTACCTCTGACCTGCCTGTCTCTGATCTGCCTGCTTCCGACCTGCCTGCCCTGACCTGCCTGCCTTCGTGCTGCCTGCCTCTGAACTACGTGCCTCTGCCCCACCTCTGACCGGTGAACATCCGCTTCTCCCCCTGGAGTCGACCATGAATGAGCCGCGTCCCGGCCGTCGTCTGTTCCTGCGTGCCGGTGCCGCCACCGGAGCCGCCCTGACCGTGGGCGGGCTCGGCGCGTCGGCTGCGTCCGCCCTGACGCCGGGCGGGGCCGCCGTCCCGGCCGCGTCCGCGGCGCCCGGCGGATTCCCCGACTACACGTACGTCCGCACCCTGCTCACCCCGTCCCAGCTGAAGTACAACCCGACGGGCGAGATCATCTTCCCGTGCATCCGAGGCACGGCCGGCCGCCTCTCCAACCCCCTGGGCAAGTTCTACCTGTACTACGGGCCGCACGACGCGCCCGGCGGCATCTGCCTGGCCTACGGCGACTCCCTGGAGGGCCCCTTCACGGAGTACCCGAACAACCCGATCGTCGCGAACAAGTGGGCTCCCCACTACTCCGTCAGCCACGTCGCGTCCCCGCACGTGATGTGGCACGAGAGCGCCAAGGAGATGTGGATGTACTTCCACGGGGAGAACACGACGACGCGGCTGGCCCGCTCCAAGGACGGCATCAACTTCACCTACGACAAGGTCGTCCTGAACACGTCCATGCTGCCCAGCGGCACGACCGAGACCTCGTACGCCCGTGTCTTCCCGCACGAACTGCCGTCCCGCGGCGCCCACTTCGTGATGGTCTTCATGCTGAACAACACCACCAACCACCGTGACATCCACTGGGGCTGGTCGGCCGACGGGCGCACCTGGACATTCGACCAGCAGCCGCTGATCCGGCACACCGACGTCTCCGCCGTCAACGTCGGCGGACCCCACCTGCTGTACCGCAACAACAGCACGTACGTCGTCTACAACAAGGACAAGGAGAGCGGCGGCGACCTGATGATCACCGAGGTGGGCAACGACTTCGGCAAGCGCACGCATCTCGGGGTCTTCTACAACTCCCGGAGCGGCGCACCGGAGAACGGCCGCGCCGCCGCCCCGTCGTTCGGTACGCAGGGCGGCGTGCCGTACATGATCTACGAGGCGGGGGAGCGGCTCGCGGGTTCCATCGCGATGGCCCGCGGCTGACGGACCGTACCGGCGGTGGCGCGCCCATACCCCCGCCGGACGGGACCGATGTTGGTCTAGACCTTGACGTGACCTGCTCACGCGGGCACGCTGAGAGCGCTCTCACCGGACCAAGTGCTTTCACTGGACCAGAAGGGTCCGCTTCCTCTTTCCGGTTCCTCTTTCCTCCCTCACCCTTCCCCCTCACCTGGCAGAGCGCGACCCCCCCACCGTCCGTCGCAATTCAACTCCGGTGGCACGAAAGCCACCTGGCAGGAGGACGAGCGTGCTAACTCCACGGAAAGTGCTGGTGGCCCTGGTGGCCGCAGCGGCCGTCGGCACGGGACTCACGACAGTGGGCCCCGTCTCCCACGCCGAGGCCGCGGTCCCCACGACCATCCCGCTCGACATCAAGAACAACTCCGGGCGCGGCGACCAGATCTACGTCTACACCATCGGGACCCTGCTCTCGACCGGCCAGCAGGGCTGGGCCGACGCGAACGGCACGTTCCACGCCTGGCCCGCCGGCGGCAATCCGCCGACCCCCGCGCCCGACGCGTCGATCGCCGGACCGGCCAACGGCCAGACCAAGACGATCCGCATGCCGAAGTTCTCCGGCCGGGTCTACTTCTCGTACGGCCAGAAGCTCGTCTTCAAGCTGACCACCGGCGGGCTCGTGCAGCCTGCGGTGCAGAACCCGACCGACCCGAACGCGAACATCCTCTTCAACTGGACCGAGTACACCCTCAACGACTCCGGGCTGTGGATCAACAGCACCCAGGTCGACATGTTCTCGGCCCCGTACGCGGTCGGCGTCAAGAACACCGCAGGCACCGTCAAAACCACCGGGCACCTGAAGGCCGGCGGTTACACGGGCTTCTTCAACTCGCTGCGGGAGCAGCCCGGCGGCTGGGCCAACCTCATCAGGACCCGGTCCGACGGCACCGTCCTGCGAGCCCTGGCACCCGGGCACGGCATCGAGGCCGGCGCCCTGCCGAGCACCGTCATGAACGACTACATCAACCGCGTGTGGACCAAGTACGCCAGCTCCACGCTGACGGTGACGCCGTTCGCGGACCAGCCCGCCACCAAGTACTTCGGCAGGGTCTCCGGCAACGTCATGAACTTCACCAACAGCTCCGGCGCCGTCGTCACCTCGTTCCAGAAGCCGGACTCGGACAGCGTCTTCGGCTGCTACAAGAACCTGGACGCGCCGAACGACCTGGTGCGCGGCCCGATCTCCCGCACCCTGTGCGCGGGCTACAACCGCTCCACGCTCCTCACCAACTCCAATCAGCCCGACACGAGTTCCGCCGGCTTCTACCAGGACTCGGTGACCAACCAGTACGCCAAGAAGATCCACGCCCAGATGGCCGACGGCAAGGCGTACGGCTTCGCCTTCGACGACGTCGGCAACCACGAGTCGCTGGTCAACGACAGCAACCCGCAGACGGCGTACATCACGCTCGACCCGTTCAGCTGAGGAAAGCGGCGACACTCAAGGCGGCTCGGGCGAACGGCGATCCTCGGATCGGGCCGGTTGTCCGGGCCGTCGGGCGTGCCGGGAGCGCTCCGGGATATCTTGCTCCGGCGGACGGGCTGTCCCGTCAGCCCGACGGGGATTCACCGCCAAGGAGTTGAGTGTGGGCGACCAGGACGCGCAGGACACCGCCAAGACGCTGCGGACGGTCATCGACGAGCTGTCGGACCGCTTCTACGAACGGGCCGACGTGGTACGGACGCTGGTGGTGGCGCTGCTGGCCGGACAGCACTCGTTGGTCCTCGGCCCGCCCGGGACGGCCAAGTCCGAGCTGGCCCGGGAGCTCACGAGCAGGTTCGACGGGGCGTCCTACTGGGAGATCCTCCTGTCGAAGTTCACCGCGCCGACGAGGATGTTCGGCCCCATCGACGTCGCCGCCCTGGCCCGGGGCGAGTACCGCCAGGTCTACGACGGCCGAGCCACGACCGCACACATCGCGTTCATCGACGAGATATTCAAGTGCTCCACGGCCGCACTGAACGAGACGCTGGGCTACCTCAACGAGCGGATCTACCATCCCGAGAGCGGCGGCGACCCGATCCACTGCCCCCTGATCGGGGCCATCACGGCGAGCAACGAGCTGCCCGCGGGAGAGGACACCGCCGCGATCTACGACCGTCTCCTCGTACGGATCGAGGTCGGATACCTGGCGGACCCCTCGAACTTCGCCGCGCTGGTCCGCTCCGCCATCAGCCCGCAGGCGGCGCCGGTACGGACCACCGTCGAACTGGCCGCGTTGCAGCAGGCCGTGACCGAGGCCGTGCCGGCCGTGGACGTCCCCGACGTGATCGTGGACGCGGTGTGTACGCTCCGGGCCGCCCTGCGCCGCAAGGAACTCGTCGCCTCCGACCGACGCTGGCGGCAGGCGGTGGGCCTGCTCCAGGCGTCCGCGTACCTCGACGGCCGTCCGGCGGTCGCCGAGACGGACCTGTCGGTGCTGACCCACGTGCTGTGGGACTCGCCCGCCGAGCGGCCGGCCGTCGAGCGCGAGGTGCTGCAACTGGTCAACCCCGACGCCAAGGAGGCCCTCGACCTGGCCGACGCCATCGAGGAGCTGGAGACCCAACTCGACGCCATGGCAGGGCAGTCCCGCGAGGCGCTGAGCGAGTGGGTCATCAAGAAGGCCCACAACAAGCTCGCCATGGCGGGGAAGCGGCTTGAGACGCTGCGCGAGGAGGCGGCGGGCGCCGGCCGCTCCACCGCCGCCATCGACCGGGTCACCGGCCGGCAGCGCGCCGTCCGCGCCCGCGTTCTCACCGAGGCACTCGGCATGGACGCGAGCATGGTGCAGGCCCAGCTCTGAACACCGAACGAACTGAAGGTGCCGGGGGCGTCCGGGCAGGCACCGGAGGGACCGGACGGAGACGGGACCGGAACGGAGACGGGACCAGAACGCGGACGGGACCAGGACCATGGGTGAGACACCGAGCAGGCTCCACGAACTGGCGAACCGGGCCGGGACCTGGCTGGCCCTGTCCGCCGCCTCCGAGCGGCACACCGCGGCCGTGGTCGCGGACCGGTTCGAGCAGATCGTGTGGCGCGACACCTACGGGCAGTCCGCCGCGCTGCGCGAGCTGGCCGAGGAACTGAACGAGCGCGGCGATCACCCCCAAGGCCACCCCCAAGGCCACACCTACGGCCACGCTCCCGATCCCACCCACAGTCACGCCCTCGCCCCCACCCGCGACCACGTCACCGACCTCCTGACCGACGTGTTCCTGGCCGCCTACAAGGTCAGGCCGCGGGTGCGCGAGCGCGCCGAGATGGCGCCCTCCCGGCTGGTCAACCACCAGGTCGTCACCGCGCTGGTGGAGTCACTGGAGTTCGCCGAGCTGCGCCGCGCGACGGTCGGCGACCCCTACGCCGCCGCCATGGCCGTACTCGCCCAGGCCGCCGAACTGCGCCGGATACTGGAGCGCTCCCGGGCCGCCCAGGAGCAGGCCCAGCAGGCGGAGAAGGGCCGGCGGGACACCCGGAACGCGGCGACCGCCGTGGGCGAGATGCTCCAGCGGGCCGCCGACGGAGCCGCCGAGGACGGCACCGTGCCGGCCCCGGACGCCGACGCCGTCCACCGGGCGATCGGGACCGCGGAGGCCGCCGAGGCCGCCGCGCGGCAGGCCGCCCAGGGCGCCGGGCAGGCGCTCGCCGCGGTGACCCCCGGTATCCGCGTCGTCGCGCGGAAGGCGGCGGCGAAGGCCGCCGAGGCCACGCGGGAGGAGGCCGAAATGATGCGGGCCTGGGGCGTCGGCCCCGGCGAGCTGGAGCGGCTGCCGTTCGAACCGCGTGCCCGGCTTGCCGAGCGGCTGCGCACCAGCCGTCTCGCACAGTGGGCCGAACTGATCGGCCGCTTCCGGCAGATGGCCAGGGGCGAGCGTGCCCGCAAGGTCGAGAACACCGTAGGGGAACTGGTCGGCGTCACACTCGGCAACGACCTCTCGCGCGTGATCCCCTCCGAGCTGGCCAACCTCGGCCTGCCGGAACTGCGTGCGGTGTTCGCCGCGCGCTACGCCGCGGGGGAGCTGATGCTCTACGACAGCCAGGGAGAGCAGAGCACAGGCCAGGGAGCCGTCATCGCGTGCGTCGACACCTCGCACTCCATGTACGAGGCGGGGCCCGGCTCAGTCACCCGGGAGGCGTGGGCCAAGGCGTGTGCCCTGGCGCTGCTGGACCAGGCCCGCGCCGCGGGGCGCGACTTCGTCGGCATCCTGTTCTCCGCCGCCGACAAGATCCGCGTCTTCCGCTTCCCGGCCGACCGGCCCGCCGACATCGCCCAGGTCCTCGACTTCGCGGAGACCTTTCTCGGCGGGGGCACCAGCTTCCAGACGCCGCTCACGGCGGCGAGTGAACTGCTGGCGGAGGAGTTCAACGACAGCGCCCGCGCGCGCGGCGACATCGTGCTGATCACCGACGGCGAATGCGACGTCACCGAGGAATGGATGCGCGGCCGGAACGACGCCAAGCACGTGCTGGGCTTCCGGGTCTTCGGGGTGGCCATCGGCGCACCGCCGGCCACCGAGGCCGACTCGGTCCTGGAGGCCCTGTGCGACAACCTCCGCTCCATCGAGGACCTCACCGACGTGCACGCCGCCGCCGACCTCTTCCGCGTGATCTGACCCCGTCCCGAGCACGCCGTGGCGGCTCGGAGCGGTTGGTGAACAGTAATTCATCGACTAAGGTGAATTGTCATTCACCTCGCCATGTCTCGCGCTTCAGGGAAGTGCCCATGCAGGATCAGCCACCCGGGGGACGCTCCCGCGCCGGAGGGTCCGCGTCCCTGGAGGGGCTGCGCGCCCGTCTGAGGGTCCCGGTCCTCGCGTACGGCGGAATCCTGATGGCGGTCATGCAGACCGCCGTCGTACCGCTGCTCCCCGACCTGCCGCGACTGACCGGTTCCTCCGCGGCCGCCGTGTCGTGGACCGTCACCGCGACGCTCCTCGCGGGCGCGGTGCTCACCCCGGTACTGGGCCGCGCCGGGGACATGTACGGCAAGAAGCGCGTCCTGCTCGCCGCCCTCGGCCTGATGACAGCCGGCTCCGTGCTGTGCGCGCTGACCTCGGACATCCGGGTACTCATCGCGGCGCGGGCGCTCCAGGGCGCCGCCGCGGCCGTGGTGCCCCTGTCCATCAGCATCCTCCGTGACGTGCTGCCGCCCGAGCGCACCGCCTCCGCCGTGGCCCTGATGAGTTCCACGGTCGGCATCGGCGCCGCGCTGGGCCTGCCGCTCGCGGCGCTCATCGTCGAGTACGCGGACTGGCACACGATGTTCTGGGTGTCCGCCGGGCTGGGGGCGGCGGGGCTGGCCCTCGCCTGGTGGGCGGTGGACGAGTCGGCCGTGCGGCAGCCGGGCCGGTTCGACACGGTCGGTGCGCTCGGCCTGGCCACCGTGCTCGTCTGCCTGCTCCTGGCGGTCTCGCAGGGCGGCGAATGGGGCTGGACCAGCGCGCGGATCGGCGCCCTGTTCGCGGGCTTCGCGCTCTCCCTGGCCCTGTGGTGGTGGCAGCAACTGAGGACCGGGCGACCGCTGGTGGACCTGAGACTCGCCGCTCAACCACGTGTCGCGCTACCGCACCTGACCGCCCTGCTCGTCGGCTTCTCCTTCTACGCCAACTCCCTGGTCACGGCCCAGCTCGTGCAGGCGCCCACGGGCACCGGGTACGGACTGGGCCTGTCGATCGTCGGTGCGGGACTGTGCCTGCTGCCCAGCGGCGTGATCATGCTGTTCCTCTCACCGGTGTCCGCCCGTATCTCGACGGCACGCGGCCCGCGCGTGACGCTCATGCTGGGGGCCCTCGTCATCGCGTTCGGGTACGGCATACGGATCCTGGACAGCCGCGACCTGTGGGTGATCATCCTGGGCGGAGCGATCGTGTCGGCCGGTACGGCTCTCTCCTACTCGGCCCTTCCGACGCTGATCCTGGCGGCCGTTCCCGCCGCGCAGACCGGTTCCGCGAGCGGTGTCAACGTACTGATGCGGACCATCGGCCAGGCCGTGTGCAGTGCTGCCGTGGCCGCCGTACTGGTGCACCACACCAGCCCGGTGGGCGGACTGCTCCTGCCCAGTCTGCAGGGCTATCTGCTGGGGTTCGCCATGGCGGGGGCGGTCGCCCTGGCCGGGTGTGCGATGGCCATGGCGATACCGAAGAGCGGCGGCGAGCAGCCGGGGAAGGCCGGCCGGCCGACGCGCGGGCGGCGTGGTGGAGTGGCCGCGGACAAGATGCTGGAGGGAGCAGGAGAATCATGAGGTCCTCGAAGCCGAAGTCCTCCGGGGCCGGGCCGGATCGGGCACTCACGACCCGGGCTGCCGGTGTCGTCACCTCTGCCGCTGTCACCGAGGACGCGGACGCGGACGCGGCTGCGGATGTGACCGCGGGCGGGACCGGGACCGCGGCGGCGACGGACAGCGGTCCGGGTCGCCGGGACGCGGAAGCCACCAGAGCGGCGATCCTGCGCGCGGCCCGTCACCTCCTCGCGCGGCACGCCCACGGGGACATCACCCTCAAGGCCGTGGCCGAACGGGCCGGTGTCAGCCCGCCCCTGATCGTGAAGTACTTCGGCAACAAGGAAGCCCTCTTCGCGCGGGTGATGTCCTTCGAGGAGGACGCCGCCGCCCTGCTGGACGCACCCCTGGCGGACCTCGGGCACCACATGGTCCGGCACGTACTCGTCAGCCAGAGCGAACGGGGCTCCGACCCGCTGGCACGGATCGTCTTCGCCCCGTTGCACGGCAGCCAGGGAGACACGCTGCGCACCAACTTCCGTACCCAGGTGAGCGATCGGCTCGCCCTGCGCCTCGAAGGCCCCGACGCCGGCCTGCGCGCCGAACTCGCCGTGAGCATGCTGCTCGGCCTCGGCGTGATGTACGGCATCGCGCGGGGCGAAGAACTGCGTGCGAGAGCGCTCGACGTCGTCGTCGAACGGTACGCACCCGCGGTGCAGGCCTGCCTCACGCCGTGAACCGGCGCCGGCCGGGCGGCACCACCAGGGCGGCCGGGGCGCTTCTGTCAGCCGGTGTGGACCTTCAAGGCCGTCCGGACGGCGGATTCGAGGGCGCCCTCGATCCACGCGGGCTTGATCGACGTGTGGTCGCCCGCGAAATGCAGCGGTCCTTCCGACGTGGGGATGTCGGGGAACAACTCCGCGTGCTGGCCGGGAAAGAGCACGGAGGCCTCGCCGTAGGCGTAGTGGTCACGCATCCACGACTGAGTCTTGCACTTGGTGGTGAAGAACACCTCGCAGCGCCGGCCGAAGACGGCCTGCACCCCGGCCAGCGCGCGCAGATACCGCTCCTCGTCCGCGTACGCGTCCCACTTCAGCGCGTCGTCGGACCAGCTGTAGGAGGCGAGAATGATGCCCCCGTCGCTGCCCTCCATCGGGTGGGCGTGCTCGAAGAACATGAAGCGGTTGGCGTTGTCGCTCACGGAGCCGCCGCCACGGACATGAGCGGCCTCGGGATCGTTGTTACCGGCGGGGCGGAAGGCACTGAAGCACTTCTTCAGTTCGCCGGGGACGGTCACGCCCAGATCCTGTACGGACCGGTGCGCGCCGAGGTGCCTGCCGTCCTTGACCCCGCCCGCCCGGTACCTGGCGTAGAGGCCGTCCTCGATGGAGTTCAGCGCCTCCTTCCACTGCTCCTCGGTGAACTCCCACCAGCGTTGGGAGAACTCCAGCAGCACCTTGGTCGCGGCGTCGTAGTGCAGTTCGGTGACGGCCCTGCGCTTGCCGTAGGTCAGCGGCGGGTCGAAGGCCACGTGGCGCAGTCCGGAAAAGGGGACGGTGACGATCACCTCGTCGCCCTCGAAGATCTCCGTGGTGCCGCCCTTGCCGGTCTGGCAGTCCTCGGACACGGTGTGCACCCGCACCTTGCCGCTGCTGCCACCGGTGCGTTCGACGCGTACGGCGCGCCTGTCGAGCCGCACCTTGCTCTTCACCGGCGCGTACAGCGCGTCGACGAGGATCGCGGTGCCGCCCTTCAGTTCCCAGAACTTGGTCTTGGGGTCGATCAGCGCGCTGCCCAGGAAGCTGTGCAGGAAGGAGAGATGCAGCCGCGAGGTGAGGTTCTGGACGGTGCCGACGAGGTCGATGGTCCTGGTGTCGAGCCCGGCGACCTCGGTGAGGTACCGGTACATGGACCAGTGGCCGTACCGCTTGAGGACCTTGACCCATCCGTCTACCAGAGCCGTGCCCTCCTTGCCGCGGATGAGCTGGTGCACGGGTTCGAGGGCGTCCGCGAGGATGGCGGCGGCGGTCTTCGTGCGGTGGGGGCCCTTGACGCCGAAGGTGTCGTTGATCTTCTCGGGGTTCTTCTCGTAGTCGGCCTTGCGCATGTGGACGCCGTTGATGTGCATCCAGGTGCGGTTGGCCCGCTTCGTCGGGTTCTCGACCTCCACGTCCACCAGGAGGAACTCCTGGCGCGGCAGGTCGAACCTCTTGATCAGTGCCATGAGGAGCGGATGGCTCTCGGGCAGCCGCATCGCCCCGGCTTCGGCGTACTGCCTGGGGTCGGCGAAGGGCTGTTCCCCGTTCTCGTGGCCGCCCTTGCGGAAGGTCTTGATACGGCCGCCGACGCGGTTGTCGTTGGCCTCGATCACGACGACGTCGTGGCCGGCCCGGTTGAGCAGATCGGCGGCGAGCAGGCCGGCCGGTCCGGCCCCGACGATCAGGACCCGCTTGGTCGCCTTGGCCCGGCGCGGAGGCAGGCCCTTCTCGATGGCCTTCAGATAGGACGGGACCAGGGACTTGTCGTCCTTGTCGTAGACCACGACGGCGCGGGCGACCGTGGTGTACGACGCGGGATCGATGCCGGGCGGCGCCGCGGCCGGCACCGCCGAGGGCGCGGCGGGAGGGTTCAACGCGGTCGCGGGCAGCACGGTGGCGGCCGTGAGTCCGGCGGCGAGCGCCGTGGTTCCGGTCGCCGTGACGACGAAGCGCCGGGTGGGCCGCGCGTCGGGCGGTCGAGGTGCGGGGGGCGAGGTATGTGAGGCATCCGGCGCGAGGTGCTGTCCGCTGGGTTCGTCCGTGCTCTTCCTGCTCGGAAGGCTCGCGTCCGGGGTGCTCATGTCGTGTGTACTCATCGCGATCATGCTTGGCGCACGACCGAGGCGGAGCCAGGGCATTCACACGGATGAGGAGCTCAAACCACTCGATCCGTCATAGGAGTTGACGCCGCGTGGTCGTGGGCCGGTCACGACGGGTCTCGTCGTGACCGGCCCACGGGCCGCCTGCGGAAGGGATCAGGCCGACGGCACGGACCTCGTGGCGAAGTACGGCTTGCAGATGCCGCCGGACCAGTCGGTGGCGATCTCCAGCAGGCTGTTGCCGTCCGTCGAAGGCAGCAGGGCCGAGCTGTAGTTGGGGCAGTAGTCGACGACCGTCGACTCGACGGTGACGGGCGCCGCGATCTCCCGCCAGGTGCCGCTGCCGCCCGCGCTGTTGACCCAGACGGTCCTGCCGCTGCCGGCGGCCACGCTGCCGTCCTTGTTGTGGAGGACCTGGCCGATCAGAAAGAGCCGGCCCAGCGGATTACCGGCCTCGGGCGCCCAGGCCACGGTCGGGGCGTGCTTGAAGTACTTGCCGTCGGCCGTCTCGGGCCGGTAACCGAGGAACGGCCCGCTCGACCAGTCCCAGCCGTCGGCCGAGGTCCGGTAGTGCACGACGCACTGGTACTGCCCGCCGGCCGAGCAGATCTCGTACGACATGAAGTAGGTGCCGTTGCCGAGCTTGCGGACGACTGCCATGCCGGGCCGGTCGGAAACGAGGGGGCTGACGACGGTCGCGTGGTGCCCGGTCCAGGTCAGGCCGTTCGCGGTGCGCGCGGCCATCAGCTTCTGGCTGTGCGCGGAGTCGGTCTCGTCCGAGTAGTGGGCGACAAGACGGCCGGAGGCGTCGACGGAGAACTCGGGCTCCCACAGGCCCCCGGTGCTGTTCGCGGTCGCGACGGTCGACAGGTAACTCCAGGTGCGTCCCACGTCGTTGCTCCTGAAGACGCGCAGGGCCATGCGCCGGTTCGTCTCGTCCTGGCCGACCGAGGCCGCCCAGAGCAGCGTGCCGGCGGGCAGGTCCCCGACCTTCTGCGGGAGTTCGAAGAGCGTGGAGCAGCAGAGCCCCTGCCCGCCGGCCGCCTCCGGGTCGCCGACCGCGCCGACCTGGTGGAAGGACGCGCCGGAGTCGGTGCTCTCGTAGATGGTTCCCAGTCCGTTGTTCCCGGAGAACGTGACCACCGACGACAGGATGCGGCCGTTGGCGCCCGCGTTGTGAGCGAGGCGGACCGCTCGCGGGTACAGCCCGGTGTCGTTGCGCAGTACGGTGCCGGTCGCGGCGTCCGCCGGGCCGGCCTGTGCGGTGAGCAGGGCTGCCAGGAGCGCCGTCAGCGCGGCGACGAGAGCGGCCAGGCGGAATGGACGAGCGGGGGTGTGGGGTCTTGCCGACATCAGATTCTCCCGAGGGGGTGGGGGCTGGATCTGTTCGGTTCGGTCGGTGACGTCGGGCGGTGACGTCGGGCGTGACGTCACACAGCGGGGACCAGACGGATGACGTTCCAGGACACCGGGGCCAGCTCCGCCTCAAGCGCACCGTCGGCGGTGACCTGGGCCCCGCCGCCGGCGCGCGGTGTCACGCGGTCCGGCTCGGCCTCGGTGTTCACGGCGTCCGGGTCCTGGTCGGCCAGCACGAGGTGCTCAAGGACCCGGTATCCGGAGAGCGAGCCGCGCAGCTCGGCCCGCATACTCAGTGACTGCTCCTGGCCGCGGTTGACGGCGAGTACGGTCACCGCGCCGCTCTCCTCGTCGTACGTCACCACCGTGTCGAGCGCCGACACGTCCCCGTGCCGCGGTGTCTCGATACGGGACCCGGTGACGTCGGTGCGCAGTACCTTCCCGGTGGCGAACCGGGCCGCCTGGGCGAACGGGTGGAAGGTGGTCTGCCGCCAGCTCGCGCCGCCCGGTTCGCTGCGGATCGGGGCGATGACGTTGACCAGCTGGGCCAGGCACGCGATGGCCACCCGGTCGGCGTTGCGCAGGAGCGTGATGAGCAGCGAGCCGACGACGACCGCGTCGGTCACGCTGTAGGTGTCCTCGATCAGCCGGGGTGTCTCGGCGGTTTCGAGGTTGCGCTCGCCGACGAAACGGGCCGCGTACCAGACGTTCCACTCGTCGAACGAGAGCCTGATGTGCTTCTTGGCGCGGCGCGAGGCCCGTACGTGGTCCGCGGTGGCCACCACGTCGCGGATGTACTGGTCCATGTGCGCCCCGGAGGCCAGGAAACTGGCGCGGTCGCCGTCGAACTCCTCGTAGTAGGCGTGCAGGGAGAGGTAGTCCACTTCGTCGTACGTCTGCTCCAGGACCTCGCGCTCCCAGCTGCCGAAGGTCGCCATGGCCGCGTTCGAGCTGCCGCAGGCGACCAGCTCGATGGACGGGTCGACCTGGCGCATCGCCTTGCCGGTCTCGGCCGCGAGCCGCCCGTACTCGGTGGCCGTCTTGTGGCCGGTCTGCCAGGGGCCGTCCATCTCGTTGCCCAGGCACCACAGCTTGACGTCGTGCGGTTCGGCGAAGCCGTGCTTGATCCGCAGATCGGACCAGGCGGTGCCGCCGGGCTGGTTGCAGTACTCCACCAGGGCGCGGGCGGCGTCGATGCCGCGGGTGCCGAGGTTGACCGCCATCATCGGGTCGAGCCCGAGCTGCTTGGCCCAGGTGAGGAACTCGTTGGTGCCCACCTGGTTGGTCTCGATGGAGCGCCATGCCAGGTCGAGCCGGCGCGGTCGCTCGGCGGCCGGACCGACCCCGTCCTCCCAGTGGTAGCCGGAGACGAAGTTGCCCCCGGGGTAGCGGACAAGGCCGGTGCCCAGTTCCCGTACCAGGTCGGCGACGTCGGTCCGGAATCCGGCGGCGTCCGCCGAGGGATGGTCCGGCTCGTGGATGCCGGTGTAGACGCAGCGCCCCATGTGCTCGACGAACGTTCCGTACAGGCGCGGGTCCACCTCCCCGATGGTGAACTCGGGGTCGACGGTGAACCGTGCGGTGTGCGGCATGCTGGAGCCTTTCTACGGGCGGAGAGAGGGGGGTGTGAACTGACTGGCAGCGGCGGCTACTTGAGGCCGGTTCCGGCGATGCCCTCGACGATGCGGCGCTGGAACAGCATGAACACGGCGAGCAGCGGGATCGCGCCGAGTACGGCGGAGGCCATCAGCTGGGCGTAGGGCACACCGAAGACGTCCTGTACGGAGGTCAGTCCGACGGGGAGGGTCATCATCTCCGGGTCGGTGACGACCAGGAGCGGCCACAGGAAGTTGTTCCACACCCCGACGAACACGAAGATCGTGACCGCGGAGATCACCGGACGCGAGATGGGCATGACGATCTGCCGGTACGTACGCAGCCAGGACGCGCCGTCCGCGCGTGCCGCGTCGATCAGCTCCCTGGGAATGCCGTCGAAGAACTGCTTGAAGACGAACACGGCGACGACGTTGGGCACCTGGGGCAGTACGACTCCCCAGTAGGTGTTGAGCAGGCCCACCTGCTGCAGCGCCAGGAACTGGGGGATCATGAGGACCTGCCCCGGGATCATGATTCCGGCGAGGAGCATCACGAACGCGGCGCGGCGCGCCCTGAACCGGGTCTGCGAGAGCGCGAAGGCGGCGAGCGACGCGGCCACCACCGTGAGCACGGTCGTCAGGATCGAGGTGATGAAGCTGTTCGCGTACCAGTAGGGCAGCTTCCCCGCGTCGAAGAGGTCCCGGTACGCCGCGAGGGTGGGGTGGGAGGTGAACCAGCTGGTCGGGTCGGTGACGACCTCCTGCGCGGGCCGGATCGAGGTGGCGAGCGCCCAGGCGAGCGGCACCAGCCACAGCAGCGCGAAGGCGACGACGGCTCCCAGGGCCACCCGGTTGAACAGGCGCTCGGCGTCGTACCGGCGGGGCGCTCCGGCCGCGGGTGTCTGCTGCTCGGTCACGGGCGGTGTGGCGATGGCGGTCATGTTCAGCGCTCCTTCTCGGCGCGGCGTACCAGGGCGAACCAGACCAGCGAGACCAGCAGGATCACCACGAAGAGCAGCAGCGAGACGGTCGACGCGTAGCCGACGCGGCCCTCGACGAAGCCGGTGTCGTAGATGAGCTGGAGGGAGGGCCGGGTGCTTCCGTCGGGGCCGCCGTTGGTCAGCATGTAGATCTGGTCGAAGACCTTCAGGGAGGCGACCACCTGGAGGACCGTGACGAGGGTGGTGGTGCGGCCGAGCATCGGCACGATCACGTGGCGGATGCGCTGCCAGGGCCCGGCTCCGTCGAGGGCGGCGGCCTCGTGCACGGAACGCGGGATGTCCTGGAGGCCGGCCAGGTACAGGATGAAGTTGAAGCCGAGCGTCCACCACACGGTGGCGGCGGCGATGGAGATCATCGCCCAGTCCGGGTCGCCGAGCCAGGACGGCGGGGTGTCCACACCGACCCACTTCGCAGCCTGCTGGGCGAGGCCCACCTGGTCGGCGTAGATGAACGTGAACATCAGCGAGACGACCGCCGAGGGCAGCACGAACGGTGCGAAGAAGGCGAAGCGGAAGAACCAGCGTCCGCGGACGAAGCGGTCGGCGAGGATCGCGAGGACCAGACTGAGCAGCACCAGCGGGACGGTGGTCAGCACGGTGAACCACAGAGTGTTCCTGAGCGTGCGCCAGAACTCGCTGTCGCCCAGCACGGCCGAGTAGTTGGAGAGACCGGCGAAGTCGCCGAGGCCCGACTTGAGCAGGCTGGTGTCGAAGAAGCCGGCCACGACGGTGTAGATCAGCGGGCCCACCAGGAAGATCAGATAGAACAGGGAGAAGGGCAACAGCATCCCTGGACCGGCCCAGCGGTCACCTCTGCCTCGGGCCTTGGTCGGTGCGGTTGTCGTGGCCATGGGACGGCCCTTTCAGTCAGGACATACGGGATCTCACGACGTGCGGGGGCCCGATGAGGGCCGGGATGGAGGAAGTCGGCGGCCGGCGCGGCGCGGCGGCGCGGGACTTTGAGAACACCCCCTACAGGGGTGAGGGCCTGCTCGCGATCTCGCGCAGTTCGCGGCGCATCCGTGCGGCTCCGGCCGTCGGGCTGGTGGCGCCGGTGAACACGGAGGTCACGGCGTCGCCGATGATGATCTGCAGGGAGCTGCCCGCGCCTCCGTACCAGGCGACCGGGTCGTAGGCGGCGCCGTCGGCGGCAGCGGCGTAGTGCGACTGCGGTTCGAGGGCCTTGTAGGCGGACGACTGCTGGGTGGGCAGCCAGGCGGGGATGTGTCCGCCTTCCGCCCACAGCTTGCTGGAGCCGAGCAGGGAGGCGATGAACCCCAGGGAGAGGTCGAGCCGTTGTGCCGCGTCCGATGGCGCCTTGGGCAGGACCAGGGCGTGGGAGTCCGCGGCGCAGGCGTAGGGCGCGTCGTCGAAGATCCTCGGCAGCGGCCGCATGTCGAACTTCACCTTGGAGCCCTGGACCGTGAGGACCTGCCAGACGCCGTCCATCAGGAAACCGGCCTTGCCGGTGGTGAGCATCGTGATGGCCCCCGGGCTGTCGGTGCTCGTGGGGACGACCTTCTCCTGGGTGAGGCGCCGGATGTAGGCGAGGGCCTCGGCCGCGGCCTCCACATCGATGACGACCTTCTTGCCCTGGTCGGCGACGAGGTCGCCGCCGCCGATCTGCCGGTAGAACGACCAGAAGAGCCGGAACTGCGTCGAGGCGTCCTTCACCGAGGCGACCGAGCCGCCCCACTGCCCGGTCACTTCCTTCGCGGCGCGCAGGGCGTCGATGAACTTGTCGGGCCCGTCCACGTCCGTCAGCCGGCCCTGGCCGTCGAGCAGTCCGGCCTTCTCGGCGATGTCGGTCCGGAAGTAGAGCACGAAGGGATGCGTGTCGAGCGGGACGGCGTACAGCTTCCCGCCCAGCTGGGACTTCTTCCAGGGCCGCGGGTCGAACTTGTCCTCGGTCAGCCCGTGTTCGGCCAGATCGGACGGCTGGAGTTCGGTGAGCAGTCCCGCCTCGGCCAGCGTGGGCACCTTCGACAGGTGGCTGACGGCGACCTGCGGAGGCCGGTCGCCGAGCGTCGCCAGCGTGAGCTTGGTGTAGTACGGGTTGCCCCACACGAAGGTCGCCGACTTCAGGTCCGTCGCCCGGTGCCGGGCGCGGTAGACGGCCTGCATCGCCAGCAGCCGCTCGCCGTCACCGCCGGTGAAGGGATTCCAGAAGTTCAGCCGCGACGAGCTGGGCGACCCGCCGGTGAAGCCCTGCGCGAATGTGCTGTCACAGCCGCCGAGGGCCGCGGCCGAGGCCGCGACGGCACCGAGCGACAGGGTGCCGCGCAGGACTCGGCGCCGGGACGGAGCGGGCGGGGAGGTGTGCGGCGTGCGGTCCCGCATGGGCATGCGTCCTTCCACGGCAGGGAAACTCAACGAGTACAACGTTGTAATCAACGACCGGACCGATCGGCTCGGTCGCTGAGCTGAGGCAGTTACAACGTTGTATCCCTGGGGAAATACGGCGTCAATACTTGTGCGCAAACTTCCTGTCCGGCAGGACGCGGAGGTCACCAGGGCGCTATACCGGGTCATATGCCCCAAGTGGGAAACGAAGCTATTACAACGTTGCAACGTGGCTTACGCTGAGCAGCACACCGGAGCAACTCGCGTGCTGCACAGACGCCGAGGGCGGCCGGAAGGAAGCCGGGGGAGGGAGAGCGACCACCATGGCAGGTGCACGCCTCAAGGACGTCGCGGAGCGCGCGGGCGTATCGATCAAGACCGTCTCGAACGTCGTCCGGGGCGAGGTCCGCGTCGCGGAACAGACCCGGGAACGGGTGCTGCGCGCCATAGCCGAACTCGACTACCAGCCCAACGCCTCCGCACGCCACCTGCGCACCGGCCGCAGCGGCATCATCGCGCTGGCCGTCCCCGAACTGGTCGCCCCGTACTTCGCGGAACTCGCCGCGGAGGTCATCGCGGCGGCCAAGAAGCGCGGCTGCACCGTACTCATCGAGGACACCGGGGGAGACCCCGCGGAGGAACTGCGCATCGCCTGCGGGCTCAGTGATCCGCTCATCGACGGTGTGCTGCTCAGCCCGCTCTGCCTCGACGAGACGATGCTCGCCAACCGTGAGCGCCGGGTACCTCTCGTGCTGCTGGGCGAGCAGTCGTACAAGATCCCGGCGGACCACGTGCTGATCGACAACTCCGCGGCGGCACGGGAGGCGACCGAGCACCTGCTCCAGCTCGGCCGGCGGCGCATCGCGGTCATCGGACAGCCCTCGGACCGCAGCCACGCGACCACGGTGCAGCGCATGCACGGCTTCCTGACGGCCCTGCACGCCGCGGGCGTGCCGCACGACCCCCGACTCGTCCCGGACACCCGCGAGTTCACCCGCGCCGACGGAGCCGCCGCCATGCGGGTCATGCTGGCTCTCGACGACCCGCCGGACGCGGTCTTCTGCTTCAGCGACCTGCTCGCCTCCGGCGCGATGCGCGTGGCACACGAACACGGCCTGCGGGTGCCGCAGGAGCTGGCGGTCGTGGGCTTCGACGACATCCAGGAGACCCGCTACAGCGTGCCGTCACTGACCACCGTGTCGCCGGACAAGCGGGAGATCGCCGAACTGGCCGTGGACGCCGTGCTGCACAGGATCACCACCGACGCGGAGGCCCCGCACACCCGCCTCACCGCGGGGTACGAACTGGTCGTACGGGAGAGCACGCGGACGAGCCCGCCGACGGCGTGACCGACGGCGTGACCGACCGGATTCCGGGCGGCGGTGAAGCCGTGTGGTGCGGAAAGCCGCCTCAGCGGGGGTCTCGGCGCCAGACGAAGATCTCGGTGCTCGGGCGGCGTTCGGAGAACCGGTCCGAGGCCGAGACCTCCCGCAGCAGTCGGCGTACGTCCGCCTCGAAGGCGTCCCGGCGCGGGCCGAACAGGTGAGGAGCCGAGAACGACATCGAGAAGACCCCCGCGACGACGTCGTCACTCGTGCGCTCCAGTGCCTGCCCGCCGGGCACGACATGCCGCTGGGGGCCGGTGAAGCCCGCCCGGCCGAACACCGCCGCCTCGTTGCCGGGCGTGCCCTGCGGCAGCACGCCCCGGCCGGCCCGACGTACTGGCCCGAGATAGCGTCCGACCAGGTCGTCCAGGGCCGGATAGGGCACCGCCGGATGCGGCAGGCCCTCGGCGGTCCTGGTCTCCGTCTTCAGGTCGGAGATGTGCACCAGAGCGCCGCCGGGCCGGAGCATGTCCCTGACGGTCGCCGCCACCAGATCGCGGTCCATCCAGTGGAAGGACTGGCCGAAGACCGCGACGGTGAACGTCCCGAGACCCGCGGGCAGCTCCTCGGCCCGGGCCCGTACCCACCGCGTCTTCCCGCTCAGCTCGCGCGCGGCGGCTTCCCGGGTGGCTTCGGCGATCATGCCGCGGTCCGGGTCCACGCCGACGATCTCGCCGAACAGGTGCACCACGTCCAGGGCGATGGTGCCGGGCCCGCACCCCACGTCGATGAGGCGTCCTCGCCCGTCGAGTTCCAGGACTTCGGCGAGCGTGTCCGCCAGCCCGGGGGCGTAAGGGAGTCTCCCGCGCCGGTAATGGGCGGCCGTGCCGAGGAACAGCGTGTCGTCCCACTCCCAGTCGGTGACCATGTCCGCCTGTCACTCCTCACAAGGATCTCGTTCCCGTCCGGCGGGCCGCTGCTTCCCCGCAGGCTATGCAGGCTATGCGGTCTGTGTGGTCCGGGAGGTCAGCGCGAAGGCCAGCAGCGCTGTCGTGGTGAAGTCCAGTGAGGGTTCCACGGTCTGCCAGGCGCCCACGTCGTCGAGATACCGTGCGCCCTTGCCGTCGAAGTCGGTCCAGGCCCCTGCCGGCGGGGCTGCCGTGCATTTCCTCATGGTCGGAAAGCTGTTCAACTCCGCCAGCTTGGCGGCGGCGTTGGGGCCGTTGACCACGGCGCCCCGCAGGATGGCGCCGTGCCCGTCGTGGCTGCCGGCGAGGTTGGCCAACTGGTGTTCGGGGCAGTGCGGGTAGACCTCGCCCGCACCGATCACGAAGCTGGTTCCCCACGGGTTGGCGCCGAGGGCCCAGCCCCGCTGCCCGCCGGCGAAGGCCGCGTAACGGTCGTCCCCGGTGGCCGCGGCATAGAGGCGGGCGGTGGCCACAAGACCGAAGGTGTGCGGGACCGCGTCGAAGTCGTCGTAGACGGCACCGGCCCCGAACGGGTCACGCTCCGCGCGGCCGACACCGTCCTCCAACTGGCGGCGCAGATCCTCGTACAGGTTCGCGGCCCCGATCCCGTATGCCTGGGTGCCGTCCAGGACGGTGGCCAGGTCGACGTGGGCCAGGGCACTGACGTCCGCGACGCCGAGAGTGCCCTGGACGTCGGAGCCGAGATAGGCGTCCGCCCAGCGGGCCGCGTCGTCGGCCCAGTCGCTCTCCCGGTCGTCCCCGAGCTCTCGTGCGGCCAGCGCCAGTTCGGCGCCGGCGAACTCCATGTCGTCCTGCCACGAGTCCTCGGGATAGAAGGCGGGCGGGAACGCGGTCACGGGCGGCTCGTCGGGGTCGGGATCGGTGTCGGCCAGGTCGTAGACGGCGGCGGCCTTGGCCAGCCAGTCCTCGGCCTCCTCGGCATCCGTGGTGGCCGCGCGCTGGGCGGCGAGGGCGAAGGCCGCGGCGACCCGCCCCGCCAGGCTGGGGCTGATCGCCTCGCCCGGCCCGGCCGCGGGGAAGACCGGCCGGTGCTTGATCGTGTAGTCCGGGTCACCGGGTGACACGTCGAGCCGGTCGTCGGCCTCCGGCAGCCGCCACACGTCGTGGTCCGTGCGGACGTTCTCGTTGCCGACGCCGATGCCGACCTGCGCGTAGAGGGTCTCGCTGTCCCCGTCCCACATCTTGTCCAGCCAGGCCAGCCCGTGCGAGGCCTCGGCCGAAAGCTCCGTCATACCCGGCACGTCACGCTGTGCGAGCAGGAGTTCGGCGACCGAGTAGGAAGTGGTGCCGGTGAACTTGAGGAAGTCCCCCGCGTCGAACCAGCCTCCCGAGACGTCGGCCCGGTCACCGGTCGGGGTCAGCCGCTCGTCGAGCAGTTCGGTGCCCTCCTCGTCGTACTCCGGAGGGGCGTGGACGACCGCGTCCTGGTCGGCCAGATGAGAAGGCCCGTGCCGCAGGGCGTGCCGCGGGCCGCCGGTGTGTACGTCGGCTCCGTCGCGCTGGGCCTGCAGGAAACGGACGTTGTCCCGGACGAGCGGGGCCATCAGCTCGCGGGCACCGGCGACCCGGAAGGCGGGCGAGCGGCCGGCCGCGGTCCCGGCCAGGACGATGCGATAGGTGCCGGGAGTGTTCAGCGCGGAGAGATCGACGGTACGTACCGAGGGGTACTTGGCGTTCCAGCGGCCGGTGTTCGCTCCGACTCTCCCCGCCATGACCACCGCGTTCTCGGCGTCGGGGTCTTTGGCATCGGTGCCGCCGGCGTCGCTGCTCCTGGCGTCGACGACCTTGAAGCGCGCACCCGTGAGGGCTGCCGCGGGCCCCATGACGTAGGCCTGCTTCGCCTCTCCGCGCACATAGCCGACCTGGTCGACCCTGACGGCCACCTCGGTCGGAGGCGGTTCGGCGTCGCCCCCGAACGGCATGCCGTGCAGGCTCGCCACGAGGAGGAGGGTGCCGAGGCCCGCGGCTGCGGTGGCCAGTAGCCGGGATGTGCGCGGAGCGTTCATGCGCCCACGATGTCGGAGCCTTCATGAGAGGAGGATGAGGGCGCTGTCCACTCCGTCCGCTCCGGGTGCCTCGGCAGTCGCAGCTCGGCGATCAGGCCGCCTCCGGGGGCGTCCGCGAGGTGGGCGGTGCCGTGATGCAGTTCGGCGACCCAGCGGACGATGGCGAGCCCGGCGCCTGTTCCCAGGGCGGTTCCTGTGTCCAGGGCGGTTCCGGTGCTCAGGGGGGCCTCTGTTCCCGAGGCTCCCGTCTCCGAGACGGCTCCCGTCCCCAGGACAACTTCTGTTCGTACGACGGCTTCCGGCTCCGGGGCGGCTTCGGATCCCCCGGTGACGCCCGTGACACCCCGCGCGAAGACCCGCTCCCGGTCCGCGAGCGGTACGCCCGCTCCGTGGTCCCGGACCGTGACGAGCCCGGGTGAGACGGTGACCTCCACGGGCGAGCCGGCCGGGCCACCGTGCCGTTGGGCGTTCTCCACCAGGTTCCGTACCGCCTGGGCCAGCAGGTCGGGGTCGCCGAGCACCACCACCGGTTCGGAGCGCACCCTGACGCTCTCGTGGTCCGGCAGTTCCTCGACCGTCGTCTCCACCAACTGGTCGAGACGCAGGGGCACCAGCTCGGCCCGCTGCGCACCGGCCTGCGCACGGGCCCTGGCGAGCAGCCCCGTGACCAGTCGGCTCAGCCGGTCCACCAGCCGCAGGGCCTCGTCGGAGGACCCCTCCCGCTCCACCACGAGCCGCAGTGTCGCCAGCGGTGTACGCAACTCGTGTGCCGCCTCCGCCAGGAACTGCTCCTGCTGCTCCAGCGCGAGCAGAGCGGGACGCATGGCCCGGCCGGACAGCAGATGGCCGACGGCCGCCGCACAGCAGACCAGCGCCGTGCAACCGAGCGCCAGCCAGCGAACGAGCTCGTCGTGCTCCTGCTCGCTGCGCGCCAGCTCCGTGCCGACGAGCACGGCCGCACCGATCCGGTCGCCGTCCCACACGGGAGCCGCCGCCCACCTCAGCCGCCCGCCCTCCTCGGAGGGAGCGCTGACGATCACGGTCTCCTGCTCTTCCTGGACGCTCCGCCAGATGTGGTCGAGCCAGTCCCTCTCGGGCAGCGCCGGACGCGAGGGAACGACGTTCCACACCGAGGGCGAGTCTGCCGGAGACGTCTGCAGAACGGCCAACACCTCGGCGCTGCGCGCGAGTTCGTCCTCCCGCAGTGGATCCAGGTGCAGTGCACCGTCGTCGAACCAGACCGCCTGGGACAGGCCGACGGCGCGGCTGTCGACCTCGTGGTCGAGGCCGGACCTGCGGGATTCGGAGTCGATGTGGACGGCGACCGCGGCGAGTACGACGAGGCAGGCCGCGGTCGTCGAGCCGAAGAGGAGCGTCATCAACCGGCGGGTGCGCCGCAGCCGGGCCACGGCGGGTGACGTGGAGGACACGGACGTCGGACCACGGCGGTCGACAAGTCCGTCGCCAGGCCCGTCGACAGGCCGGTCGCCGAGCCCATCGCCAGGTCCGTCGGCAGCAGGTCGCCGGGCGTCCGGGCGGATCATGCCCGCGACGCGGCGCAGGCCGTTCACGCCCGCGCCTCGGCGGCCGGCTTCTGCTCGGCTCCGCCCAGCCGGTAGCCGACGCCGCGTACCGTCCCGATCGCATCGGGCGGCCCGAGCCGTCGTCGCAGCTGGCCGATCAGGACGTCCACCACGTTGGACATGGGCTCGCTCGCCTCGTCCCAGCAGCTCTCGATCAGCTCGGTGCGCGTCACCACCTCGCCCGCACGCAGCATCAGCACCTCCAGCACGGCGAACTCCTTGGCCGACAGACTGAGCAGTACCCCGGCCCTGGACACACGCCGCCGTGGAAGGTCGACCTCCAGGTCGTCCGCCCGCAGGACCGACGGCCGCGCGGGCCGCTCCCTGCGGCACAACGCACGCACCCGTACGACCAGTTCGGCGAACGCGAATGGCTTGACCAGGTAGTCGTCCGCGCCGTGCTCGAAGCCGGCCACCCGGTCGCTCACCGCGTCCAGCGCCGTCAGCAGCAGGAAGGGCAGCGCCGAACCCGCACGCCGGTGCCCGGCGAGCAGGGTGAGCGAGTCGCCGTCCGGAACCGAGCGGTCGGCCACGACGCAGTCGTAGCTGTTGACCGAGAGCTTGAGATCCGCTTCGGCCAGCGTTCGCGCGAGGTCCACCGCGAACCCCGCACCCCGCAGCTGAGCTGCGACGACGGGCCCGAGTTCGGGATCGTCCTCCAAGACCAATATGCGCATGGCCGGAGCTTAGACGGTGTGCGCGCGGGGCTCTGCGGGACGTCCGCGCGAGAACGGCCCCGAGCGCAGGTGTACAGGTCCGCGCCCAGTAAAGTGCCCTCTTGCCGACCCTCCTGTCACCCCAGCCGTCACCCAGCCGTCACCCCAGTCGTTGCCCCGCCCCTTGCCCCTCCCGA
>NZ_LIPP01000215.1 GCF_001418335.1 Streptomyces aurantiacus | reverse complement strand
ACGGTCGGGGGAACGGAACGCGGGGGGTCTGATGCACGGACAAAGCTGGTTCTTCCCGTCGTCAGCGTCGTCAGGGTTACTGGTTCCGAGAGTCACGGTGGAAACTCTGCCGCCTGTGCGGCGGGCCCCGAGGCTGCTCTACGCCCGGATGCCGGGCGGAACTGCGGTGTCGGAGCGGGGGGTGAGGGGACGTGCGGTGAGCGGACGTGCGGTGAGGAGACGTGCGGTGAGGGGGCAATTCATTGCGACAACGTTGCCAGGCGATAACGACGACGCGTTCACGCCTTGGTTGTGCGGCATTCTGCCCACCAGCTTTCTGGCTCACGGCGCCCCACGGGTGCGGAGACGTCGCCCGAGTGGTGTGCCGATTGGGAACACCTGGACGCACGGCGATGATTGAGCAGCGAACCAGACCCTGTCAACGGGCCCCAGGCAGTGGAGCCGATCGCCCGAAAAGGCAGCTATGCAACCGGTTTTATGGGAAGTGGAAGTGTTCCGGAATGCAAAGACCACCCGGTTCCCGGAGATGTTCGCGGGTGCGCTCCACGTTCCGGCGCGAGAAGTCGACAACCGGTCGATAACCGGCCCGACGGACAGGAAATGTCCGCCATTCATAAACCGGAGAAGGGCATCTTTTAATGAGACTTGACGGACGGTGAGCGCTTGCTTCCGCGCACGCCCCGTACGCCCTCTGCGGAAACGGTGCCCCGTATGTCCTCCGCGGAGGCGGTCATCTCACGGTAGTGGTGCGGGGCGGCGCCCGTGACCCGGCGGAACACCCGGCTGAAGTACGCGCGGTCGCGGAAACCCACCGCCCGGGCGACGCTCTGCACGCTGTCGTTGCTCGACCGCAGGCGCTCCGCCGCCCGCCGGATCCGCAGCCGGGTCAGGTACTCCCACACCGTCAGGCCGTACCGCTGCTGGAAGAGCTTGCCGAGGTGGTCGGGGCTGATGCCGGCGGCCTGCGCCACCTGCCAGCGGGAGATCGGCCGTCGCCAGTGCTCGTAGAGGAAGATCAGGGCCTCGTCGAGGACGTCCCTGGTGCGCGAGGGCAACCGGACGCCGTGGCCCGCCAGTTCGCGCACGAGCGCGGCTGCCTCGTGCGGCGCGAACACGTCCATGTCCAGCATGAGCAGCGCCGGGTGCTGGCGTCCGCGCCGCGCGTCCGCCGCCGTCATGCCCTCGTGGTCGGCGATGACGACGGGGCACAGCGCCCGGCCCGTGCCGTCGTGCAGCCGGTCCACCACGTCCAGGGCCTGGAGATCGGGCAGGGCCCGCTCCAGTACCACCAGCCGCGGCGTCTCCTCCGCGACCAGCGCGAGCAGCGTCGTCGCGTCGGTGGAGACCCGCGCCGGGTGGTCCGGCAGGGCCGTCTCGGCCAGCCGTCGCAGCGCCTCCCGGGACTCCTGCGAACCGGCCGCGACGATCACCGGTTCGGCGAATCCGTCGGGCCGCAGCGCGCGCAGGGCCCCCGGCAGATCGGTGCCGTCGGCGCCGAACAGCATGAACGGCGTGTGGCGCAGGGCCGGATGGTCGTGCAGCCGCTGCACCGCACGCCACTCCTGGGGCCGGTCGGGCTGCGCGTCCCACACGACGGCTCCGGGCGTACGCCGCGCGATCGACGGCAAGGGGTCGTGCGCGGCGTCGGGCCGCAGCACCTCCAGGCCGTGGCGTGCGGCGTGCGCGGCCACGTCCGCGCCGAGTTCCCCGGGAGTGACGACGAGCAGCGGGGCGTCGCCGGCGTCGGCCAGGTGCGTCTGCCCGCCGGGAGAGGGCAGGGGAAGTTCCAGGACGTACCGGGCCCGGCCCGTGCTGTCGGAGACGGTCAGTGCTCCTCCGTGCATCATGGCCAGTCGCCGGGCCGTGGTCACCCCGACGTCCAGGAGCTGGCCGGGCCGCGCGAACGACGCCCGGGCGTCCGGGACGGCGACCGTGACCCGTACGCCGGTCGGGCCGACGGCAGCCGCGACCCGCGGCGGCGCGTCCTTCGCGCGGCCCGCCGCCGAGACCAGCATGTTGTGCAGGATCTGCTGGAACCGTGTCTCGTCCACCCACACCGAGGGGAGCCGCGCGGGCAGGTCGAGCCGCCACCCGGGTCCTGCGGGCAGCGCGGAGGCCGCCGACGCGCACGCCCGCGACAGCACGGGCAACGGGTCGATGAGCCGCCTGGTCAGCAGGAGATCACCGGCCTCCGAACGCGCGAGGTCGAGCAGGTTCTCCATGAGGTGCAGTACGCGCACGGCGTCCCGGCGGACCTCCATGAGGGCCTCTCCCGGATCACCGGAGTGGTGCAGCATGGCCTCCACCGGAGTGCGCAACTCGTCGGTGACATGCGTCAGCAGCCGGGTCTGGAACCTGCTGGCCTGCTCCGCGGCGTCCCGGGCGCGCCGCACCTCGTCGAAGAGCCCGATGCCCTTCAGCGCGGCGCTGATCTGGTCACCCAGCTCACGGTAGAGCGCCCCGTCGTGGTACGCGGCCTGCGTGGAGGTCGCCTCGAACACGGCCACGCCCAGGTGCTCCTCCCCGATGTGCAGGGGTTCGAGCACCAGCGTGAACCGGCCGTCGTGGGGCAGCAGGGAGTCGGGAAGCAGCAGGGCGGGGGAGAAGGCGGGGCTGCCGAGCGGACCGGCGGGCCCGGACTCCTGGCCCGCCTCCGCACGGGCGAGCAGCGGACGCGCCATCCCCGGAGCAGCCGGACCGGCGGCGTCGGCGCCCCGGTCGTACAGGACGATCCGGCAGTGCGGGACGCCCGACTGGCCCAGATGGCGCTCCAGCACGTCCGAGAGCCCCTCCAGATCCACGACGGTGGTCAGGGCGGTTCCGAACTCCCGTAACCTGCGGGCCCGTTGGGTCTGCGACCAGCGCTCGTACTCCAGGAGGGCGCGGGATCGCTCCGCCACGAGGAGCCGGGCCTGCCCGAACAGGATCTCGCCGGCCCGGCGCAACGGGTCCGGGAGCATGTCGACGACACCGCGCCGAGCACCCTCCAACGCCTGGTGCCACCGGTCGACTTCGGGCTGTGTCCCGGCGCTGCCGCGCACCAGCCGCTCGACCAGGGGGAGAAAGTCCCCGGGCAGGACGTCCCCGTTCACCGCGCCGGTGTCGGCACCGGCGTCGGCACCGGCGCCGCTGTCGGTGTCGTGCGCGTTCTTTGGGGCGTACGCATCGCCGTCTCCGCGCGCGAGTTCGGCGCGGAAGGCCGCGGCCAGGCGGGGGCCTCCGGAGGGCAGCACGCCGTTCACCGCGTCCCATCCCTCCGGGCGCCGGGCGGTGACCGGTGCCGGGGCGACGGGAGAGGGCCGGTACGACGTCGGATACGGGCATCCGCAGGAGCGGCGCGGCACCAGCGTGGCCGGGATGGTGGTGCGATCCGGTGGGCGAGTGCCGCGCAGCCGGGCGACGAGGGTGTCCACGGCGAGCGCGCCGAGTTCCTCGAAGGGCAGCGCCACGGAGGTGAGGGGCGGGTCGCCGAGGCGGGCTTCGGGCGAGTCGTTGAAGCCGACCACGGCCACGTCCTCCGGGACCCGTATGCCGCGTTCGGTGAGGTGGCGCAGCGCTCCCGCGGCGAGGACGTCGCTGCAGGCCAGCACCACGTCGAAGTCGACGCCCGGGGTCAGCCCGCGGACATCGAGCAGCACCTGCATCGCCGAGGCGCCGGCCGCCGCGGCGAAGTCGACCGCGGCGCCCACGTGTTCGTGCCGGATGCCGTGGTGGCGCAGGGCGTCCACACAGGCGCGGTAGCGCTCCTCGGAGACCGGGTTGGCGAGCGGCCCGTGGATGCAGGCCGGCTTGCTGCGGCCGTGCCGGTCCACGAGATGCCCGACGAGTTTGCGCATGCCCGCGTGGGAGTCGATCGACAGCACGTCCGTCTGGTCGCTGAGCGGCTGATTGAGGCTGATCAGCGGCAGATGGGCGAGCCGGCGCAACAGGCGGCGGGCTCGGGGCCCGGCCGACGGCAGCCCCAGGGTGGAACTCCAGCAGACCACACCGTCGAGCCGGGCCGGTCCGACGAGTTCGTACAACTCGCTGCGGGTCACGTCACCGTGGCGGAGGTTCCCGCCGGGGAAGCAGATCAGGTTGACGTCGTTGCGTTCGGCGGCGGCACAGGCCCCGGACCAGAGCGTCGCCCCGACGCCCAGGTGGATGTTGGCGGTGAGCAGGCCGACGGTCAGCGGCCGGCCCGGCCCGTGCGACGTGCCGCCCGCGGTGCCCTGTTCCGAGTCCGGGTCCATGGCGCCCCCTCGTCCGGCCCGTCGGGGTACCCCGGGAGCCGCGGTGCCGACGAGGCCCACGGCAACGTAGGGGAGGTGGTGCCGAGGGGCAAGACCGGTGACACGTCGGTCACCGGCCCTGCCCCGTTCCGTGCTGTTCCGTGGGGGGATGGCTCAGATCTTGCCGACGCCCGCACCGGCGGTCACGCTCGCCTTGACGGTGGACGCCGACTGCGCGGTGTAGCTGTACGGGATCGACGCCACCGACCCACCGGTCTGTCCGGCGGTGGAGTTCGACAGGTAGTTGTTCCTCGCCACGAGCGAGCCCTCGTCGGAACTTCCCTCACCGAGGTGGTAGGTGTCGTCGGTGTTCTCGAAGTAGTTCGCCTCGACGAGGACACCCGCGTTCTCGGTGGACGCCACGCCGTAGGAGCCGATGTCGCTGAAGTAGTTGTTCAGCACATGCACCGGGTTGCCGAACCGGACGCGCGGGTTGCGCTGGTTGGTGCCGTCGAACCAGTTGTGGTCGTAGGTCACCTTCAGTTTGCCGGTGTCCTCACCGGAGTTGTCGTCGGAGTGACCGAGCAGCATGTTCTTGTCCTGGTCGTGGGTGCGGTTCCAGGACACCGTGATGTTCGTCGAGGCACGCTTGATGTCGACGGCCCCGTCGTACGCGTCGGAGATGTCGTTGTGGTCGATCCAGACGTTCGTCGAGTACTGGACGTTGATGGCGTCGTCGTTGGACCCGGAGAACGAGAGGTTCTGGATGATGACGTTGTTCACGCTCGCGACGTTGAGTCCGCTGCCGGTGATCTTCCCCGCGGTGCCGACGCCGACGATCGTCTTGTTCGACGCGACCTTCGTCATCTCCGTCAGCGCGATGGTGCCGTTGACGCGGACGACCTGGGTGGTGCTGCTCTGCACCGCGGTCTTGAAGGCGGAGGCGTTGGTGACGGTCACCGTGCTCCCGCTCGCTCCGCCGGTGGTGGCGGCCCCGAAACCGATGGGCGCGGCGGCAGCGGCGACCGCCGGCTCCGACGGGGCGTCGGTGGTACCGCTCGCCGTGGTGGCTCCGATCACGGCCATGACGACGGCACTCGCCGCCGCGGCTCCGGTCAGGGTGAACCGTGCGCTCGTCCTGCGCATGTGGATCTCCGTCCGTGGGGTTGTGGAGAAGTGACGTACCTGTGCGGGTGCTACGCCGGGGCCGCGCGGTCGGCTCGCTGCGAGACTAGAGCGACGGGTGTGGACAATGACGTGCCGTGTGTGGACTATTGCGTTCCGCTCACGGGCGCTGCCTTGCCGCCTTCAAGGAGGCGCGATACGCGGACACGGGCGGGGCCGTGTCTCGGAGCGCCACCCCCGTTCTCGCCTGGTGCTGAGCCGCTGCCATGCCGGTGGCCGCGATAAGCAGTTGAGGGCCGCCGACATCCTTGTTACAAACGAGGGCTGGTCAGCGGGTGGCCGGGCGGGACGAGGGTGGTGCATGGCGTGGCAGGGGCGGCGACGAGCGACGGTACGGACGGCCGGACCGGACCGAGACGCTGGCCGCTCCTGGTGGCGGTGGCGGTCGACGCGCTGGGCACGGGCCTGTATCTGCCGCTGTCGCTCCTGTACTTCGTGAAGGTCACCGACCTGGGCCTGGCGACACTCGGTGTGCTCATCAGCGTGACCACCGCCCTGACTCTGCCGGTGCCGTTGGTCGTCGGCCGGCTGGTCGACCGGTTCGGGCCGCGGCTGGTGGTGGCCTGCGGCCAGGCGCTGCAGGGGCTGGGATTTCTGTTCTATCTGGCGGTGTCCGGAGCGAGTTCGCTGGTGGCCGCCGTCCTGGTGTCGTCCCTGGGCCTGCGGGTCTACTGGTCGTCGGTCTTCACGCTTGTCGCCGACCAGGCGGACGCCGAGGCGACGAGCGCGGAGGGGACGAGCGCGGAGGGGACGAGCGCCGCGGGGGTGGATGCCAAGGACCACTGGTTCGCCCGGACCGGGATGATCAGGGAAGCGGGCGGCGGCGGTGGAGCGCTGCTCGCGGGCGCCGTGCTCGCTGTCGACTCCGCGCGCGTCTACGAGGGACTCATTCTCGGCAGCGCGCTGGCCTTTCTGGTCGCCGCGCTGGTGGTCGTCCTCGCGGTGCCGTCCACCCCGCACGCCCCGCCACCGGCCCAGGGCCACTTCGGTCACCGGGCGCTCCTGCGGGACCGGCCTTACCTCGCGCTGATCGGGACATGCACGATCTTCGCCCTGTGCAGTTCGTTCCTCGCGCTGTCGCTGCCCCTCTACGTCGTCGACGGCCTCTCAGGACCGGACTGGCTGCCCGGCCCCCTGCTGGCCATGAACACCCTGTTGCTCGCGACCTGCACGGCCGGTGTCACCCGGTTCGTACGCCGCCGCTGTACCCGCGCCCGCGCCATGGCATGGGCCGGCGGCCTGTGGGTGCTGTGGTGCGCCGCGTCAGCGGCGGCCGTCCTGGTGTCGTCCCGGATGCTGGTGCCGTTCCTGGTGGCCGTGGTGGTGTGTTACACCACCGCGGAGATGGTGTACGGGCCCGCGTCGAACGCGCTCGCCGCCGCGGCGGCACCGGCCGGGTCGCGCGGCACCTACCTGGCGGCGTTCCAGTACTCCTTCGCCGGTGCGAACATCATCGCGCCCAGCCTCTTCGGCCTGCTCTTCAGCCAGAACCGGCTGTTCCCCTGGCTCGCCGTGGGGCTTCTCGCCGCGCTGGGCGCGGTACTGATGCTGCGCCTGGAGCACCGGCTGCCGCGGGAGCGCGGCACGGTGCGGCACAAGGCGGGGATCCGGGACGAAGTACCGGAAGGCGCCCCCTGAGGGGCACCCAGCTGCCGGGCAACGGGACTTCGGCCCCCGGCGGGAGTTCGGGCGGCCCGGCCTTGGCTAATCTGCACGAGTGACCACCGACCTGATCCTCCTGCCGCGTGTCGCCTGTCGTGGGCAGGAGGTCACCGCGCCCCGGCTCCGCGGTCTTCTCGCGCTGCTCGCGGGCGACCTGCGCACCGGCTGCAGCACCGAGCGGCTCGTGGCGGGGCTGTGGCCGGACCAGTTGCCGGAGCGGCCGGGAAAGGCGGTGCAGGTCCTCGTGTCCAGGGCGCGGACGCAACTGGGCGCCGACGTCGTCGCGAGCACGCCGACCGGATACCGGCTCACCCTCGCCGAGGACCAGGTCGACAGCTCCGCCCTGCTGCTGCACGCCGCCACGTGCGCCGACCGGGCCAGGGCCGGCGATCACGCGGGATCGCTGGCCGCCGCCGAGGCCGGGCTCGCCCTGTGGGCGGGCACCCCCGACGAGGCCGGCGACACCGACGACCCCGTCGCCGCGTTGCGCGCCGAGCGCGCACCGGTCCGCGGTGCGCTCGTCCGCGCGCAGGCGCTCGCGCTCGCCCGCCTCGGACGGCACGCGGAGGCGGCCGGGCCGCTCGCCGTGGCCGCCTCGGAGCATCCGCGCGACGAGGAACTGCTCGCCGAACTGCTGCGCGGCGAGGCGGCGACGGCGGGCCCGTCCGCCGCGCTGACGCGGTACGAGGCGTACCGCCGTGAACTGCGCGACGAACTCGGCACGGACCCGGGCGCCGCACTCAAGGCCGTACAACAGGAACTCCTGCTCGGCGAGGCGCCCGTGGTCAGGCACGGCGTGCCGCACGAGCCGAACCCGCTGCTCGGCCGGGACGAGGACATCGCGGCGGTCGAGCGGCTGCTGCGCGCCTCCCGTGCTGTCACCGTCATCGGCCCCGGCGGCCTCGGCAAGACCCGGCTCGCACACGCCGTCAGCCGCCGGGCCGAACAGCGCGTGGTCCACTTCGTACCGCTCGCCGGCGTCACCGCGGACGAGGACGTGACCGCGGAGGTGGCCTCCGCGCTCGGTGCGAGCGAGGGCCGGCCCGGCGCCGTCAGCGGCCACGCCTCGGCCGACCCGGTGTCCGGCATCCTCGGCGTGCTCGGCTCCGGCTCCGCCCTGCTGGTCCTCGACAACTGCGAGCAGGTCGTCCGGGGCGCCGCCGACCTCGTACAGGCCCTGGTCTCGTCCTCCAGGGACCTGCGGGTACTCGCCACCAGCAGGGCCCCGCTCGGCCTCACCTCGGAGGCGGTGTACGCGCTGCCGGAGCTCGGCCCCGACACCTCGGCCGAGCTGTTCACCCAGCGGGCCCGGGCCGCCAGGAGCGGCGTGCAGCTGCCGCCGGACGCGGTGGCCGAGCTGTGCCGCCACCTCGACGGGCTGCCGCTCGCCGTGGAGCTGGCCGCGGCGCGGGTCCGCGTCCTGTCGGTTCCGGAGATCGCCCGCCGTCTCGGCGACCGGTTCGCTCTCCTGCGCGGCGGCGCACGGGACGCCCCGGAACGCCACCGCACCCTGCACGCGGTCGTGGAGTGGAGCTGGAACCTGCTCGCCGAGGACGCCAGGGCGGCGTTGCGCACGCTGTCCGTCTTCCCCGGCGGCTTCTCCGGCGAGGCGGCGGAGCAGGTGCTCGGCGAGGACGCGCTGCTGCTCCTGGAGCAGCTGGCCGATCAGTCGCTGCTCACCGTCGCCGACACTCCGGCCGGCGTGCGGTTCCGGATGCTGGAGACCGTACGGGAGTTCAGCGCGGCCCGGCGCGCGGAGGCGGGCGAGGACGAGGAGGCCGTCGGCCAATTCCTCGCCTGGGCGCGGGACTTCGGGGTTGCGCACCACGACTGGCTGTTCGCCTCGGAACCTTCCCCGAGCTCTCGGCTCCGCTCGGACAGGGGGGATTCCGTCGCCGTCGGGGAGCGGGTCAGGGCCGAGCAGGACAACCTCGTGCTGGCCCTGCGGCACGCCCTGGCCCGTACGGACTGCCCCACCATCGCCGCCCTCACCGCCGTTCTCGCCGCCCTGTGGTCCACCGGCTCCCACTACCCACGCCTCGTCGCCCTCACCGCGGACACCGGCCCGCCGCTCTCGCACTACCACCCCGAGCCCGAATACGTCGAAGTCGCCCGCAGCGCCGCGGCGTTGAGCACGGCGACCCTGTTCATGGGCTACGGCCCGCACGCCGTACGCCAGCTCGTCACCCTGCGCCGGCTGCCCCCGGCCCCGCCGGACACCCTGCTGCGCGCCGTCGCGATCCTGCTGGGCGCGATCCCCGAGATGCGGCCTCCCGACTACGAGGTACTGCGGGCGCTGTGCGCCAGCGAGCACCCGCTGCTCGCCGGCATCGCCGAGTACGTCGCCGGCTACATCTGGGAGCACGAGCACGACATCGAACGCGCGCTCGCCTCGGCCGGCCGGGTCGTCACCGAACTGGCGCCGGTCGACAACCCGTTCATGCAGGTCATGGGCCACGCCCGACGGAGCGAGCTGTGCTTGCAGACGGAGCGGGGCGATGCCGCGTACGAGCATCTTCGGGCGGCGCTCAAGGCGTTGCCGCGGCTCGGTGACGAGCACGACTCCATCGGCATCCGCTGGGGCCTCGTCCTGGCCTGCCTCCACCGCGGCGACCCCGACGAGGCCGAGTACTGGCTGCGGCAGGCGGAGGGCAACAACGTCGCGCACAACGACGACTTCGCCGACGTCGGTGGCCGCGCCGAGATCGCGCTCGCCCGCGGACTGACGGAGGTCGGGCTCGGCCTGTGGCGCGGCGCCGTGGAGTCGATGTCCGAGGCCGGCTCGATGCAGAGCGGCGACCCCTTTCTCGACCGGTGGGCGCTGGAGATCCAGTCGGTGACGGTGACGGCACACGCCCACGCCGGCCGTCTCGAACTGGTCTGCGAGCCGGTCGGCCGGCTGCGGCACGGGCTGCGGACCCTGCTCGCAGGACCGCCCCGGCCCATGGAACTGACGGTGTTCGGAACGGTGCTGCACGCCCTCGGCATGGCCGGGCTCGCGTCCGGTGACGACGACATGGCCGCCGTACGGATGATCGCGCTGGCCGAACGGCTGGGGGTGCTGCGCTCGTACCAGCCGACGATGTCGGCGGACCGCGCCCGGCGGACGGTCGGGGCCGCCGGGGAAACGGCCGGGGCGGCCTACGCCGACGCGGTGTCGGAGTACGCCGCCCTGGAGCGTGACGAGCTGCGGGACGCGGCCCGCGCTGTCATGTCGGTTACCTCGGGTCGCGGTTGAACTGCGCTGTCGACCAGCGGTAGCCGAGCACGGACAGGCCGATGCACCAGGCGATCGCGAGCCACCCGTTGTTGCCGATCTCGGTGCCGAGCAGCAGGCCGCGCAGGGTCTCGATGGCCGGCGTGAACGGTTGGTACTCGGCGACCGGCTGGAACCAGCCCGGCATCGCGTCGATGGGGACGAAGGCGCTGGAGATGAGCGGGAGGAGGATCAGCGGCACAGCCATGTTGCTGGCCGCCTCGGGGTTCGGGCTGGCCATTCCCATCCCGACCGCGATCCAGGTGAGCGCCACGGAGAACAGCGCGAGCAGCCCGAACGCCGCCAGCCACTCCAGAGCCGTGGCGTCCGTGGAGCGGAAGCCGATGGCCACGGCGACACCACTGACGAGGACCAGGCTGGCGAGCACCTGCAGCACACTGCCGACGACGTGCCCGACGAGCAGGGAGCCGCGGTAGACCGCCATGGTACGGAAGCGGGCGATGAGGCCCTCGGTCATGTCCATGGAGACGGACACCGCGGCCCCGATCACGGTGCTGCCGATGGTCATCAGCAGGAGGCCCGGGACGATGTAGGCGATGTAGTCGGAGCGGTCGGCGCCGCCGCCCCCGATGCCCGCACTCATCACGTCGCCGAAGACGTAGACGAAGAGCAGCAGCAGCATGATCGGCGTGAGCAGCAGGTTCAGTGTCATGGACGGGTAGCGTCGCGCGTGCAGCAGGTTGCGGCGCAGCATCGTGTTCGAGTCGCGGACGGCGAGGGTGAGCC
>NZ_LIPP01000214.1 GCF_001418335.1 Streptomyces aurantiacus | reverse complement strand
GCCCTCCGCGCCGACTCCGACCCCGCCGCCGCAGCGCCCCGCGCCCGCCCGTATCGACCAGGTGCGCGCCGAGCTCGACGAGCTGAGTGACTATCTCCGCAAGCACGAGGACGGCAGGTGACCGTGGCGTCGGGACGTGTGATCACCGACCGTTACGAACTGTCCACGCTCATCGGACAGGGCGGCATGGGCCAGGTGTGGACGGCGTACGACCAGCGTCTGGACCGGCGCGTCGCGGTCAAGCTGCTGCGTCCTGACAAGGTCGCGGGCCATGAGGCCGAGGAACTGCGCCGCCGATTCGTGCGCGAGTGCCGCGTCACCGCACAGGTCGACCACCCGGGCCTGGTCACGGTGCACGACGCGGGCAGCGAGGGCGAGGAGCTGTTCCTCGTCATGCAGTACGTCGACGGGGCCGACCTCTCCGACCACCTCGCCGAACACGACCCGTACCCCTGGCAGTGGACCGTCGCGGTCGCCGCGCAACTGTGCGCCGTGCTCTCCGCGGTGCACGCCGTGCCGATCGTCCACCGCGACCTCAAGCCGCGGAACGTGATGATCAAGCAGGACGGCACGATCACCGTGCTCGACCTCGGTGTCGCGTCGGTGATGGACACGGACACCACCCGCCTCACGCACACCGGCTCACCCATCGGATCGCCCGCCTACATGGCCCCCGAGCAGGCGATGGGCGGCGCGGTCGGCCCGTACACCGACCTGTACGCGCTCGGGGTGCTGATGCACGAACTCCTCAGCGGAGACGTGCCGTTCTCGGGCTCCACCGCCCTCGGCGTGCTGCACCGCCACCTCTACGAGCCGCCCCTGCCGGTCCGCCGGCTGCGCCCCGAGGTGCCGGAGGCGCTCGAAGCCCTCGTACTGCGGCTGCTCTCCAAGGATCCGCAGCACCGCCCGGACTCCGCCCAGGAGACGTACGAGCAGCTGCTGCCGCTGCTCCCCGCGCGCGGGGTCCCGTCCGGCGGGCCGCTCGACCCCACGCGCCCGTTCCTGCGCCCGCACGCCCCCTGGCCGGACCGCGCCCGCACCCTCGCCGCGCAGCCCCAGGCCGCGCCCGCCGTCGAGAAACCCGATGTCGCCGGAGCGGTCGACGAGGTCAAGCGGCTCCTCGGCGAGGGCCGCATCACCCAGGCCGTCGACATCCTCGGCCAGATCCTCCCGGCCGCCGCAGCCCAGCACGGCGAGCACTCACCGGTCGTCCGCACCCTGCGCAAGCAGTACGCGGCCACGCTGATGGACGACGGCCAGTACCGCCGCGCCCTGCCCGAACTGCGCCGCCTCGCCGACGAACGGGCCACCGAGGCGGGCCAGGCCGACCCGCAGTCCCTGCGCTTCCGCTACGAGGCCGCCCAGTGCCTGGAACAACTCGGCGAACCGGCCGCGGCGCTCGCCGAGTACCGCGCGCTGCTGCCGTACTACGAGAACCAGTACGTCGCCCAGGACGCCGAGCTCTCCTTCGAGGTACGCCGCCGCATCGGACACCTGCTCCTCGCGCTCGGCGACCGGGCCGCCGCCCACGACATGCTGGTCCGGCTCAAGTACGACGCCGAACGGGTGCGGGGCCCCGGCCATCCGCTGGCCGTGGAGATCGGCCGGACCCTCCAGTGGCTGGGCCAGGTCCGCGGCTGAGACCGCCGTGCGGCCCGCCGTGCGGCGTGCGGATGGAGACGGCCCCGTGCCGGTGCCCGAAGTCCGGGCGAATCGTTGGGTCGAATGGGTGGCCGAGAGCCGGTCCCCTGCCTACCATCGATCACCGCAAGACATTGTGCACCGCCGCACAATCTCCTACAGGAGGTCTCCTTGCACCGCCGCCGTCGCACCGCGTTCCTCCTCTCCGCCGCACTCGTCACCGCGGCCCCCCTCCTGACCGCCTGTGGCAGCGACGCGCATCCCGGTGCCGCGGCCGTCGTCGGTGACGACCGCATCACGGTCTCCCAGCTGGAGAACCGGGTGAACGAGGTACGGACCGCGCAGCGCGCCGCCACCAAGGGCGAGGCGCAGTACGAGCAGGCCATCGCCAAGTCCGGCGGCCTCGCCCGTGACACCCTGCACGGCATGGTCCTCGACCGCGTACTGCACCGGGCCGCCCAGGACGCGGACGTGACCGTCACCCGCAAGGAGATCCAGCAGGCCCGCGCCGGCCTGGAGGAGCAGGCGGGCGGCGCGAAGGCGTTCGAAGTGACCTGGCTCCAGCGGTACGGGGTCCCGCCCGAGCGGATCGACGACAACCTCCGCGTCCAGATCGAGGCCCAGAAGCTCGCGGCCCGGCTCGGCGCGGACACCAGCCAGCCGGCGTTCTGGAAGTCGCTGTCCGAGGCGTCCAAGAAGCTGGGCGTCGACCTGAACCCCCGCTACGGCACCTGGGACGTGGAGAAGAGCAGCCGCGTCGACGCCAAGCTGCCGTGGCTGCGCGAGGTCACGCAGGCGGAAAGCCGGCAGCCGGCGTAACGCACAGCGCGTGACCTCGATGTCGGTGGCGTGGGTTACGTTCGGGGTGTGAACGCATCCAGCCCCGGGCGCATCGTCCTGCTCACCACCAGCCACCGCGTCGCACCCGGACTCCTGTCCTGGCCCGCCTGGCAGGCGCTGCACGGCGCCGACCGCGTCCTGTGCGCGGACGGCGCCCACCCGCAGCTGCCGTACCTGCGCGAGGCCGGCATCCAGGTCGACGAGGAGGCGCCCGGCGCCCAGGAGCTGGTCGACGCCTGCGCCGGCGGGCGCACGGTCACCGTCGTCGCCACCGGCGAGGGCGAACCGCGCCTGACCGACGGCCTGGCCCGGCTGGCCGGCACCGGACGCGTCCAGATGCCCGACCTCGAACTGCTCCCCGCCTCGTACGACCTCCCGGGCGCCCGCCTCCTCGACCTCGTCCAGGTCATGGACCGCATCCGGGTCGAGTGCCCCTGGTCGTCCCAGCAGACCCACAAGGGCCTCGCCAAGTACGGCATCGAGGAGGCGTACGAACTCGTCGAGGCGATCGAGGAGGGCGACCGGCACGAACTGCGCGAGGAGCTCGGCGACGTACTGCTCCAGGTCGTCTTCCACTCCCGGATCGCCGAGGAGGGCAGCCCCGAGGACGGGTCGGAGCCCTTCTCCATCGACGACGTGGCGGCCGGCATCGTCACCAAGCTGATCCACCGCCACCCGCACGTGTTCGGCGACGAGACCGCCGCGACGCCCGAGGACGTCAAGGAGCACTGGCTGCGCACCAAGGCGGAGGAGAAGCAGCGGACGTCCGTCACGGAGGGCGTCCCGCTCGGCCAGCCCGGCCTCGCGCTGGCCGCCAAGCTGGCGTCCCGCGCCCACACGGCGGGGCTCGATGTGCCGCTGCCCGCGGGCGAGGGCGTCGGCTACGAACTGCTGGCCCTGGCCGTACGGGCCGAGGCCGACGGAGTCGACCCGGAAGCGGCGCTGCGGGCCGCCGCGCGGGCCTACCGGGACGCGATACGGGCGAGCGAGGCCCGACCCGTCTGCCCCTGACCCCTGTGTCTCGGTGTCCCGCCGAGCCCTCCAGGCCCTGTCCTGGTGTCCTGCGGAACCCTCTAGTGTCCTGACTCGGGACACCGGGGAGAGTCTTCCCGGGCCGACGGGTGGTGCCAGTGCGGGCGGGGCCGGTGGAGGAGCCATTCGCCGGGGCCCAGGGCCCGGTCGTGGCCCGTGGACGGGAGTTCGTCGCGGAAGACCCGGTCCGGGACGGCGCCGAGGCGGGGCAGCGCCTTGGAGACCTCCTCGACCAGTCCGGGCGGGCCGGCCAGATAGACGTCGTGGCGTGCCCAGTTGGCGCGGTTGCCCAGAGCCGTCAGCAGCCGCTCGGTGGCCTGGGCCTTCGGGCGGCCGGGCGCGGGCGTGATCACGGTGATGTCCAGCCGCGGCAGCCGCGCGCGTAACTCCCCGAGCGCGGTCCGCCCGTAGAGGTGGGCGATGTCGCGGGCGACGACGAACAGCCGGGTCTCGTCGTACGGGCCGGGCCGCGCCGCCAGCTGTTCCAGCAGTGCCTTCACCGGAGCCCAGCCGGTGCCGGCCGCGATGAACGTGAGGGGCCGCTCCACCGGCGTCCGCAGGGTCAGCCGGCCGCCCGGCACGCCGAGCCGCAGGGCGTCGCCCGCCCGGGTGCGCCGGACGAGTTCGGGGGACAGGACGCCGTCCTCGACGAGGCTGACGTGCAGGTCGAGGGTGTCGTCGGAGCGGGGCGCGTTGGCGACGGAGTACGGGCGCCAGGCCCCCGGCACGCGGGGGCTGTTGACGCTCACGTACTGGCCCGGAAGGTGGGGGAGGCGCCGGTGCGGGCGGAGCGTCAGCACGGCGAGATCGTCCCCGTGCCGGGCACGGCCGACGACCTCGGCGTCCCACCAGGACGGCTGCCCCTTGCTCTCCGCCTCCTCCGCGCCGTCCAGCATGGCGTCCGCGATCACCTCGTACGCCTCGTCCCAGGCCTTCTCCACCTCCACGCTCCACGCCGACCCCGACACGGCGGCGAACGCGGCGATCAGGCTGTCCCCCACGGCCGTGTAGTGCTCGGGCCGGGCCAGGTACTTCCGGTGGTCCCGCCCCAGGTCCCGTAGATATTCGTGCAGTCCCGGCCCTTCGAGGCGCGCGACGACCAGCGCCAGAGCGGTGAACAGGCGGTCCCGCTGCCGTTCCTTGTCCTGAGGGGAGTCCAGGGGGAACAGGGCGCGGACATCGGGGTGGTGCCAGAAGAGGTGCGAGTAGAAGTACTTGAGCGCGAACTCGGCCCTTCTTTCGACGACCGCGAAACTGGTCCGGAGTATTTCGGAGTCCACGGGCGCGAATGTAGGTAGCCGGAGAGCCGCCCGGTCAAGGGGCAGGCCATTTAGGGACAGCCCGGGGTGAAGCGCTCGTGCCGGGTGAATCCGGAGCAGGACGAGGCGGGCGGCCGGAGCCCTCCGGTGTCGTGGCAGGACGGTCCGGGCAGGCCCGCGAAACACCCCTCCCGGTACCGCCGCGCCCTCCCGATACCGTCGAGGAGTGACCGAAACGCCTGCACAGCCGCCCGCACAGCCGCCCGCGGCGCATCCCGCCCCCGAACTCTTCAGCTGGGAGTTCGCCACCGACCCCTACCCGGCGTACGCCTGGCTCCGCGAGCACGCCCCCGTGCATCGGACGAAGCTGCCCAGCGGGGTGGAGGCATGGCTGGTCACCCGTTACGCGGACGCCAAGCAGGCCCTCGCCGACGCCCGGCTCAGCAAGAACCCGGCACATCACGACGAGCCCGCGCACGCGAAGGGCAGGACCGGCATTCCGGGGGAGCGGAACGCCGACCTGATGACGCACCTGCTCAATATCGACCCGCCGGACCACACCCGGCTGCGGCGGCTCGTCAGCAAGGTGTTCACGCCCCGGCGGGTGGCCGAATTCGCGCCGCGGGTACAGGAGTTGGCGGATCAGCTGATCGAGGGGTTCGTCGAGAAGGGGGAGGCGGACCTCATCCACGAGTTCGCCTTTCCGCTCCCCATCTACGCCATCTGCGATCTCCTCGGGGTCCCGCGCGAGGACCAGGACGACTTCCGCGACTGGGCCGGGATGATGATCCGGCACGGCGGAGGGCCGAGGGGCGGGGTCGCCCGGTCGGTCAAGAAGATGCGCGGCTACCTCGCCGAGCTCATCCACCGCAAGCGCGCGGAGCTCACGGACGTGCCCGCCCCGGGCGAGGACCTCGTCTCCGCGCTCATCAGGGCTTCCGACCAGGGTGAGCACCTCACCGAGAACGAGGTCGCGGCGATGGCCTTCATCCTCCTGTTCGCCGGTTTCGAGACAACGGTGAACCTCATCGGGAACGGCACCTACGCCCTGCTCACCCACCCCGAGCAGCGGCAGCGCCTGCAGAGCTCCCTCGCGGCCGGCCACACGGACCTGCTCGGGACCGCCGTGGAGGAACTGCTCCGCTACGACGGGCCGGTGGAACTGGCCACCTGGCGGTTCGCCACCGAACCGCTCAGCGTCGGCGGGCAGGACATCGCCCCCGGCGACCCCGTACTCGTCGTGCTCGCGGCGGCCGACCGCGACCCCGAGCGCTTCGAGGACCCCGACACCCTCGACCTCTCCCGGCGTGACAACCAACACCTCGGTTACGGCCACGGCATCCACTACTGTCTGGGCGCGCCGCTCGCCCGGCTGGAGGGCCGGACCGCGCTGACCACGCTGCTGACCCGCCTTTCCGACCTGCAACTCGCGGGGGATTCAGCCGATTTGAGGTGGCGTGGCGGGCTCATCATGCGTGGGTTGCGCACGCTTCCGGTGGAGTTCACCCCGGTTGCGAAACCTAAAAGCCGGTAGCACCGACGGTGACGGAAGGTGAGGCTCCGTCAACTTTGTGATCTTCACGTTATCTGCGCTGCATCGACTTGTGACAAGAGTTCGAGTGCGGATACGTTCACCCATCAATGCGGCGGGTCTCACCCGCCGCAGTAGTCACGAGCACAGCTTTCCGCTGTGTCCTGTGCGCACTCCTTGCTGTCACGCGAAAGGCAATCGCATGCTCTCCGGGAACGGCCGTCATCGTCGCCCCCGCCAGGCTCCGGCGCTTCTCGTCGCCGCGGGTGTGGCCGGATCGGCCATCGCGATCCCCCTGCTCGGCGCGACCGGCGCGAGTGCCGCCACCGGCACGACGTGGGACGCGGTCGCCGAGTGCGAGAGCGGTGGCTCGTGGAGCGCCGACTCCGGCAACGGGCGTTTCGGCGGCCTCCAGATGACCCAGGAGACCTGGGAGGGGTACGGCGGCCTCGACTACGCGCCCAGCGCCGACCAGGCCAGCCGCTCGCAGCAGATAGCCGTCGCCGAGAAGGTCCTCGCGGACCAGGGGACGAGCGCCTGGGTGACCTGTGGACTCGTCTCCGGTCTCACGCAGGACTCCGACTCCGCCGACGTCGACACGGGCGTCGCCGAGGACTCCGCCAGTCCGTCGGCCGACTCGGGCGACACGAAGGACAGCGGCAGTGCGAAGGCCGACGCGTCCACGGACGGCGATGCGGACTCCGCGGACGACTCCGCCTCGGTCTCACCGGGACTGGACAGCTCGTCCACGGACGACACCGCGAAGAATGACGACTCGGACAACTCGTCCCAGAACGACGACGTTTCGGACGATGTTTCGGACGACCTGGACGCGACCGGCTCCGGCCGTCACCGCGGCAGTGCCGACGATGTCGACACCGCGCCCCGTGCGGACGACTACGCCGGCCGGCATGCCTCGCGCAGCGACAGTTCCTCGCGCGTCCTCGCCGAGAAGGGCTCGTACGCGGTCCGCTCCGGGGACAGCCTGTCGAGCATCGCCGACTCCCTTGATGTCGAGGGCGGGTGGAGCGAGCTCTACGCCGCGAACAAGGACAGCATCGGCGCCGACCCGGACTTCATCATCCCCGGTCAGCGACTCACGGTCGACAGCTGAGCGTCGGCGGGTGGGGGCGAGCGGGTGGCGAGCAAGTAGTGATCAAGCCGCCGAATCGGGCGAAATTCAGCGGTAGTTCGCGCCGAATGTCCGCTTTGGTGAAAGTGAGAGATGGATCTCAACGACCCTGATCGTCTTTGAAATTCGGCGGATCCCGTGTCTACGGTCGTGACCGCTCGCCACTGGTGAGCCCCGACGGTCGCACGCCGAATCCTGCCAACGGCCGTACGGGAACAGTCGTCGCGTAAGCGCCGTAGGCAGGAGCGGGGGACCCAAGGTAAGTGCCGGACCCGGTCGTTGAGGCCAGGTACGGCTTGGGGTTAAGCCGCGTGACAGCAGTGTCGCGCGGCCGGGCAACTCACTCGGCCCGAACCCGACAGCTCACCTCGCAGGCGTCGGTGAGGGGATCACTTCATGCTGCTTTCCGGCAAGGGCAAGCACCGCCGCCCGACCATTGCCAATCGGACTACCCGCCTCGCAACGCTGGCCGGTGTCACCACCGCCGCCGTCGCCGTCCCGCTGATGGGCGCCACGGGTGCCTCCGCCGCCACCACCTCCGAGTGGGACACCGTCGCCCAGTGCGAGTCCGGCGGCAACTGGTCCATCAACACGGGCAACGGCTACTACGGCGGCCTGCAGTTCTCGTCGTCCACCTGGGCCGCGTACGGCGGCAGCTCGTACGCCTCCAGCGCCGACCAGGCCTCCAAGTCCCAGCAGATAGCCGTCGCCGAGAAGGTTCTCGCGAGCCAGGGCAAGGGTGCCTGGCCGAGCTGCGGCGTGGGCCTGTCCGGCGCCTCGACCGGTGGCGCCGCGGCTCCCTCGGGCTCCGGCGACTCCGGCCAGAGCGCCGCGCAGCCGCAGCAGGACACGCAGTCCACCGAGAAGCGTGCCTCGCGCTCCCAGGAGCGTCCGGCGGCGAAGAAGACCGTCGAGACGCCGACCGGCAAGAAGGTCAAGAAGGGCGACGGCGAGTACAAGGTCGTCAAGGGCGACACCCTCAGCGAGATCGCCGCGGAGGAGAACGTCAAGGGCGGCTGGCAGAAGCTGTACAAGCTGAACGACGACATCGTCGACGACGCCGACTTCATCTTCCCGGGCCAGCAGCTGCACCTCAGCTGACGTCCGGCGGTCGCGTCCGCTCACGCGGTGTGGACCACGTCCTGTCCCGGCCGAGGCCCTGGCCGCTCAGCCTCGGCCGGCAGGCCGGTCCACAACCGCACGACGACTGAACCACAGCGCCCTCACATACGTGTCATCCATAGTGGAGGTCCGTGAGGGTCACCCCCGTCCCCCACGGGCCCCCGCTCCGGTGCGTGTTCCCCCGTATGCATCGGAGCGGGGCTTTTTTGCGTCAGCCGCGCACCCGCCGCACACCGGCTGCGCGCCCTCGCGGGCTCCCTCTCTCGCTTTGTTCCGTTCGGAAACAATTTCCTCTCGGTTTCCGTCCAGGAGGCGGTCGAAGGCCGGCCGATCCCCGGCGGCCGGTTAGGCTCATCCCGCGGGGCCACCAACGGCCCGCGCCAACCGGGCCTTCGGTCCGGCGTAGCTTGCGTCACATCCCAGAAGGAGATGCTCGTGCCGTCCATCGACGTCGTCGTAGCCCGGGAAATCCTGGACTCCCGAGGCAACCCCACGGTCGAGGTCGAGGTCGGCCTCGACGACGGCAGCACGGGTCGTGCCGCCGTTCCGTCCGGTGCCTCCACCGGTGCCTTCGAGGCCGTTGAGCTCCGTGACGGAGACCCCAACCGCTACCTCGGCAAGGGTGTCGAGAAGGCCGTCCTCGCCGTCATCGAGCAGATCGGCCCGGAGCTCGTCGGCTACGACGCCACCGAGCAGCGTCTCATCGACCAGGCGATGATCGACCTGGACGCCACCGACAACAAGGGCTCGCTCGGCGCCAACGCCATCCTCGGCGTCTCCCTCGCCGTCGCCCACGCCGCCGCCGAGGCCAGCGACCTGCCGCTCTTCCGCTACCTGGGCGGCCCGAACGCGCACCTGCTGCCGGTCCCGATGATGAACATCCTCAACGGCGGGTCGCACGCCGACTCGAACGTCGACATCCAGGAGTTCATGATCGCCCCGATCGGCGCGGAGTCCTTCTCCGAGGCCGTGCGCTGGGGCGCCGAGGTCTACCACACCCTCAAGAAGGTGCTGAAGACCAAGGGCCTGTCCACCGGCCTCGGCGACGAGGGCGGCTTCGCCCCGAACCTCGACTCCAACCGCGCGGCCCTCGACCTCATCATCGAGGCCATCAAGGAAGCCGGCTACACCCCCGGCGAGCAGGTCGCCCTCGCGCTGGACGTCGCCGCGTCCGAGTTCTACAAGGACGGCAAGTACGAGTTCGAGGGCAAGTCCCGCTCGGCCGCCGAGATGACCGAGTACTACGAGGAGCTCGTCGCCGCGTACCCGCTGGTCTCCATCGAGGACCCGCTGTACGAGGACGACTGGGCCGGCTGGAACGTCATCACCGAGAAGCTGGGCGACAAGGTCCAGATCGTCGGCGACGACCTCTTCGTCACCAACCCGGAGCGCCTGGCCCGCGGCATCGAGGAGAACTCCGCGAACGCCCTGCTCGTCAAGGTCAACCAGATCGGTTCGCTGACCGAGACCCTGGACGCCGTCGAGATGGCCCAGCGCAACGGCTTCAAGTGCATGATGTCCCACCGCTCCGGCGAGACCGAGGACGTCACCATCGCCGACCTCGCGGTCGCCGTGAACTGCGGCCAGATCAAGACCGGCGCCCCGGCCCGCTCGGACCGCGTCGCCAAGTACAACCAGCTGCTGCGCATCGAGGAGATCCTCGACGACGCCGCGGTGTACGCGGGCCGCTCGGCCTTCCCCCGCTTCAAGGGCTGACGCCCTCGTAAGCAGCGTCGTACGTACGTCCCCGTACCCGGTCCCGTACCGTGTGCGGGGACGTACGTACGTATCGGGGAGGCGGGACCATGGCTGTGAAGGACCGGGACCGGTTCTCCACCGCGACGAGGCTGCGGGCGCTCGGCGAGCAGACCGCGGCCCGCGTCTACCGCTCCCAGACGAAGCGTCAGGCGCGCCGCTCGCGGCTGACCGGCCGGGCGGCACTCCTCGCCCTCGTCCTCTGCTCGCTCGTCGTGGCCCTCGCCTATCCCATAAGGCAGTACGTCTCCCAGCGCGCCGAGGTCGCCGATCTGCAGCGGCAGCGCGAGCAGGCCCGCGCACGGGTCGAGCAGCTGCGCGACCTGAAGGCACGGTGGCAGGACGACGCGTACGCCGAGCAGCGCATCCGGGAGCGGCTGCACTATGTGATGCCGGGCGAGACCGGCTACATCGTCATCGACCCCGACGCGGCGAAGAAGACGCGTACGGACCGGACGGCGGCCGACCGGGCCTGGTACGCCAACGTCTGGGACGGCGTCGACAAGGCCGACGCCTCCGACCGGTGAACCGACCGACCAGCGACTGACCAGAAAGACACAGACCTCAGGCATGGAAACGCCCCCGTCGCCCACCCCCCGCACCGAGCCCACCGACGCGGACGTCGAGGCCTTCGAGCAGCAGCTCGGACGGCCGCCGCGCGGGCTGCGTGCGATCGCGCACCGCTGTCCGTGCGGGCAGCCGGACGTCGTCGAGACAGCCCCCCGTCTTCCCGACGGGACGCCGTTCCCGACGACGTACTACCTGACGTGCCCGCGTGCGGCCTCCGCCATCGGCACGCTTGAGGCGAACGGCGTCATGAAGGAGATGACGGAGCGGCTCGCCACGGACCCGGAACTGGCCGCGGCGTACCGGGCCGCCCACGAGGACTACATCGCCCGTCGTGACTCCATAGAGGTGCTCGAAGGGTTTCCGAGCGCCGGCGGGATGCCGGACCGGGTGAAGTGCCTGCACGTGCTGGTCGCGCACTCCCTGGCCGCGGGGCCGGGGGTGAACCCCCTCGGCGACGAGGCGCTCGCGCTGCTGCCGGAGTGGTGGCGCAAGGGCGCGTGTGTGGTGCCGGTGCCGCCGGCGGGGTGAACGGGTTGGCTTGCGTTGAGCTGCGTTGTCGGGTGCGGGTGCGCTGTGGCTGGTCGCGCAGCTCCCCGCGCCCCTGAAAAGCGGGGCCGCGCCCCGGCTTTTCGGGAGCGGAGCCTCCGAAAAGGACGAACGACCGCAACAGGAGATCACTGTCATGACTCGCGTCGCCGCCGTCGACTGCGGTACCAACTCCATCCGCCTGCTCGTCGCGGACGCGGACCCGAAGACCGGCGAACTCGTCGATCTGGACCGCCGGATGACGATCGTCCGGCTCGGGCAGGGCGTCGACCGGACGGGCCGGCTCGCCCCCGACGCCCTGGAGCGCACCTTCGCGGCCTGCCGCGAGTACGCCGCGGTCATCGAGAAGCACGGCGCCCGGCACCTGCGCTTCGTGGCGACCTCGGCCTCCCGCGACGCCGAGAACCGGGACGAGTTCGTCCGCGGTGTCCTCGACATCCTGGGAGTGGAGCCCGAGGTCATCTCCGGCGACCAGGAGGCCGAGTTCTCGTTCACGGGCGCCACGAAGGAGCTGACGGGCCGTGACGACCTGGCCAAGCCCTACCTCGTGGTGGACATCGGCGGCGGCTCCACCGAGTTCGTCGTGGGCGACGACCAGGTGCGGGGCGCCCGTTCGGTGGACATCGGCTGCGTACGGATGACGGAACGGCACCTTCTCCGGGACGGCGTGGTCACCGACCCGCCGACCGAGGAGCAGGTCCGGGCGATCCGCGCCGACATCGAGGCGGCCCTCGACCTCGCCGAGGAATCCGTGCCGCTGCGCGAGGCCCGTACGCTCGTCGGCCTGGCCGGGTCCGTCACCACCGTCTCGGCGATCGCCCAGAACCTTCAGGAGTACGACCCCGAGGCCATCCACCACTCGCGAATCTCCCTCGACCGCGTCCGCGAGATCACCGAGCGGCTGCTCGCCTCCACGCACACCGAGCGTGCGGCGATCCCCTCGATGCACCCGGGCCGCGTCGACGTCATCGGCGCCGGCGCCCTGGTACTCCTCGCGATCATGGAGAGGACAGGCGCGCGGGAGGTCGTGGTGAGCGAGCACGACATCCTCGACGGCATCGCGTGGAAAGCGGCGGAGGAGGCCGAGAAGGACAAGAAGGACAAGAAGGGGGATTGACCTGCGGTGACGTGCTCCGGCGACGACGGCTCGTTCCCACGGGACGGGTCTACTGCGTTGCACCGCTGGACAGGTGTTCGACTGTATCGAGGAAGTCGCGGAAGGCCCGGTCGGTGCGGGTGGTGTCGCCGGTGGCGTCGAGGTCCATGAGGAGACCACGGATGACAGCGAGAACGAGCGTCGCGAGATCCGGCCGGCCGATGCTGCGCAGGCCGTCCTCAAGCGGCCCGAGCCAGTCGGTCGTCGCGGTGCGCCGGAAGTTGGGCCACAACCGTTGCTCCGCACTCTCGCGCAGCTGACCGAACATCCGCAGGTACGGCTGCCCGTCCGGGCCGGTGATGGAGATCCAGGCGCGGTTCAGGGTGGCCGTGTACGGCTCGTCGGGCCGCACCCGCAGGAGGTCGCCGAATGTGTCGAGCTGACGTTGCCGTGCGTGCCCGAGGACGGCCCGCAGCAGCGCGTCGCGGGTGCCGAAGTGATAAATCAGCATGCGGGCCGAGGTGCCGGTGGCGGTGGCCAGCGGCTCAAGCCGGTCGGGGAGGCCGTGCGCGAGGGCGTGATCGGCGCAGGCATCGAGCAGCCTCTCCTTGATGTGCGGTTCCGGTCGTCTACCCACGCCCCTACTTTTTCACGTAACAGCCACTACGTCTATCGTCGGCAGGGGAGCAGTCACGGCAGACGTGGAGGTAGCGATGAGGGTCGTGTTCGTGCATGGGGCGTGCGTGCGGGACGGGTCGTGGTGGTGGCACCGAACCGCCGGGCTGCTGCAGGAGCGAGGGGTGCCGAGCGTGGCCCCGGCGCTGCCGAGCTGCGGCGAGGCGGGCCTGCCCGGCGGCGTGGGCGGTCCGGGACTGCCCGAGGATGTTGCGGCGGTGCGGCAGGTGCTGCAGGACAGCGACGAGCCGACCATCGTTGTCGCCCACAGCTACGGCGGCATCATCACCGCGGAAGCCGCCGCGGGCATCGGGTCGGTGCGCCACCTGCTGCTGGTCTCCAGCTACCTCCCCGAGGTCGGGCAGAGCCTGTCGGAGTTCGGGGACGGCAGCCCCGCCCCGTTTCTCGACATCGACCCCGACGCCGGCACCTTCGGGGTCCGCCCCGAGCTGCTCGTGGATACGTTCCTGCAGGACTGCGACCCCGAGGTCCAGGTGCAGGCGGCGGACCACCTCGCCCGGCAGGGCGTGCAGGTGACCGGGCAGCCGGTCGGGGCGGCCGCATGGCAGCAGGTGCCCTCTACGTACCTCGTCTGCGCCCAGGACCGGGGCACCCCGCCGCGGCTGCAGCGCGAGTTCGCCCGCCGGGCCGGCAGCGTCGTCGAACTCGACGCCGGCCACCACCCGTTCCTGTCCCGGCCCGCCGCGGTCCGGGACCTGCTGCTGAGTCTGTGAAACGGCAGCCGCGGACGAGCCGGGCCGGCGATCGAGGAGGCCGAAGCGGCTGAGGCGGGCAAGAAGCGGGACTGACGCGAAGGGCACATCAGACCTCGGGCGGCCCCGCCTCGACGCGGCGCAGTACTGCGGACAGCCGGTCCAGGCCGGGGCCGGCCTGGATCTGTCGCTCGTCCCACCAGGTGGCACCGGCGTCGCGCAGCGGAGCGATCACATCCCTCGCTTTGGCCGCGTCCGGGGACGTGGCACCGCCGAGTACGAACTCGAAGGGGCGCTCGTCCCCGGCCGGGCGGTGCTTGCGTATGTAGCCGACAAGGTCCCGTACCTCCGCGACATCCGGCACATGCCCGTGCCGGGCCGTTTCGAACAGTGGCACCACGCCGTCCCACCGGGCCGCCCGCCGCATGGGCGGACGACGCGGCCAGAACCCGCCGATCCACACCGGCGGTCCTGGCCGCTGCACGCCCAGGGGCAACCGGTTTCGGATCGAGCGGCCATCCGGCCGTGGAAGCAGTCCGGAGGCTTCGGGCTCCGGGGTGTCGGCTTTCAGAGGCTGCGGTAGACGTCGCGCCGGTCGCCGACCTTGACGACGAGAATGACGAGCTCGCGGTCTTCGACCTGGTAGGCGACCCGGTAGCCGCCGACCCGGAGCCGATAGAGGCCCGAGGGGCCGGTGAGCTTCTTGATGTCGGCGTCCTCGCGGTACGGATCGTCGCCGAGGGTGGTCAGCGCGGCCAGGATGCGCATGGCGACAGGCCGGTCGATGGCTCGTAGTTGCCGCTGCGCCGCTGTGGTGAACCGGAACGCGTACTTCACGCCGCACCCTCGGTGCGCTCGGTGAACAGGTCTGCCAGCAGTTCGGCCATGGTCACCGTCGGGCCGCCCTGGGCCAGGACTGCTTCCGCCTCTCGGGCCAGCAATACGTCGGCTGCTTCTTCCAGCGCGTCGAAATCCGCGATCGGCACCACGGCCGCGACGGGCTCTCCGTTGCGGGTGATCACCGTGGGCGTGCCCTCCTCGGCACGATTGATGTGGTCCGCCAAGTGCGCGCGGGCTTCCCGTACGGTCACCGTGTTCTCGGTCATGGATGAAGTGTACGCGCGAGCGTGTACACGTATTGAGGATGAGTGAGGCCTGCTTTCGTGACTCCTTCGATGGTTGATGGCGGCCTCGGCTGAGCAGGTTGGGTGACGTATGAGCGGCATAAAGAGGGCTGCGCAGGGCTCGCCGGCGTCGTCCTCGGCGGCCCTGCGGGAAACTTCGTGAAGTTCTTCACAAGAGAACCGGCCCCCTGGGGAGAAGTTTTCGTCCATCCGGGTTCTGTCGGGCCTCCGGAGGGGTTCGGGGCTTGGTCAACGGCCTGTTTCCAGGGTGCTGCCGTCATGTGAAGAGGAGGGGTGGTACAGGGAGCCCGAATGGGTGGAGTGGCAGCTCAGGCGGCATTGACAACGGGTCGCGTCGTGTACTGGTTCCCTCGCCCAATCATGATCTGGATCACGCGAGCCGCGCAGTGTAACAGAGGGACGGGGGAAGCTTGTGAAGGGGCGCACGAGCGACCCCCCTGAGGCGGGTGGATACTCGATGGCATGAGCACCACGGAGCGTCCCAGGATCCTCGTAGTAGGCGGTGGGTACGTAGGCCTGTACGCAGCTCGGCGCATCCTCAAGAAGATGCGCTACGGCGAGGCGACCGTCACGGTCGTCGACCCCCGGTCGTACATGACCTACCAGCCCTTCCTCCCCGAAGCAGCCGCCGGCAGCATTTCGCCTCGGCACGTCGTCGTCCCGCTGCGACGCGTGCTGCCCAAGGCGGAAGTCCTCACCGGCCGGGTCACCACCATCGACCAGGACCGCAAGGTCGCCACGATCGCCCCCCTCGTGGGTGAGGCGTACGAGCTGCCCTTCGACTACCTCGTCATCGCGATGGGCGCGGTCTCCCGCACCTTCCCGATCCCCGGCCTCGCCGAGCAGGGCATCGGCATGAAGGGCATCGAGGAGGCCATCGGCCTGCGCAACCACGTCCTTGAGCAGCTCGACAAGGCCGACTCCACGACCGACGAGGACGTCCGCCGCAAGGCGCTCACCTTCGTCTTCGTCGGCGGTGGCTTCGCGGGTGCGGAGACCATCGGCGAGGTCGAGGACATGGCCCGGGACGCCTCGAAGTACTACAACAACGTGTCCCGCGAGGACATGCGCTTCATCCTCGTCGACGCCGCGGACAAGATCCTCCCCGAGGTCGGTCCCAAGCTCGGCCAGTACGGCAAGGAGCACCTCGAAGGACGTGGGGTCGAGGTCTACCTCTCCACCTCCATGGACTCCTGCGTCGACGGCCACGTGGTCCTGAAGAACGGACTTGAGGTCGACTCCAGCACGATCGTGTGGACGGCCGGCGTCAAGCCGAACCCGGTGCTCTCCCGCTTCGGCCTGCCGCTCGGACCCCGCGGTCACGTGGACACCCGGACCACCCTCCAGGTGCAGGGCGCGGACTACATCTGGGCCGCCGGCGACAACGCCCAGGTGCCCGACCTCGTCGGCCGCAAGGCCGGCAACGAGAACGCCTGGTGCCCGCCGAACGCCCAGCACGCGCTGCGTCAGGCGCGGGTGCTCGGTGACAACGTGATCTCCGGCATGCGGGGCTTCCCGCAGAAGGAGTACAGCCACGCCAACAAGGGTGCGGTCGCCGGTCTCGGCCTGCACAAGGGCGTCGCCATGATCGTCATGGGCAAGATGAAGATCAAGGTGAAGGGCCGGCTGGCCTGGTACATGCACCGTGGTTACCACGGTCTGGCCATGCCCACCTGGAACCGGAAGATCCGGGTCTTCGCCGACTGGACGCTGGCCGTGTTCCTGAAGCGCGAGGTCGTCTCTCTCGGCGCGATGGAGACTCCTCGTGAGGAGTTCTACGAGGCGGCGAAGCCGGCGCCGGCTCCGGCCGTCGCCGCGAAGACGGAGGAGAAGGCCAAGGCCTCCTGACCTCCGGTCATCGGCCCACCTGCTGCACCGTCTTCTGCCGCACCTGTTCTTCTGCTTCGCCGTTGTCTCCGAAGAGGTCTCCCGCCATCCGTGGTGCGGGGGGCCTCTTCGGCGTTTTCATTCGCCCCCGCCGCCCTTACCCTTCCCGTCACTTACTCGGGGGCTCCGCCCCCGGACCCCCGCTCCTCGAACGCCGGAGAGGCTGAAGACTTCGCGTTTGAGGATCAAGTCGTTCGCGCCGATAACTGGGGTCTGGGGGCGGAGCCCTCAGGTTCCGGTCGGTGCCGTGAGGGTACGTGGTGGCTGCATGTATTTTGCTGAGACATGACGCTTCCACGGGACTGCGTTTCGGGCCCGTCGGTGTTTACGTGGTGTTGGAGTCTGTGGGAATTCTCGTCACGGAGGTGTGCGCCATGCAGGACGCGGCGCTTCGGCTCAAAGGGCTGATGGAACAGCTGCTGGGAGCCCCGGTCCCGGTACGGATTCGGGCCTGGGACGGTTCGGAAGCGGGACCGCCGGGCGGCCCGGTGCTCGTCGTGCGCAACCGCCGGGCCCTGCGCCGACTTCTCTGGAAACCGGGAGAGTTGGGCATGGCACGGGCCTGGGTCTCCGGGGACCTGACGGTGGACGGCGACCTGTACGCCGTACTGGACGCGGTGGCCGAGATGGTCTGGGAACGCGGCGAGGACGCCAGGACCCTGGGCGAGGCCCTGCGGGACCCCGACGTACGGGCCGCCGTACGCGGACTCGTACGCATGGCGGGCTCGCTGCTGCCGCCCGCCCCGCCCCGCGAGGAGGTGCGCAGACGTCCCCATCTGCACACCAAGCACAGCGACCGACGGGCGATCAGCCACCACTACGACGTCGGCAACGACTTCTACGAGATCGTCCTCGGCCCGTCCATGGTCTACTCGTGCGCCTACTGGGAGTCCCCGGACGACACCCTGGAGGACGCCCAGCGCGACAAGCTCGGACTCATCGCCCGCAAGCTGGACCTGAAGCCGGGCATGCGGCTGCTCGACGTCGGCTGCGGCTGGGGCTCGATGGCCATCCACGCGGCCCGTGAGCACGGCGTGAGTGTCGTCGGCGTCACGCTGTCGCAGGAGCAGGCCGCGTACGCCCGTAAGCGCGTCGCGGAAGAGGGGCTCACCGACCGGGTCGAGATCCGCGTCCAGGACTACCGGGACGTCATCGACGGGCCGTACGACGCGATCTCCTCCATCGGGATGGCCGAACACGTCGGCAGCGAACGCTATCTGGAGTACGCGCGGGATCTGTACGCCCTCCTGAAGCCGGGCGGACGGCTCCTGAACCACCAGATCGGGCGCCGGCCGTGGCGCGACGAATCGGCGTACGAGATCGACGAGTTCATCGACGCGTACGTCTTCCCCGACGGGGAGCTCGCGCCGATCGGCGACACCGTGGGCCACCTGGAGAGCGCCGGGTTCGAGGTCCGCGACGTCGAGTCGATCCGCGAGCACTACGCGCTCACCCTGCGCCGGTGGGTGGCCAACCTGGAGGCCGACTGGCCGCGCGCGGTCCGGCTCACCAGCCCCGGCCGGGCCCGTGTCTGGCGCCTCTACATGGCCGCCTCGGCGCTCGCCTTCGAGCGCAACCGCATCGGCGTCAACCAGGTACTGGCGGTACGGACACCCGGGGGCGGGGCCTCGGGGATGCCTCTGCGGGCCCGTACCTGGCGGTAGGCCGTACGTGAGCGGGGCCCGGACGACGCTCGTCCGGGGCCCCACTCCTGTGCGCACCGCCAGTGACTACTCGCTCTTGATCGCCATCAGCGGGTTCAGCTTCGCCGCGCTGCGCGCCGGCCACATCGCCGCGAGGACGCCGACCAGGCCCGCGATGCAAAGGAAGACGGCGATCCGGCCGAACGGGATCTCCATGGTGTACGTCTTCACCGTGCCGGAGATGCTGTCGCCCGCCACCCAGCCCATGAAGAGGCCGAGACCGATGCCGAGTACCGCACCGAACAGAGAGATGATGATCGACTCCAGGCGCACCATCTGCTTGACCTTCGCGCGGTCGAGACCGATGGCCCGCATCATGCCGATCTCGTGCTTCCGCTCGAAGACCGACATGGCCAGGGTGTTGATGACACCGAGGACCGCGATCAGGATGGCCATTGCCAGGAGGCCGTAGAGCATGTTCAGCATCAGGTTGATCGCGCCGGCGATCTCGTTGTTGATCGCGTTCTTGTCCTGGATCTTGATGGCGGGGTTGTCGCCCAGGGCCTTGACGATGGCGTCCTCGGCCCGGTCGGAGACACCGTCCTTCATCTTCACCATGACCTGCTGATCGGTGATCTTCGACAGGTGCGGGTCGACCACGGCGAGCGGCGCGAACAGACCGTTGATCATCTCGTTCTGCTCGTAGACGCCGACGACCTTCAGCCGGGCTGTCTTGCCGTCGTCGAACTTCACCGGGACGGTGTCACCCGTCTTCAGGCCCTCCTTGTCCGCGGTCTCCTTGTCGACCAGCGTGGAGGCGCCGGTCAGGTTCGCGAGGGAGCCGCTGGTGAAGTCGAGGCTCACCAGCTTGCCGAAGGCCTTCTCGTCGACGCCGGAGACCTCGGCGTACGAGTCGCCGAGTTCGCCGTAGGCGGGGCGCAACGGGCTGCTGGCCTCGACGTCGGGGAGCTTGTCCAGCTTCTCGCGGACCTCGGGGGCCAGCGGCTGGTAGTTCGCCATGGAGACGGTGTAGTCGGCCTTCAGGGAGTCCGCGGCCATCTTGTTGATGGCGCTGCCCATGGAGGTCGCGACCACCGTCATCGCCGTGATGAGGGTCAGGCCGATCATCAGGGCCGAGGCGGTGGAGGCCGTACGGCGCGGGTTGCGCACCGCGTTGAGCCGGGACAGCTTGCCCGTGACGCCGAACGGCTTCAGGAGCGGGGCCGACGCGGCGATGAACGGGCGCGACAGGAGCGGCGTGAGGACGATGACACCGACCAGGGTCACTCCGGCGCCGCCGGCCATCACGTAGTTGTCGTCCATGAACAGCAGGACCGCGCCGAGGGCGACGATGATCGAGCCGAGGGTGTTGCGGACGACGAGACCGCGCGTGGTCGGCGTCGCGTGGACGCTGTTCATCGCGGCGACCGGCGGGATCTTCGCGGCGCGGCGGCCCGGCAGCCAGGCGGCCAGCATGGTCACGGCCACGCCGATGACCAGCGCGACGACGATCGTGGTCGGGGCGATGATGAGCGGCCCGTCGGGCAGGGAGGCGCCCGCGGAGTTCATCAGGGACTCCAGGCCCATGGACACGCCGATGCCGAGCGCGAAGCCGGTCACCGCGGCCGCCAGGCCCACGAGGAACGCCTCGATGAGCACGGAGCGCGTCACCTGGCGGCGCGAGGCGCCGATGGCGCGCATCAGGGCCAGCTCCTTGGTGCGCTGGGCGACCAGCATGGTGAAGGTGTTGGCGATGATGAAGATGCCGACGAACAGGGCGATGCCCGCGAAGATGAGCAGGACCTGGCTCATCGCACTGGTCTGCTCCTCGATCATCGCCTCCTGGTCGTCGGAGAGCTGGGCACCGGAGAGGGCGACCGTCTCCTTCGGCAGGATCTTCTCGACCGAGCTCTTCAGCGCCGTCTCGGAGGTGCCCGCGGCGGCCTTCACGTCGATCTCGTCGTACTGGCTCTTGCCGAGGACCTTCATGGCGGTGTCGTTGTCGAACACCACCAGGCTGCCGCCCGCGAGGACGCTGCCGTCCTCGGTGTCGAAGACGCCGCTGATCCTCGCCTGCCTCACCGGTCCGTCGGTGGAGTAGCGGACCGTGTCGCCGACCTTGTAGCCGGTGCGTCCGGCGGTCCTGGAGTCGAGCGCGATGTCACCGGCGGACTTGGGTGCCGCGCCCTCGGTGAAGTCGTAGCGGGGGTCCTTGCCGCCCTTGCCGGGGTAGTAGTTGGCACCGGAGGTGCCCCAGTCGCCGCCGACGAGCTTGCCGTCCTTGTCGGCGAGTGCGGTGAAGTCCATGACGCCGCCGATCGCCGAGTCGGCGCCGGGGAGGTTCTGGGTCTTCTTCAGGAGGGCGTCGGTCAGCCGCGGCGGCGTCTTGGCCTCGCCGTCGTCACCGGACTCGTAGGAGGAGCCGCCTTCGGGCTGTATGGCGACCGAGACGTGGTCGAAGCTCTTCGCCGCCTTGTTCTTGTAGGCGTTGCCGAAGGTGTCGGTGAAGACCAGGGTGCCGGAGACGAAGGCGACGCCGAGCATGACGGCGAGCACGGTCATCAACAGCCTGGCCTTGTGCGCGAGGACGTTGCGCAGGGCGGTACGGAACATGGGTTTCTGTCCTGGTGGAGGAGGAGGCGGGACGAGACGCGGCGGCGGGGCGCGAGGGCACGAAGTCAACTAGCTCGTACGGCCCTTGGCGTCGAAGTCCTTCATCCGGTCGAGGACGCCGTCGGCGGTCGGCGAGAGCATCTCGTCGACGATCCGCCCGTCGGCCAGGAAGATCACGCGGTCCGCGTACGCCGCGGCCACCGGGTCGTGGGTGACCATGACGACGGTCTGCCCCATCTCCCGTACGGAGTTGCGGAGGAAGCCCAACACCTCGGCGCCCGCACGCGAGTCCAGGTTTCCGGTGGGCTCGTCGCCGAAGATGATGTCCGGGCGGGACGCCAACGCGCGGGCCACGGCGACGCGTTGCTGCTGGCCGCCCGAGAGCTCGGTGGGGCGGTGGGAGAGCCGGTCGGCCAGGCCGATCATCTCGATCACCGTGTTCAGCCACTGCTTGTCCGGCTTGCGGCCCGCGATGTCCATCGGGAGGGTGATGTTCTCCAGGGCCGTGAGGGTCGGCAGGAGGTTGAACGCCTGGAAGATGAAGCCGATCTTGTCCCGGCGCAACTTGGTCAGTTGCTTGTCCTTCAGCGAGCCCAGTTCGGTCTCCCCGATGCGGACCGAGCCGGAGGAGAAGCTGTCAAGCCCCGCGACGCAGTGCATCAGCGTGGACTTGCCGGAGCC
>NZ_LIPP01000213.1 GCF_001418335.1 Streptomyces aurantiacus | reverse complement strand
GCCCCCAGCAGCTTCGCCATCCCCTCCAGCGACGCCGGTACGAGGACGACGACCCGCCCCGGCCACCGCCCTCCCCATGCCTCCCGCACCGCCGGCACCGCGTGGTCGGCCAGGTCCGCGTAACCGCGCAGGGTGCCACGGGACTGCCCCACCCCCAGGACGAGGCTGTGCTCGCCGCGTACGGCCACCACGGCCCCCTGCTCCCACAGCTGCGGGCCGGTGTCCGCGGCGGGCCGGTCGCCGGTCACGTACCAGCGCCCCTCGGCGCGGGTGAGGCTCAGCGCCCGGGCGGCGACGACGGGCGCCCGGTCGTAGCCGTCCAGGCGGTAGCGGAGCTCCGCGTCTGCCGTGGCGCGGTCGCCGGAGCGGCGGAAAGCGGTCACCCGGTACGACCAGTCGGTCAGCGGGACCGCCCGCAGGTTCCTGAACTCGGTGCGGGCCTCGGCCCGTTCACCTGCGGCCACGGAGCCCGGCGGCGCCGTCGCCACGAAGGCCCTCTCGCCGCCACCGTCGTCGCCGCCGACGCCCTCGCGCACCGCCGCCGCCCGCCGGTCGAGCAGGCGCTGTACATCGGCGGACGCGGTGTCGGTCCCCGTGGAGCCGCCGCAGCCGACCGGACCGGCCAGCCCCGCCAAGCCCGCAAGACCGACCAGCAGCAGCCCCACGACCCACCTCGGTGCACGTCCACGACCAGCCACGTTCCCGATCGTACGGCGCCCGGTCCGGCGGGTGGGGGGCGCGTCAGGGGCGCGTGACGGCCGAGACCGGCATCATGCCCACCGGGTCGTACCGTACGGGGGCACCCGGGTAGGGCGCGTGGATCACCTGGCCGTTGCCCATGTACATCCCGACGTGGCCCGCGTCGTCCCGGTAGGTGACGATGTCACCGGGCTGCGCCTGCGAGAGCGGCACCTGCCGCCCGGCGTGCGCCTGCGCCTGCGAGGTGCGCGGCAGCCCGACACCCGCCTGCGCGTACGACCACTGCGTGAGGCCCGAACAGTCGAAGCCGAGGGGCCCGTTGGCACCCCAGACGTACGGGCGGCCGAGGGCGGAGCGGGCCGCGGCAACGGCGGCTGCCGCGCGCGCCGAGGGCGGGACGGCGCCGGTGAGGTCGGGGGTGGTCCGGCCGGAGCGGGAGGCGCGGTCGTAGGCGGCGCGGTCGCTGTCCGGCATCGAGTTGAGCAACTGCCGCGCCTTGGCCAGCTTCTGCTCGACGGTGCGTCTGTGCCGGGCCACGGCCTCGCGGCTCCTCTCCAGTTCGGCGAGCTTGCGGGTGGCGTCCTCGCGGTCCCGGGCGAGGCCGCGCATGGCTCGCTGGAGGTTTCTGAGTTCGCCCGCCTGGCGGGAGTTGATCCGGTCGAGCGCGGCTGCCTTGTCGAGGTACTCGTCGGGGTCGTCGGAGAACATCAGCGCCAGCGAGGGGTCGAGGCCGCCGGAGCGGTACTGGGCCCCGGCGAGCGAACCGAGCGCGTCCCGCATGGTGTTGATGCGGCCCTGCTGCCTGGCGATCCGGTCCCGCGCCCTGCCCACCTGGTCGTGCAGGACGTCGGCGCGTTCGTCGGCCTTGTTGTACGACTCGGTGGCGCGCTCGGCCTCCTCGTACAGCCGGTCCACCTCGCCGCGGCTGTCGTCGTGCGGCGCGGCGCCGGCCGGCAGGACGCCGAGGGCCGCGGCCGCGGCGGTCAGTACACAGAGGGTGGCGCCTCGGGCGCCCCGGTCGAAGCCGGACGGTGCAAGGCGGCGATGGGACCCCACAGGAAGCCGCACTCCCTTCCGCTGACGGACCCCCGGAGTTGGGGGAATCGCCGCAGACAGTAGCCGTGCGACTACGCGGTGACCAAAGACCCTCGCGTGCGCACAACGCGACGCCCCGCCTCAGACGCAGGTCATGGGCGGGGCGTGGGGTCAGCGGGGGTCACGGGAATTCGCCCGTTCGGGCGGCGTGGCGACCGGACTTCAGGAGAGCCCGGAAGGGTTCCGGCCGAACGGCCGAACGCGGACACCGATCGGCCGTAGCCGTCGGTCAGCTGTAACCGTCGGTCAGCCGCAGGCGTCGATCAGCAGCAGGCGTCGATCAGACACGAACTGCGATCAGACTCGGACGCCGAACTGGAAGGAGCCGATCGTGCTCATCGATTCGAGGCGGACGACGGCGCCCGGCTTCGGGGCGTGCAGGACCACGCCGTTGCCGGCGTACAGGCCGACGTGCGCCAGGCTGTTGAAGAAGACCAGGTCGCCGGGCTTGAGCGCGTCGCGGCCTATCTTCACGCCGTCGTTCTGCTGCGTGTAGGTGGTCCGGGTTATCGACACACCGGCCTGGCTGTAGGCCCACTGCGTCAGACCGGAGCAGTCGTACGAGTTGGGGCCGCTGCCACCGGACACGTACGGCTTGCCCATCTGGGTCTTCGCGGCGGAGAGGGCGGCGGCGCCGCGCTCGGAGGCCGGCACCTCGTCGCCGAGCTCGATGCGGTCACCGGCGGAGCGGCTGGCGCGCTGGTCGGCGGCGTTGATGTCCGCCTTCTCCTTCGCGGTCAGGCTGTTGAGCAGCTTCTGCGCGTCGGCGAGCTTGGTCTGGACTTCCTTCTTCTTCTTGCCCAGGGTCTTGCGGGTGTCGGAGAGCTCCTTGAGCTTGCCGGCCGCTTCCTCACGCTGCTGGGCGAGGACCCGCTGCTTCTCCTGGACCTTCTTCAGCGACTCGACCTGCTGAGCGCTCAACTGGTCCATGGTGGACGCCTTGTCGAGGAAGTCGTCCGGGTCCGAGGAGAGGAAGAGCTGCACGGAGGGGTCGATGGCACCCGTCCGGTACTGCGAGCTGGCCATCAGGCCGAGGCTGTCGCGCATGGAGTTGAGGTCGTCCTGGCCGCGGGCGACCTGGTCCTGGAGAGTGTCGATCTCCTTCTCCAGCTTCTCCTGCTTCTCCTCGGCTCCGTTGGCCTTGTCGGTGGCGAGCTCGACCTCTTCGTAGAGCTTGTCGACCTTGGCCTTGACCTCGGCCTTGCCGGGCTTCTCGCTGGGCGCGGCGTTGGCCGCCTGCGAGCTGAGAGCAACGGCTGCAGCGGCGGCAGTGGTGAGCACGGTCACCCGGGTGCGGCTCGGCTGCTTCGGTCGACGGTGGGACGCCACGGAGGCGAGCTCCTTCATTACCTCAGCCGCCCACCGAGAACGCCGGTCGGCGGTGCCCCTCCACCGTCACTCCCGATAAGTGATCACCCGAGTAGAGGTTCGAGGCCTGACCCTAGTGACCACCCTGTGATCAGTTCAAATCCTCCTCGGAAAAATCTCGGTCATCGAGCGGATTCTTTGCAATCAACTCACGTGCAGTGATGATCGATTGACGCTCCGTTGCGTGAAGGTTTCGCCAATTTACGCAAGCCAGGCATCTGTTGCTCTTGGTGCTTCCGGCGCCTATGAGACGTACGGGACAGAAAGGCGTTCGTGGATCAAGCATGGATCAGGCATGGACGACCGGAGCGGCCAGGCTGCCCGCAAAAGGTGTGTTTCAACCCCTCGAAAACCGCTTGAGCAACACCACGGAGGCCACCGGCCGGGCGCCCGCGCTGGCCACGCCGTCGGCCACCTCGCGGTCGGTCGAGACGACGATGACGGGCCGCCCCGGCGGCTCCGCGCGCACCAGCTGGCGGATCAGTTCGTCCGCGGTGATGCCCGGCTTGGAGAACAGCACCCGTACGCCGCGCGGTGGCGCGAGGAGCACCGGGGCGGCCAGCTCGGCCCCGTCGAAGACACAGGTGACCTCGGCGCCGGTCTGCGCGGCGAGCTGCGAGAGCTGACCGAGGAGGCGCAGCCGCTGCTTCTCCAGCGGCATCTGCGGATAGCCGGTCTTGGTGACGTTGTAGCCGTCGACGACCAGATGCGCCTGCGGCAGCGCGAGCAACTGGTCGAGGACGGCGGGGTCGTTGTCGGACAGCGCCCGGGCCGCGATGTCCTTGGGCGTCATCCGTCCCGGTTCGACCGCGTCCACGGTCTGGGCGGGCCGCATCGACACCGGCGGCAGGGCGAGTTCGCGCCGCAGCCCCTGCGCCGCGTCGAGCACGGTGTCCAGCAACAGCCGTACGCGCATGTCCTCGACGCTGCGCCCTTCGCGGGCCGCGCGGCGGGTGGCCTCAAGGGAGGCCTCGACCTCGCCGAGCCGCTGCTTCAGCCGCCGGCTCTCGCTCTCGGCGGCCGACACCTGGGACTGCCCCTCACCGCGTACGGAGTCCAGCTCGCCCCGCAGCTTGCGCAGGGCCGCCTCGCCGCGCTTGACGTCGCTGAAAGCCCCGCGCAGCTTGCGATGAAGCGATTCCGCTTCCTTCTTCGCCGCGTCGAGCTCGGTCCGCAGCCGGTCCGTCTCGGTACGGATCTGGCCACGGGCCTCGGCGAGCTCCCCGCGCAGCCGCTCCAGCTCGGCGCGGCTCTCGTCGTCGGCGCGCTCGGCGTCCGCCCGCAGGGCCTCCTCGCCCGCGGCGGTCACCAGCTTCACCCAGCCCGGGGGCCGCAGCACATAGGCCGCGGCGGCCACGTCCAGCGGGTCCGCGGCCGGGGGCGGCGAGGCCGAGTCGAGGGCGCCGGACAGCTCGGGCTGGGCTTCTCTCAGCTTCTCGGCGATGCGCTGTCTGAAGAGAGGGTCGGTCTCCATGGCCGCCGCCATCGCGGTACCCGCGAACTTGGCGCGGCGATTCGGGGCGAACCTGGCGTACTGTCTGAGCTGGGTGGGCAGTTCGGCCACGGTGAGGCCGCCGAAGCCGTCCGAGACGATCTGTACGACCCTGCGGCGCACTCCGTCGGGCAGCGGACGGTCGAGCACCTCGGCGTCGCCGTCGTCCGGCTCTCCGCCTGTGGTCTCCACCATCCTTCACCCCATCGTCCGTGCGGGGCCCGCTCCTGTCAGGAGCCGGCGCCCGGCCTGTCCACCAGTTCCACCTGATCCAGCGCGTTGCACCACCGGCAGCGCACGGACTCGATGGTCTCACTGACCACCTTGCGCTCCTCGATGTCGGGCTCCCCGGCCAGATCCAGATGCACGTACTCGACGACCTTCGACGAACGCGTCACGTCGAAGCGCGTGAGGTTGCCGCAGAGCGTGCAGCGCCACCGGGTCTCGGCAGTCGGGAGGGGAACCGTCATCGTGGCAGTCGCTCTCTTTCCTGAATCTCCGTGCCGCACCAGCTTCCCTGGAGCGTGTGGCTCGTAACCCTACGGCCTGGCGGGTACTCGACGCCCGTCCACCGGGAGCGGCGAGGCGATCTGACCGGCTCGGTCCCGTTACGTCATGCTCTGTTCGTGATCGGCAACTGGGGCAGACCCGTCAACAGAACGATCAGAGCGGTCAGGGCGGTCCGGAGTCACCCCGCTCCGGTGACCTACGGGCTGATCGCCCTGTGCTGCGCGGTCTTCGTGATCGGCCCGGCCTCGGGGCTCGGCCCCGCGTACGGCACCGGTGACGCGCTGCTTTCCGCGCAGCGGGCCTATTTCGAGCGGTGGGGCGTGGTGCCCGTCGAACTGTTCGAGGGGTCACCGCGGGCCGCCGTCACCCCCGCCACCGCGCTCTTCGTGCACGGCAGCTGGCTGCATCTTCTGGGGAACATGCTCTTCCTCTATGTCTTCGGGGCGATGACCGAGGAGCGGATGGGCCACTTCCGGTTCGCCCTGTTCTACGTGGGCTGCGGCTACCTCGCCCTGCTCGGCTACGCCGGCGTGCACGCCGACTCGGCGCAGACCCTCGTCGGCGCGTCCGGGGCGATCTCCGCGGTCCTCGGCGCGTTCCTGTACCTGTTCCCCAAAGCCCGGGTGACCAGTCTTTTTCCGTTCCTCTTCTTCCTGCCGCTGCGGTTTCCCGCCTGGGTGGTGCTGCCGTTCTGGGTGTCCCTGCAGTGGCTGGCCGCGGGGCGCGCGACGCAGGGGCCCGGGGTCGCCTATCTGGCACACCTGCTGGGCTTCTCGGCCGGCTTCCTCTGCGCGTGGGTGCGGTACGGCCGTCCGGCTAGAGTGAAATCCCCAGCGCCGGCCACCGAGGGAGAAAACCAGCCGTGATCACCGCGATCGTGCTCATCAGGACCAGCGTGGACCGGATTCCCGAGATCGCCGAGTCGATCGCGGCGCTGGAGAGCGTCAGCGAGGTCTTCTCCGTGACCGGGACGTACGACTTGATCGCCATGGTGCGGGTGAAGGCCCACGACGACCTGGCCGACGTCATCCCCGGAATGATCAGCAAGATCCCGGGGGTGGAGGGCACGGACACGCATGTGGCGTTCCGTACGTACTCCCAGCACGACCTGGAGGCGGCGTTCGCGATCGGCGGCGACAACTAGCCCCCGGACTGCGGCCGTGTGCCGAGTACGGCGCCGTCGTGGCTGGTCGCGCCGTTCCCCGCGCCCCTGAAAGGCGGCCCCGCTCAGGCGGTTGAACCGGTACCGGCGGCCGGGACGCAGCGGCCGTCCTGGGTGCGGTAGCTCCAGCGGGCGCCGTTCGTGACGAGTTCCTTCACCGCGCGTACGAAACGCTCCACGTGCTCGTCGGGAGTGCCGGCGCCGAAGCTGACGCGGATGGCGTTCAGCGACTTCTCGCCGGGCGCCGCCTCGGGGGCCCCGCACTCGCCCTGGGACTGCGGGTCGCCGCCGAGGAGCGTACGGACGAGGGGGTGCGCGCAGAAGAGGCCGTCGCGGACGCCGATGCCGTACTCGGCGGAGAGCGCGGCGGCGAAGTGCGAGCTGTTCCAGCCCTCCACGACGAAGGAGATGACGCCGACCCGCGGGGCGTCGTCACCGAAGAGCGAGAGGACACGGACCTCCGGCACTTCGGCGAGGCCCCGGCGGACGGTGTCGACGAGGCGCTGCTCACGGGCGACCAGCTCCTCGAAGCCGGTCTCGGTGAGGGCCTTGCAGGCGGCGGCGATGGAGTAGGCGCCGATGACGTTGGGCGACCCGGCCTCGTGCCGCGCCGCGGTGTCGTGCCACTCGACGTCGACACCGCCGTCCTGCCGCCGCGACACCTTCCGCGAGGCACCCCCGCCGGCCAGGTACGGGTCGGCCTCACGCAGCCAGTCGAAGCGTCCCGCGAGCACGCCCGAGCCGAACGGCGCGTACAGCTTGTGTCCGGAGAACGCGATCCAGTCCACGTCCAACTCCCGTACGGAGACCGGGTGGTGGGGCGCGAGCTGGGCCGCGTCCAGCACGATCCTGGCACCCTGCGCGTGGGCCGCGGCGGCCAGTTCCCGTACGGGCCACAGCTCGCCGGTGACGTTCGAGGCACCCGTGACACACACCAGCGCCGGCCCGTACGGGTCGCGCTCGGCGAGTGCCCGCTCCAGCGTCGCCACGGCCTCGCCCGGGGTGCGCGGCGCGTCCAGGTACGTGACCCGGGCGTCCCGCCACGGCAGCAGCGACGCGTGGTGCTCGGTCTCGAAGACGAAGACCTGGCAGCCGGCGGGCAGGGCGGCGGCGAGGAGGTTGAGCGAGTCGGTGGTGGACCGGGTGAAGACGACCTGGTCGTCGCCCCGGCAGTCGAGGAACTCCGCGACGGTCCCGCGGGCCTTCTCGAAGAGGTCCGTGGAGAGCTGGGACAGATAGCCGGCCCCGCGGTGGACGCTCCCGTAGTACGGGGCGTACGCGGCCACGTCGTCCCACACCCGCTGGAGGGCGGGGGCGCTGGCGGCGTAGTCGAGCGCGGCGTAGGTGACCTCGCCGCCGGTCACGAGGGGGACGGTGACGTCCCGCCCCAGCACGGGCAGGGGTCCGGGCCTGTCACAGCGGGCGGACGGGTCGCCGGCAACGGTGGACACGGCGCTGGAGGCAGCGGTGGAGACAGACATGGCGAGCTCCTGTGAGAGGCAGGCGAAGTCACTGCGCGAGCGGACAGGGCTCGGCACAGGAAAAGTGAACGGTGAAGGGGTACGCGGAGGTGGGGCTCGGCGCCCTATCGCATTCGCTTGCTCATGTAAGGCTCCCTCGAACGACCAGGACCCCTGGTGTCTCCGCTCCAACGAGCGACGAGGGGTCCGCGCTTGCCGTAGACCTCACTGCCTACGACCTGGTCTTCACCCGGGGCACCCCGCCACGGACGGAGGGTTGCCGGACAGTCGGCCGGGGCCTCATGACTGTCACTCATGACCTGCCAGCATCATGCCACACGAACACCTGTCGGCAACCCTGGTCCACATACCGGGACGGTGCCATTCCGGTCGGGTGCGGGCCGGTGGGGGTTGATCGCGCAGTTCCCCGCGTCCCTAAAAGACTGCGCAGTTCCCCGCGNNCGCGGGGAACTGCGCAATCCTGTGGGCCCGCCCCCACCGGCCCGCACCCGACCGGCTACCTGTTGGTCGCGGCCACCCACCGCTCCAGCGTCCGCAACGCCGCCCCCGAGTCGATCGCCTCCGCGGCGCGAGCCATCCCCGTCCGGATCTGCTCCGCGAGCGATCCGGAGCCCGGCGCGAGCGCCACCAGCGCCGCCGCCGAGTTCAGCAGGACCGCGTCCCGTACCGGCCCCGTCTCCCCGCCCAGCAGCCGCCGCGCGACATCCGCGTTGTACGAGGCGTCGGCCCCCCGCAGCGCCTCCACCGGCACCAGGTCGAGCCCCACGTCACGCGGGTCGAAGGCCTCCTCGTGGACCTTCCCGTCCCGTACGACCCACACCCGCGACGTCGCCGTGGTGGTCAGCTCGTCGAGCCCGTCGTCGCCGCGGAAGACGAGCGAGGAGTTGCCGCGCTCGGCGAGGACCCCGGCCACGATGGGCGCCATGGGCGCGTGCGCGACGCCGACCGCCTGCGCCCTCACCCGTGCCGGATTGGTGAGCGGACCGAGGAAGTTGAAGGTCGTCCGGATGCCCAACTGCCCCCGCGCCGCCGCCACATGACGCAGCGCCGGGTGGAACTTCACCGCGAAGCAGAAGGTGATCCCGGCCTCCTCGGCCACCTCGGCCACCCGTCGCGGCGTCAGCTCCAGATTGACGCCGAGCTTCTCCAGTACGTCCGAGGCGCCGGACGCGGAGGACGCCGCGCGGTTTCCGTGCTTGACGACCTTGGCACCCGTGCCGGCGATGACGACGGCCGACATCGTGGAGATGTTGACGGTCTTCGCCCCGTCGCCGCCCGTGCCGACGATGTCGACGGTCTCCCCCGGCACCTCGATCACGTTGGCGTGCGCGTACATCGTGCGGACCAGGCCGGAGATCTCCTCGACGGTCTCGCCCTTGGCCCGCAGGGCCACCGCGAACCCGGCGATCTGGGCGTCGGTCGCCTCGCCCCGCATGATGAGGTCCATCGCCCAGGCGGTGTCGTCGGCGCTCAGGTCGCGCCCGTCCAGCAGGCCGTTCAGGAGAGCGGGCCAGGAACGGTCCGCCGCGAAGTCGCCTCCGGCGGGGGTCACAGCACTCATCTGCCGCTCCTGGGTTCGTGTCGTGGACAAGTGGGTCGGGTTCACCCTATCCAGCGCCGGGGACGGCAAAGAGCCCCGTCCAGGCAATGGACGGGGCTCCTGCCGTGGCGAACAGGCCGGAGATCAGTGGTGGCCGTGGCCGCTCGTGATCTCCTTGTACTCCTCGGCGGTGGGCTTCGGGATCTGGTTGTCCTCCCCGAAGTAGGCCTCGCTGAGCTTGGCCCGCAGCTTCTGCGGGCGCTTCACCTTGCGCTCGACACCGTTCTCGTCGACCGTCGGGCCGATCTCGGCCGGCTGGTACTGGTCGTGCGCCGTGAGGGTGTGCAGGGCCTCCTGGCTGAGCGGCTCGTGCACCTCGACGAACTCACCGTGCGGCAGACGCTTGATGATGCCCGACTCGCGGCCGTGCAGCACCTTGTCCTTGTCCCGGCGCTGGAGGCCGAGGCAGATCCGCTTGGTGACGACGAACGCGATCACCGGTCCGACGAAGAACCCGACCCGGACGAACCAGGTGACCGAGTTGATCGACAGATGGAAGTGCGTGGCGACGATGTCATTGCCGCCGCCGATCAGCATGATCATGTACGCGGTGACCCAGGCGACGCCGAAGGCCGTACGCGTCGGGGCGTTGCGCGGGCGGTCCAGGATGTGGTGCTCGCGCTTGTCCCCGGTGACCCACGACTCGATGAACGGGTACATCGCGATGATCCCGAGGAAGAGCCCGAAGAGCATCAGCGGGATGAACACCCCGAGGACCAGCGTGTGGCCCCAGGCGTTGATCTCCCAGCCTGGCATCGCCCGGATCAGTCCCTCGGCGAAGCCCATGTACCAGTCGGGCTGGGCGCCCGTGGACACCTGGTCAGGACGGTACGGCCCCAGCACCCAGATCGGGTTGATGGACGCGACCGCGGCCAGCATGGCGATGAACCCGAAGACCAGGAAGAAGAAGCCTCCGGCCTTGGCCATGTAGACCGGCAGCAGCGGCATGCCGACGACGTTCTTGTTCGTCTTTCCGGGACCCGCGAACTGGGTGTGCTTGTGGTAGAAGACCAGGATCAGGTGGCCGACCACGAGCCCCAGCATGATGCCGGGCAGCAGCAGGATGTGGATCGAGTAGAACCGCGAGACGAAGTCGCCGCCCGGGAACTCCCCGCCGAACAGGAACATCGAGATGTACGTGCCGACGACCGGCGTCGCCAGGATCGCGCCCTGCGTGAAGCGGACACCGGTGCCGGAGAGCAGGTCGTCAGGGAGCGAGTAGCCGGTGAACCCGGTGAACATGCCCAGGACGAACAGCAGGAAGCCGAACAGCCAGTTGATCTCACGCGGCTTGCGGAACGCGCCCGTGAAGAAGACGCGCATCATGTGCACGAACATGCCGGCCAGGAAGACGATCGCCGCCCAGTGGTGGATCTGCCGGATGAGCAGACCGCCACGCACGTCGAAGCTGATGTCCATCGTGGAGGCGAAGGCCTCCGACATCAGCTGCCCCTGGAGCGGGACGTAGCTTCCGTGGTACTCGATCTCGTTCATCGAGGGGTGGAAGAACAGCGTCAGATACACACCCGTGAGGATGATGATCAAGAAGCTGTAGAGGCAGATCTCGCCCAGCATGAAGGACCAGTGGTCCGGGAAGATCTTGCGCATGTTGGCCTTGGCCAGGGAGTAGATCCCCAGCCTGCCGTCGGCCCAGTCGGCGACCTTCTCGCCCGCCGGTGCCTTCTCTCGCGAACGGCCCGGCGCGCCGGCGCCCGAGGGGTTCGGGGTGGTCGTAGTGCTCATCCGCGCTCCCAGAATGCAGGACCGACAGGCTCGTCGAAGTCGCCGAGCGCCTGAAGGTAGCCCTCGTCGTTCACACCGATACGCAGCTGCGGCAGGGCGTGACCGGCCGGGCCGAAGATCACTCGGGCACCGTCGGCGAGGTCGAAGGTGGACTGGTGGCACGGGCAGAGGACGTGGTGCGTCTGCTGCTCGTACAGGGAGATCGGGCAACCGACGTGGGTGCAGATCTTCGAGTACGCCACGATGCCCTCGTGGGACCATTCGAGCTCGCGCTTGTCCTTGATGTTCTCCGGCTGCAGCCGGACGATCAGCAGGGCCGCCTTGGCGATCTCGGTCTGGAAGTCGTGGTCGTGCTCCTCCAGGCCCTCGGGCTTGGCGAAGGTGAGCGAGCCCACGGCGACGTCGGAGGGGCGCAGCGGCTCGTCCGTGTTCACGTTGACGAGCAGCTTGCCCCTGGACCACCGCGTGTGCCGCAGCTTGTCCTCCGGCAGCGGACCGAGGTCACGCAGCAGGACGATGCCGGACAGCGGGAACAGGGTCAGCGCGCCGAACATCGTGTTGCGGATGAGCTTGCGGCGGCCGAGCGCGGACTCCTTGGCACCCTGCTTGAAGTCGGCCAGCACCTGGGCCTTGACCTCGGGCTCCGCGGCGATGGCGTGGCGCTCGTCGGCGATCTCCTCGTCGGACATCAGGGTGCGGGCCCAGTGGACCGCGCCCGCGCCGATGCAGAACAGCGCCAGGCCGAGCGTCATGCCCAGGGCGAAGTTCAGACCGCTGATGTGACCGAGCGGGAAGATGTAGACGATCCGGTCGGCGGGGATCGCCACGAAGGACGCGATGAAGCCGACCGTGGCCAGCATCGAGAGCGTGAACAGCAGGGCGACCGTGCGCTCGGAGCGCTTGGCGGCCCGCTCGTCGATGTCCTGGATGCGGTGCTCGTGCGGCGGCAGACCGGGATCCGCGAACGGATGCTTCTCGTCGGCCACGCTCACGGCACCGTGCGCGTGCTCGTCGGCGGCCCGCTCGGCGGGCAGGTTCTCTTCTGGGATGTCTTGGCTACTCATGACTTCTTGGCCTTTGCGGTCCGGGCGGCGACCCATACGGCGACGGCGATCAGTCCGCCGAGACCGAAGATCCAGCCGAAGAGGCCTTCACTGACCGGCCCGAGGCCGCCCAGCTCCAGACCACCGGGGCTCTCCGAGTCGTCGCTGTTGACCACGTCGAGGTACGCGATGATGTCTTTCTTGTTCTTCTCCGTCAGCGTGGTGTCGGGGAAGGACGGCATGTTCTGCGGGCCGGTCTGCATGGCCTCGTAGATGTGCTTGGGGTCGACATCCTCCAGCGTCGGGGCAGACTTCCCGTTCGTCAACGCACCGCCCTTGCCCGTGAAGTTGTGGCACTGGGCGCAGTTGGTGCGGAACAGTTCGCCGCCCTCGGCGATGTCCGCGCCCTCGGGGTTGTACTGCTCCTTGGCCGGCACACCCGGGCCGGCGCCCAGCGAGGCGACGAACGCCGCGAGCTGGTCGATCTGGGCCTGCGAGTAGATGACCTTCTTCTTCGGAACCTGCGCGCCCGGCTGCTGGGCCGGCATGCGGCCGGTGCCGACCTGGAAGTCGACGGCCGCCGCGCCCACGCCCGCGAGGGCGGGGCCGTCGGTGGAGCCCTCACCGCCGGTGCCGTGGCAGCTGGCACAGCCGACGGCGTAGAGCTTCTTGCCCTCGTCGATGGCGAGGGACTGGGCGACTGTTTCGGCCTGCGCCTTGTCCGCGGGCGCGAACGCGGTGTACAGCCCCCCGGTGGCCGCCAGCGCGAGGAGTAGGACGACGACCGCCGCCAGCGGATGGCGTCGTCGTGCGGAGAGCTTTTTCACGGATTACCCCGGTGTCAGGATCTTCAGCGTCGATGCTTCTGGAATGTGCGCGGGAACGGGCCCCGGCTACTTGATCATGTAGATCGTGGCGAAGAGGCCGATCCAGACGACATCGACGAAGTGCCAGTAGTAGGACACGACGATGGCGGCGGTCGCCTGCTCGTGCGTGAACCTGCGGGCCGCGTACGTGCGCCCGAGGACCAGCAGGAAGGCGATGAGACCACCCGTCACGTGCATGCCGTGGAAGCCGGTGGTCAGGTAGAACACCGAGCCGTACGGGTCGGACGACAGCGAGAGGCCGTCCTTCTTGACCAGTTCGGTGTACTCGTAGACCTGGCCGCCGATGAAGATCGCACCCATCACGAACGTGATGATGAACCACATCCGGAGCTTCTTCACGTCCCCACGCTCGGCCGCGAACACGCCGATCTGGCAGGTGAGAGAGGAGAGCACCAGGATCGTGGTGTTGGTCGCCGAGAACGGGAAGTTCAGGGCGGACGCCATTTCCTTCCAGTGGTCGGGACCGGTCACCGATCGGATGGTGAAGTACATCGCGAAAAGGGCCGCGAAGAACATCAGCTCGGAACTCAGCCAGATGATGGTTCCGACGCTGGTGAGGTTCGGCCGATTGACCGACGGGTGCGCGTGCCCGGTATCTACTGTCGTTGCTGTCGCCACGACCGACATTATGTCGGTCGCTTATCCCGCCCTCACCCCGGGGGGTGCCGTTCGGGGTGTCTGCGGGGTGTGTCCAGCCCATATGGCCCATCGAAGCCCTGTCCGAACCGGTGTTGACCACGGGGGCGAAGGAGTAGCATCCGCGCATCGGACCCTGTCCGTGCCTGTCTCTACGACGCTGACGTCCCGGAGGAAGAATGCAGCCGACCGCAACGGTGCTGGTCTACAGCGACGACTCCAACACCCGCGAACAGGTGCGGCTCGCGACGGGGCGCAGGCCCGCGACCGACGTCCCCCAGGTGGAGTTCATCGAGTGCGCCACCCCCGCCGCGGTCATCAAGGAACTCGACCGCGGCGGCGTCGACGTGTGTGTGCTGGACGGCGAGGCGGTTCCCGCGGGCGGCATGGGGATCTGCCGGCAGATCAAGGACGAGATCTTCAACTGCCCGCCGGTGCTGTTGCTGATCGGCCGGCCGCAGGACGCGTGGCTCGCCACGTGGAGCCGGGCCGAGGCGGCCGTGACCTTGCCGGTCGAGCCTGTGGAGTTCGCCGCGGCGTTGGCGCAGTTGCTGCGCAGTAAGCCTGCGTTGAGCGCCTAGGCGCCGTGCTACGTCCGCCGTGCGGCGGGTGCGGGTCCGCTGTGGCTGGTCGCGCAGTTCCCCGCGCCCCTAAGAGCAAAAGACTGCGCCGTTCCCCGCGCCCCTTGAGGGCGGGCCCCTGCGGGGCCGCCCTATGCCGGTTCCGGGCGTAGTCTCAGGCGGTCCTCCGGGGTGGAGCCCTCTGGGGTGTCCGCCACCAGGGCGCTGCCCTTGCGCCAGCTGTCCCAGGTGAGGTTCCAGTCGCCGAAGCCGTTGCCGAACGGGTCCATCATGTCGCCGTCCGAGTTGACGACCTTGACGATGTCGCCGGCGCGGACGGTGTCGAAGAACCACTCGGCGTTGGCGGTGCTCATGCCGGTGCAGCCGTGGCTGACGTTGGCCGCCCCCTGGGAGCCGGTGGACCAGGGCGCGGCGTGCACGTACTCGCCGCTCCAGGTGACCCTGGTCGCGTAGTACACGGGCAGGTCGTAGGAGTCCGCGCTGCCCTCGGCGATGCCGATGCTGGTGCCCCGCATCCGTACGAAGTACTCCTTGCCCAGGACGACCTTGACGCCGTTGCGGGTGTCGAAGCCGGGCTTGCCGGTGGTGACGGGCAGTGTGTTGATCACCTCACCGTTCCGGTAGACCGTCATCGAGTGCGCCGCGGCGTCCGTCACGGCCTCCATGCGGTCGCCCGTGGTGAGCGTCAGGGGCTTGGCTCTGCCGCCCCAGAGCCGCTCGGCCACCTTGATGCCCGAGAGGGTGCTGCGGGCCGTGACGGTGGCGTGGGCGGGCCAGTACTCCATGGGGCGGTAGTGCAGGTTCCGGTCGTCCACCCAGTGCCAGGCGCCCTGGACCGCGGGCTGCGAGCGGACCTTGAGGGCTCGTTCCACGACGGCTCGCGCGGCCTTGTCCTTGACCGGGGCGCTGAGTTCGGCGGTGACGGGCTGGCCGACGCCGTACGTGCCCTTGTCGGGCCCGAACGTCACGTCGAGCCGCTTCTTGGTCCTGGGGACGCTGGTCTCGAAGTCGACGGCCTTGCGTCCGGGCGCGCCGTCCTCGTCCTCGGTGCTCACCCGCACCGTGTAGTGGGCGCCGGCGGCGAGCGGGGAGGTGCTGTGCCACCGGCCTCCGTCGGCCGACAGTTCGCCCGCCACGTACCGCCCTGCGGCGTCCGTGGCCGTGACGTCGGTGATGCGGCCGCCGGAGTCCTTGGCGATGACCTCAAGGGGCTTGTCCGGGTCGGCCTTCTTCCCGTCGCTCACGGCGGCGCTGAACGAGACGTCCTGTGCCGCGTCGTACGGCTCGGCCGAGAGCGGGTGGCCGTCGGAGCCGCAGGCCGTGACGCCCACGCCTATGACGACCATGAGTGCCGTGCAGCTGACGGCGGTACGGTTCCGCGGGCGCGCCGTACCGCCGTCGGCGCTCCTGGAGGAAGCTGAAGGGCTCATGTGCCGAGCGTAGGAACGGCTGTCGTCCGCGGCGCGTCGATTGGGCCGTGCGAGGGACGGGACGCGGGGCGAACGGGGGAAGCCCGGACCTCCTGACGGGGTGTCCGGGCTTCCGTGCGCTCAGCGCGTGCTACTGGTTCTGGCTCTCTCCGCGGTAGTACTCGAAGACCCAGCCCCACAGGCCGATCATGAGGATCGGGGCCGAGAAGAAGACCAGCCACCAGCCGAAGACGACGCCCATGAAGGCGAGCGCGCCGCCGATGCCGAGAGCGAGCGGCTGCCAGCTGTGCGGGCTGAAGAAGCCGACCTCACCGGCGTCGTCCGCGACGTCGGCCTCCTTGTTGTCCTGGGCACCCGCGTCGACCCGCCGGGCCGTGAAGGCCAGGTAGAAGCCGATCATGATGCACAGGCCGAAGCCCAGGAAGAGCGCCGTGGTGCCGGCCGGCTCCTTCGACCACACGCCGTAGACGACGGCGATGACGAGGACGAAGACCGCCAGCCAGATGAACAGCTTGCCTTGGACCTTCACTTGCCGGCCTCCTTGCCACCAGCGAGGGCCTTCTCACCGTGACCGACGTTCTCAAGCTGGTCGAGAGCGGCGATCTCGGGGTGGTGCAGGTCGAAGGCGGGGGATTCGGAACGGATCCGCGGCAGCGTGAGGAAGTTGTGCCGCGGCGGCGGGCAGGACGTGGCCCACTCCAGCGAACGGCCGTAGCCCCACGGGTCGTCGACCTCGACCTTCTTGCCGTACTTGGCCGTCTTCCACACGTTGTAGAAGAACGGCAGTATCGACAGACCGAGGACGAACGAGCTGATCGTCGAGATCGTGTTCAGCGCGGTGAAGCCGTCGGCCGCGAGGTAGTCCGCGTACCGCCGCGGCATGCCCTCGGCGCCCAGCCAGTGCTGGATGAGGAAGGTGCCGTGGAAGCC
>NZ_LIPP01000212.1 GCF_001418335.1 Streptomyces aurantiacus | reverse complement strand
CTCGACGGGCGGCGGCTCGACGGGTGGGGGTTCCCAGGGAGCCCGCTGCCGTCGGAGTCCGCTGCGCCGTAGCGGGTCGGGCTCCGGTCCTCCGGCGGACCAGGGGGCTCGTCCGCCGGGGCGGTCCGGCTCACCCGAAGCGGCCCCGTGCGGGTCGGGTGTCCACGGCCCGTGGGCCGCCCACCCCGCTCCGGGCGCCGCGCCGCCGAATCCACCGGTCGAGGCCGAAGTCGAAGTCGAGGCCTCGCCGGCGGCCGGACCGTCGGCCGCCGCGTTGTCGTCCCCCGGAGGGTCGTTCGGGGTGCCGCCCGGGGTCCGCTTCCGCGCCGCCGGCCCGCTCGGGGGCCACCAGGGCGGGGGCACCGCCTCCGTGGACCCGTCGACCACGGACCCGTCGGCCACGGACTCGTCGGACACGGACCTGTCGGCCGCGGACCCGTCGGCCGCGGACCCGTCATCGGTGGGTGCCCCGCCGGGTCGTGCACCGGGTGCGGATCGCGGGGGCCGGTCGCGCGGTTCCCCGCGCCCTTGACGGGGCGGCGGGACGGCCGGTCCCGCGGCCGGCGGCGTACCCAGGGTGTCTGTCGCCGAGGCGAACCGGTCGTCGAGGGAGTCCGACGCGGGCGCGGGCCCGGTGTCCTCCGTGGAGTCGTCGTACAGCTGTCCCCACCAGTCGTCCTGCTGACCGGTCGGCCTCTCCCCCTGCTGGCTCATGCCCATAATTGTCCACCGCGGAGGCCGGATGAAAACGGTGCATCGGCAAAAACCGGCCGGAGTGTCCGAGGGGCGGGCAGCGACGGGCAGCGACGGGTCCCGGGCCGCGCCCCGGGACCGCCGGGCAGTCCCACCCCCCACGGGAGAACCGCCCGGCGGCGTCGGTGTGGCCGCACACCCGCGCCACCTTGGCAGAGACCAGGACGGTACGGCGATGATGTGCCGAGGCGGATTTACGCCGTGGCCGTTTTCCGCCACGGCCGGTCTTCGGGGAGGGGCGTCGCCGCATGCTGGGAGCGACAGGTCTGGCCGTACTGGGGCTGGACGACACACACGAGTCCGCGTACCGGGCACTGGTGACGGTGGGCGCCGCCGACGTGCCCGATCTCGCGCGGCGGCTCACGCTGGGCGAGCACGACACGGAGCGCGCGCTGCGCGGGCTGGAGCGGCACGGGCTCGCGGCCCAGTCGTCGGCGCGGCCCGGCCGCTGGGTCGCCGCGCCGCCCGGTGTCGCGCTCGGCGCGCTGCTCACCCAGCGGCGCCACGAGCTGGACCAGGCGGAGCTGACGGCCGCGCTGCTCGCCGAGGAGTACCGCGCGCAGGCCACCGAGCCCGCCGCGCACGATTTGGTGGAGGTGGTGACCGGCGCCGCCGCCGTCGCCCAGCGGTTTCTCCAGCTGCAGCTCGGTGCGAGCGACGAGGTGTGCGCCCTGGTCACCGGCAGTCCCGACGTCGTCTCAGGGGCGGACAACGACGCGGAGGAGCAGGCCGCCGACCGGGGGGTCCGTTACCGCGTGGTCGTCGAGCGCTCGGTCCTGCACCTGCCGGGCGGCATCGCCGAACTGTCCGCGGCGCTCGGCCGTGACGAGCGGGTACGGGTCGTGGACACGGTGCCGACGAAGCTCGTGATCGTGGACCAGGCCCTCGCCATGGTGCCGCTGACCTCGGGGACCTTGGAGCCCGCCGCTCTCGTCGTCCACGCGAGCGGTCTGCTCGAATCACTGTCGGGCCTGTTCGAGTCGGTGTGGCGGGCCGCACTGCCGCTGCGCCTCGGTACGCCCGGAACACTCGGTACGCCCGGAACAGTCGTCGAGGAGGAGCGGGACGGGCCTGACGGCACCGATCTGGAGATCCTCTCCCTGCTCCTCGCCGGGCTGACCGACGCGAGCGTCGCCAAACAGCTCGACCTGGGACTTCGGACCGTACAGCGCCGGGTGAAGCGGCTGATGGAGCTGACGGGCGTGACGACGCGGCTCCAGCTCGGCTGGCACACGTACGAGAAGGGCTGGGTGGCCCGGGGCCCCAAGGACTGACCTGCGGTCGGTGATCCGGTACTGACCCGCGGCCGGTGATCCGGTGCGGAGAACGGGGCAACCGTGTTTGGCTGCTGGCATGACCGAATTCAGTGAAGCCGAACGGGCGTACCTGAAGTCCCAGCGACTGGGCCGCCTCGCCACCGTCGACCAGCACGGCCAGCCGCAGGCGAACCCCGTCGGCTTCTACCCGCAGGACGACGGAACGATCCTCATCGGCGGCTACGCCATGGGAACCACCAAGAAGTGGCGCAACCTCCAGAAGAACCCGAAGGTCGCCCTCGTGATCGACGACATCGTCAGCGTCCGGCCCTGGAAGGTACGCGGTGTGGACATCCGCGGGGACGCCGAACTCCTCACCGGGCCGCACGAGTTGGGCCCGCACTTCAGTGAGGAGCTGATCCGCGTCCATCCCCGACGCATCCACAGTTGGGGCCTGGAGGAGGAGTAGAGGAGCGGAGAAGCAGTCGCACGGAGCGCGAGGCGACGTTGACGCGGCCTCAGCGGCCTTCGAGGGCGAGGAGCTGAACCTTGCGTTCCAGTCCGCCCGCGTACCCGGTGAGGGAACCGTCGGCGCCGATCACGCGATGGCACGGGCGGACGATCAGCAGCGGGTTGGCGCCGATCGCGCCGCCGACGGCCCGCACGGCGACTCGCGAGGCACCGACCCGTGCGGCGATCTCGCCGTACGTGGTGGTCGTGCCGTACGGGACGGAGTCGATGGCGCTCCAGACCTTCTCCCGGAACTCGGTGCCGCTCGTCCTCGTCTCCAGCTGGAACTCCTTGAGTTCGTGGGCGAAGTAGGCGGCGAGCTGCCGCTCGGCCTCCTTGAAGAGTTCCGGCGCGCGCCGCCAGTCGGGCCCGACCGTGCGTCCGCCCTTCTGGCCGGGCACGGACAGGGAGCTGAGCGCTCCGGACTCGTCGGCGGTGAGCAGGAGTTCACCGACGGGGCTGTCGAGGGAGGTGTAGTACGTGGAGTGCTTGGAGTACGTGGTCGAGTGCTTGGCGTACATGGTCACTTGTCTTCGCCTTCCGGCTGAGCCGCCGCCAGGTGCCGCAGCGCGTAGGAACGCCACGGACGCCAGGCGTCGGGAACTGGTGCACCGGGCGGGGCCACATCGGGGTCGCCGAGTGCACGGGTATGGATGACGGCCACGACGCGTGCGTCCAGGCCGGGCAGGGCGAGCAGCGCGGTCCGCGCCGCCTCGCGGTCGGCTCCCGGGTCGAGCCGCAGGCTGCCGTCCGCGAGGGCCGCGGCGAGGGCGCCCGTCGTGCCGCCGGTCTCCGCGAGAGCGGCCGGCTCGGGAAAGACGTGCGTGAGCGTCCCGCAGGGCGAGTCCAGCACCTTCCCGTACGTCCGCACGAGCCGCTCGGCCTCGTGCGGTCCGACGAGCGCGCGCATGGCCAGCTCCTCCGGATCGGCGGCTCCGGGTGACCGCAGCCCAGGTCTGGCCGCCACCAGCGGCGCCAGCCGCGGGTCCGCGCCCAGTCGCTCGTCCACCGCGTACGGATCGGCGTCGAGGTCGAAGAGGCGGCGCAGCCGCTGTACGGCGGTGGTGAGGTCCCGCAGGTCGGTGAGGTGCAGCCGGGCGTCGAGCCAGCCGCTGCGGTGCGCGGACGCGTCCGACAGCCGCTCCCCGACGGCGACGATCCCCGTCCCGTACGGCAGTCGCAGGGTCCGGCGGTAGGTACGGGACCCGGGGGCGCCCGTCACCTCCTCGATGCCCGGGACGGCCTCGTCGCTCAGCAGGTCGAAGACGGCGGCGGCCTGGTACGGGCCCCGGTGGGCGAGGCGCAGCGGGACTCCCGCGGAGGGAGTGCCGGAGGGGGCGGCGGAGGAACGTGTCCCGCCGCGGTTGGCGGTGGCGCGCAGGCCGGTCGGGGTGGCCGCGTACACCGTCCTGATCGTGTCGTTGAACTGCCGCACGCTCGCGAATCCGGCCGCGAACGCGATCTCGGTGACCGGCAGTTCCGTGGTCTGCAGCAGCACCCGTGCGGTGTGGGCCCGCTGGGCGCGTGCCAGGGCGACCGGCCCCGCGCCCAGTTCCGCGGTGAGCTGCCGCTGGACCTGGCGGGCGCTGTAGCCGAGCCGGCCGGCGAGCCCGGCGACGCCCTCGCGGTCCACGACGCCGTCGCCGATCATGCGCATCGCGCGCCCCACGACGTCGGCGCGTACGTCCCACTCGGCGGACCCGGGCGCGGCGTCCGGGCGGCACCTGCGGCACGCCCGGAACCCCGAGCCCTGCGCGGCCGCCGCCGTGGCGTAGTACCGCACGTTCTCCCGTTTCGGCGTCACCGCGGGGCAGCTCGGCCGGCAGTAGATCCCCGTCGTCCGCACGGCGAAGAAGAACGCCCCGTCGAACCGGGCGTCCCGGCTGCTTACGGCTCCGTATCCGGTCTCTTCGTCAATCACCCCTCCAGTCTGCGCTGCCGCCGACCGGCGGGCTGGCGGATTTCGGACGCGGCGTTGCCGCCGCTTCCGGGCACTTTCCCACCGTGTGGGGGCGGGACCGGGACCGGCCGGTCGGCCGGTGGTCCCGCCCCCACACGGAGCGGGCTCAGCCCCGGTACCGGGGCCCGCGCTTGGCCTCCATCGCGGCCCGGCCCTGGGCTCCCCGGCGCTTCCACTCCCGCCGCAGTTCGTTGCGGACGCGTACGTCGGTCTTGGCCACGATCCGCTGGTTCTCGCGCAGGAGCTTGCGGTAGCTTTCGAGCCGCCGTTCGGGCAGTACCCCGGAGTCCAGCGCGGCCAGCACCGCGCATCCCGGTTCGGCGACGTGCGCGCAGTCCTGGAAGCGGCAGTCCTGGGCGAGTTCCTCGATCTCCGAGAACGCCTGTCCGACGCCACTGCCCGCGTCGAAGAGCCCGACACCGCGCAGGCCGGGTGTGTCGATCAGTACGCCGCCGCCCGGCAGCACGAGCAGGTTCCGGGTCGTCGTCGTGTGCCGGCCCTTGCCGTCGACGTCACGGGCGGCGTGGACCGCCATCACGTCGTCCCCGAGCAGCGCGTTCGCGAGCGTCGACTTGCCCGCTCCGGACTGCCCGAGCAGCACGGACGTCCCGCCGGACACGACGGCGCCGAGCATGTCGAGGCCGTCCCCGTCGGTGGCGCTGACCGGCAGCACCTGTACGCCGGGCGCCGCGGTCTCCACGTCCTGCACGAGATGGGCCAGGCCCGCCGGGTCCGGGACGAGGTCGGCCTTGGTCAGCACGACCAGCGGCTGGGCCCCGGACTCCCAGGCCAGGGCCAGGAACCGCTCGATCCGGCCGAGGTCCAGTTCGACCGCGAGCGACACACAGATGACGACGTGATCGACGTTCGTGGCCAGCACCTGGCCCTCGGAACGCTTCGACGACGTCGAGCGCACGAACGCGGTGCGACGCGACAGCAGCGTCCGCACGTACCGCGGATCGCTTCCTTCGGGGTCGACGGCGACCCAGTCCCCCGTGCACACGACCTTCATCGGGTCACGGGGAACGACGAACTCGGTGTCGGCACGGACCAGGCCGGCCGGGGTGACGACATCACACAGGCCGCGGTCGACCCGTACGACGCGGCCGGGCAGCAGACCCTGCCCGGCGAACGGGGCGAACTCGGCTTCCCGGTCCGCGTCCCAGCCGTACGGCGCGAGCGGATGCGAGGGAGAGGAACCAGGGAACGACGAACCCTGGAAAGAAGAGAGAGACAAGGGGGTGACCCTTCACAAGGGTGGCCCCGGCGCCGCGCTCACCGGCGCGGAAGAAGCAGACAGGTCAGCCGGAGGCCACAGAGGTGGACTTGACGAACTTCCGGATGCGGGCAGCGCCCATCTCGACGACAGCCATCAGTCACACCTCCTGCACTCACTCGGCCGGCAACGGTGGCCGAGCGGCCACCGGGGGACGGACAGAAACCTAGCCTGCGACTGCCACCGAGGGCCAGCCATTTTCCGGCGGCCTCCCCCTTGCCCGCTCACAGCAGCTTGTCGAGGGTGATGGGCAGGTCGTGCACCCGGATTCCGGTGGCGTGATGACACCGCCGACGAGTTGGCTGCGGGTCGCCTGGGCGTCCACGACACGGCCGACGTCCACGACCGTGGTGAAGCGGGTGACGCGGGGCTCACCGGTGTAGCGGTTGACCCTGACCTCGCAGAAGTGGGCGCCGAAGCTGTGGAACTCGTACTGGTCGGCTTCGGGGCCGGGCGCGGCCGACGCGGTGGCCTCGACGGTACGCACCCCGACCGTGGCGAGCAGCTCCACACCCGACCGACTGTCGTCCGCGTCATCACTTGGGCTCATCGATTCTTCCCGGGATCGGGCGCCGAATGGGATCGCGCCGAAACCGTCGGCTCGGCCGACCCGCTCAGCTGCTGCTCCCACTCTGGCCACCGGGTCCGACGACAACCAGGACCTGTCGGTCATAGGTTGGGACGCCGCGCAGTTGGGACGCCCGCCGGGCACGGGGGTCCGCGACGGCCGCCCTCTCACGAGCCTGAGGCCGGTACGCCTCAAGCCGCTACGCCAGGCCGTGCACCCCACCCGTACCCCTCAGCTGGAGTGCGTGCAGCTGCGTCCGTTCAGCGTGAAGTCGACCGGCGTGGAGTTCTCGTCGCGCCACGAGGCGAGGAAGCCCACCGCGAGCGAACCGCCCGCGGCGACGGACTTGTTGTAGTCGGCGGCGCTCGCGGTGACGCGCGAGCCGTCCTGGTCGAAGCCGCCGTCCCACATCTGGGTCACCTTCTGCCCGTCGCGGAAGGTCCAGCCGACGCGCCAGGTGTCGAGGGCGTAGTCGGACCTGACGGTGACGGTGGCCTGGAACCCGTCCGGCCACTCGTTGCTCAGCTCGTACCTGGCGTGGCAGACGGCGGGCTCGCTGGGATCGGGGGTGGCGACGCCGCCCTGCTCGGCGGAGGACGAGGAGTCCCCCTGGGCCTCCTTCTCCGACCCCGGACCCGTACCCGTACCGGCACTGGACTTCGGCGTCCGGGGGGACGAGGTGGACGACGTCGCCTCGCCCACCGATCCGGAGCCGGACCCCGATGGCAGGGCGTCGAACGACGGCACCTGCTCCCCCACGGGCTGTCGTCCCGCCGACTCCGCGGCGGCGTCGGAGCCGGCGTCCGAGCCGAAGGGCACCAGCGTGACGACGAGCGCCAGGAGCGAGACCCCGGCGGCCACGGCCAGCAGCCCGGCGCGCCCGATCCTGGCTCGGCCGTCGCCCTCCTTCGCCCAGCCGCCCGGTTCGTCCGCGTCGTCGGAGGCACCGCGGCTGAGCCCCGACTCGACTGCTCTGCGCCGCCGTTCGAGATAGGCGAGCCCGCCCCAGCCGATCACCCCGCCCGCGAGCGCGGCGGGCAGCCCGCCGCCGGAGTGCTTGAGGCAGGCGGCGGCCTCCGCGCACCGGACACAGCGCGCCAGGTGCCGCGACAGGTCGTCCGGTACGTCGGCGGCGGGCGACCGGGTGACCGCGTCGAGCAGCCGTGCGTAGCTGCGGCACTCCTCGGAGAGCGGGGTGTCGAGGTGATTGCGGTGGCAGCGGTCCCGGAACACCCCGCGCACCTGCTGCAGTTCCTCGACGACGCCTGCCGGATCGAGGCCGAGCCGGCGGGCCACCGCGGCCGTCGGGATGGCCTCGACCTCGGCCAGCCAGAGCAGCGCGGCGTCCGGTTCCTGCATGTCCCGCAGCCCGCGCAGGGCCAGCGGCCGGTCGAGGGGCGGCCCCGTGAAGCGTTCGGCGTTCTCGGAGTTGAGCCACAGCCGCAGGTCGGGGTCGAGGCGACCGCCCTGGCCCTGGGCCTCCCAGGCGGCGGTCGTGTGGCGTACGGCGGTCAGGAGGAGCGGTATCCGGGGCAGCAGGGGCGTACGCGCCCGGCGCCCGAAGCTCTTGCGGCCGGTCTCGGCCTCCGCGGCACGCGCTTCGCGTATGCCGCGGGAGAAGGCCTCGGAGGCCAGCGGGCGGGCGTCGGCGGAACCGCCGGTGCAGAGGTCGGCGTAGGAAAGAACCGCGTCCCAGCACTCGGAGAACAGTGTCGCCTCGGCGGCGTCCTGAGGGGTCGGCAGGTCTGGCATGGGTGGGGACTTCACCTGCATCCACAAAAGGGGAGTCAACTCACCTGTTCAATACGGGAGTTGAGGGGGACGTCTCGCGACGGGCCGAGTTTTCCACGATCTCTGCACAACTGACAAGCCACACTCCCAGATCCGGTTACCGGGCGTGAGTGGGCAGGGCACGGAAAGTGCCCTGCCCAAGCCACCCCTACCGGGGACTACTTGCTCGTCGCCAGGAACGGAAGGACGACGTCGGCCATCTCGTCGGGCACTTCCTCCGCCAGGTCGTGGCCGGCGTCGAAGACGTGTCCGGTGACGTCGTGGGCCATGAGGCGCATCTGGGACTCGTTGCGGTCGCCGATGAACGCGGAGCCGCCGAGCGCCAGCACCGGGACGTCCAGTTTCTTCCGGGCGGCCCGTCGGTTCTGTTCGGCGTCGACGAGTATGGCCCGGTAGATCGCGAGCATCGCGCGGATGCCGCCGGGCATGGAGTAGCAGCGTACGTACTCGTCGAGCGCGTCGGGAGTGGCGGTGTCGGGGTGGCTGCGCTCGTTCTTGATCATGTAGGTGATCAGCTCGCGTTCGTGCCCGGCGATCAGCATCTCGGGTATGTCCGGCTGGAAGTAGAAGCCCAGATGCCACAGGTGCATGCCGCTGGAGACGTTCTCGGGGGTGAGGGCGTTGTGGTCCTCGAAGCCGAACCCGGGGAACAGCGCCTCGGCGAACACGAGTGCCGTGACGTGGTCGCGGTGACGGGCGGCGAGCTGGTAGCCGATCACCGCTCCCCAGTCCTCGCCCACCACGGCGTACGTCTCATGTCCGAGCCGGGTCATCAGCTCGGCGATGTCGTCGCTCATCGTCTCGGAGTCGTAGCCGTCCGCCGGGCGGGCCGAGTCGCCGAGACCACGCAGGTCCGGCACGACGACGGTGTGGTGCGGGGTGAGCCTCGGGACGAGGTGGCGCCAGTGGTAGCCGGTCTTCGGCACGCCGTGCAGGAGCACCATCGCGGGGCCGGACCCGGCCGTGCGGTAGTGCAGGCTCGTTCCGTTGACGGCGGCTCGGCCCGTGCGGACGGGCGTGCCGTCATGGTCGGACATCATGCGCTTCCGGCCTCTCTTTCTGGATCGCTCGATACAGTATGCGGGCATGAAAAAATCAGTCGAGGGTGGACAGGGCGACCTCCACGAGGGATTCGAGGGCGTGGGCGTCCGGGGTGATCTTCGAGGTGACCAGCAGCCCGTTCAGGAACGTGACGAGGAAGGCGGCCTGGGTGTGCGGGTCGTGCCGCGCCGCGATCTCGCCCCGCTCCGCCGCGACCCGCAGCACCTCGGCGAGCGCGTCCCGGCTGGCGTCCTGCATGTCGCGCACGGTGCGCCGGACCGACGCGTCCTGCGGCAGCCGCTCACAGACGGCGTTGACGGCCAGGCAGCCCCGGCCGCCGTCCTCCACGGCGATCCGGACCCGCCCGACCAGCATCGTACGGATCGCCGACCGGGCGTCCGCCCCCTCATCCAGGCTGCGCAGGGCGTCCGCCGCGAGGGTGGTGCGGTAGTGCTCCAGCGCGGCCCGGTACAGGCCCTCCTTGTCGCCGAACGCGGCGTACAGGGACCCCTGCCCGATCCCCAGCCGCTGGGTCAGGTCGCGCACCGAAGTGGCCTCGTAGCCGCGCATCCAGAACAGGTCCATGGCGCGGCTCACCGCCGCCTCGGTATCGAATGCCCGCGTCCTCGCCACGGCCCCACCGTAACGTATCTGGATCGCTCGCTCAAGAAACCGGCGTACCCGTGCCCACTTCCGCCGCCGGTGTCTCGTTCGCCGGGAGGCTGTCCATGAACGAGCTCACCGAGAACACCGCGTTCCCCGGTCCTGGCGGGCCGTATCCGGGCGGTGAGGAGAGCCCGAAGTCCTCCATCGTCGACCGATAGGCCTCCAGCAGCCGGATGTGGTACTCCAGCGGCGCGCCCTGCGGGTTGGCCTTGCCCAGCGGTGTCGTCGGCTCGGGGCACCATGTGGTGAAGCGGGGCGTGATGCCCTGCGACATGAAGAACCGCAGCCCCTCCGTCGTGGACGCGATCGCCTCGTCGACCGTCGTGAACCCGAAGGGCTCGGCCATCTCCACACCGGCGACGAAGTTGGGGATGACGTTGCGCGCGCCGAAGACCTCCGCGGAGTCGAGGATGCGCTTGTGCCACTCGTCGCGGCCCACGTAGCGCTCCTTGCCGGGGCAGAACATCTTGAACAGGTACTCGTCCCACACCTCGTAGTTGGGGTGGTAGATCTGCACGCCGTAGTCCTTGAAGCGCTGTACGTCGTCGCGGGGCAGCGCCTGGGCGACGACCTTGCCGATCCACCGTCCCGGGAAGTGCTCCTCGATGGCCTTGGCGTACATCCCGTAGAAGTCGGCCTCGTCGCGGCCCTGGAGCTTGGTGGTGATCGCGCCGCCGGTCAGCGTGTACGCGGTGGACACCTTCGCCGTGTCGTACCGGTCGATGATCTCCAGCGCCTCCAGGACCTCGTCGACGTCCTTGACCCCGGTGTACGGCCGGCCCGCCGCCTTCTGCTGGCGCCAGTTGTGGTTGATGTCGCAGTACTGGCACTCCTCCTTGGCGCCGAAGTACTGGCAGACGCGGAAGACCGTGAGGTAGACGAGATAGCCCCACTGGATCGTCGGGGCCACCTCCATGACGGACTTCCCGTTGGAGAGCTTGTGCCGGTAGTACTCCGGCATCGGCGGCACCCCGACGTCCGAGATCCGCTTCCCTTCGAGGTACAGCCCGAGCAGGCCGTCCGCGCCCGCGGCGACCCGGTACGGCGAGGCCGGGTTGACGCGTACGGACACGACGGTCCGCCGCAGGTCGTACGGGCCACCGGTGAGGATGATCTCCTCGGGCGGCCGACGCAGGGCGGCCTCGCCGAGCTCGGGCAGGGTGCCGTGGTCGAAGGAGAAGATGAAGTAGGACTTCGGTTTGACGTCCCCGCCCTCGTTGTCGCTGAGCGCGGTGTCGTCGAAGGCCACGCCTCCACGGAGGAGGTCCTCCTTGAAGACGGCCTCTCGCGGTACGTGCGGGAACCTTTCCATCAGATCCTCGACCAACGCGGTTCGGCTGCCCATCCCGTCCTCCTCGCTCCCGGCGGCTGTGCTCGACTCCTCACGGTATGCCCCGCCTTCCGGAGGGCCCCTGCCGGGTGGGTCCGCTGTGGTCGATCGCTCACTGCCCGGCCTCCTTCCCGGGGTACGGGCGGGGTAGGTTCCAGCCGTGGCCGGCTCCCTGGCCACGGAACTTCCGGGAAGGACGACAACCGATGGCTGAGGCCCTGACGAACTGGGCGGGGAACATCACGTACTCCGCCAAGGAGCTGCAGCGCCCGCGCTCGCTCGACGCGCTCCGGGCCCTGGTCGCGGGGAGTGAGCGGGTGCGGGTGCTCGGCAGCGGACACTCGTTCAACCTGATCGCCGACCCGGGCCCCGAGGGCGTGCTGCTCTCGCTGACCGCGCTGCCGCCGTCGATCGAGGTGGACACCGCGGCCCGTACGGTCCGGGTGGCGGGCGGAGTGCGCTACGCGGAGCTGGCGCGGGCGGTGCACGGGCAGGGTTTCGCGCTGCCCAACATGGCGTCGTTGCCGCACATCTCGGTGGCGGGTTCGGTGGCGACCGGCACGCACGGCTCGGGGAACACGAACGGCTCGCTGGCGTCCCCCGTACGCGAGGTCGAGCTGGTCCTCGCCGACGGGTCGGACCTGACGATCGGCCGCGACGACCCCCGCTTCGACGGGGCCGTGACCTCGCTCGGCGCACTCGGTGTCGTCACCGCGCTCACCCTCGACCTGGCGCCCGACTTCGAGGTCGCCCAGCATGTGTTCCGCGAACTGCCGCTTGCCGGGCTGGACTTCGAGACGGTGTCGGCATCGGCGTACAGCGTGAGCCTGTTCACCGACTGGCGGCGGTCGGGGTTCGTGCAGGCGTGGGTGAAGCGGCGTACCGACGTGCCGTGGGACGGCTTCCCGTGGGCCGAGCCCTCCGCCGAGGCGATGCACCCGGTGCCGGGGATGCCCGCCGTGAACTGCACCCAGCAGTTCGGGGTGCCGGGCCCCTGGCACGAGCGGCTGCCGCACTTCCGGCCCGAGTTCACGCCGAGCAGCGGCTCCGAGCTCCAGTCGGAGTACCTGCTCCCGCGCTCGTACGCCACCGACGCGCTGCACGCGGTCGACGCGATCCGTGAGACGGTCGCGCCGGTGCTGCAGATCTGCGAGGTGCGTACGGTCGCCGCGGACAGTCAGTGGCTGAGCCCCGCGTACGGGCGGGACACCGTGGCGCTCCACTTCACCTGGGTCGAGGACACGGCGGTCGTACTGCCCGTGGTGCGGCGGCTGGAGGAGGCGCTCGCGCCGTTCGCTCCGCGGCCTCACTGGGGGAAGGTGTTCGCGGTGTCCGCGGCTGCTGTGCGGGAACGGTATCCGCGGATGGGGGACTTCAAGACGCTCGCGGAGGGGCTCGACCCGAGGGGTACGTTCCGTAACTCGTTCGTGAGCGAGGTGCTTGGGTAACGGTGGGTTCGCTCGGCGCTCGGCATGCGGGTGCGGGGCGCTACGCGGGTGCGGGTGAGTGGGGGCTGGTCGCGCAGTTCCCCGCGCCCCTGAAAAGCCCACTACCGCCGGCTACGCCATGCGTTGGAGCGGCGGTCCGGCGGTCCGGCGGTCCGCCAAGACGTCCCCTGACGCGCCCTCAGCGAACTAGGCCGCCCGCGTCGGGGACGTCGTCGCGGAGAGACCCGCCGTTTCCTGCAGCCCGCGCTTGACAATTTAACGCTGTTAAGTGACTCTGGAGCTATCCATTGAACAGCGTTAAGGAGAGCTAGGTGCGCGCTGCCACGGTCACCGCCCCGGAGTTACCACCCGTCTGCGCCGACTTCCCGGAACCGGAGCCACCGCCCGGCAGGGAGCGGCATCGATGCAGTGGCCCGCAGGCCGGCGAGTGTAGGAATGTCCATCTGATTGCCCAGGCTGCATCGCCGTACAGCAGGCCGGGCTCGCCGCACTACGTCCTTGGGAGTTGACCGCGCTTTCGGCGGCAACCCGGACCGGACACGACAACGACGACACGCTGCTTACCGTCGGGCCGGCACGCGGCATCCGACGGCTCACGTTCAGCCGACTCCTGCCTGAACATCGCCCACTCCGGCCAGTCATGGTCAAGGCGCGCCCGGCCTTCCGTCTGCCGTCTGCCGTCTGCCGTCTGCCGTCTGCCGCCGAACCATTCCGCATACCTGCTCGACGCCTGTTCCACCCCACACAGTTTTCACGACACATAGTCGTGAAAACCGATCACCTTCGGAGGTTTCGTTGCAGAGGATCATTGGTACCAAGCTGGGCGCCGCCGTCGCCCTACTGGCAGTCCTGTTCGCCTTGACCATCGTGCCGACCGGTGCCCAAGCGGCCGACGAGGCGCCCCGCGCCAGGCCGGCCACCACTGCTACGGACAACGGGGTTCCGACAATGGTCGACCCGAACGCGGATCTGGGAGCCCACACCGTGGGGCCGGAGACGCGCTGGGCCGACTCCATCTACTTCACCAGTGAGGTGAAGGCCGGCGGCCACGACATAGGGCTGCTGGTACACGTCAACAAGGTCCCCAACGGGTTCGGACGGCTGGTGTCGTTCGCCGTCACCGACGTAACCACCGGCTGGTACAAGAACTACATGGTCGGCGTCGACGAGGAGGACTTCCACTGGAGCACCACCGGCCTCGATATCTCGGCACCCGGCCTGAAGTGGACCGGCAACGCAGAGAAGCAGTCGGTGTCGCTCGACGTGCCGTGGGGCTCCCTCGATGTCACGCTCAAGGCACAGTCACCCGTCCTGTACTACGGCGGCAACGGAGTGTTCCCCCTCCTCGGCGCCACCAACTACCAGTACGCCTTCCCGAACATGCGGACCACCGGCACCCTGACCCTCGAAGACGGCAAGGCCCAGCGAGTGACCGGCCAGTCCTGGCTGGACCGTCAGTGGGGACCGACCACGGACGACCCGAGCCTGCAGTGGACATGGATGAACCTCAACCTGCCCAACGGTGACGCCGTGGCCATCTGGGACACCCTCACCGACACGGACGAGGAATCCTGGGCCACCGTCGTGCACCGCGACGGCTCCCACGAAGTGGTGGCGGTCGAGCCGGTTGCCAACAGTGCGGACCGGTTCTGGACGAGCCCCGTGAGCGGAAACAAGTACCCGACCCGTTGGCGGGTCAACATCCCCGCGCTCAAGGCTCACCTCACCGTCACCCTGACCGGCACCAACGATCAGGAAATGGCCCGGGGCGAGAACGGCCGCCTCGAAGCCACCGCCGCCTTCACCGGCACCTATGAAGGCAAGAAGGTCAGCGGAAAGAACTACGTCGAGATGATCGGCGACTGGAAGCCGAAGTCCTGACCCCTGGCACAGCACCGGGTGCCATCCCCACAGCCAGGTGGGGATGGCACCCGTTCCGCGTGACCGGGCACGGCCTCCAGGCTTCGTAAGGCCCATTTTCTAAGGGCTTGTCGAAAGGCAGTCGCGGTCATAGCCTTGCGCCGCGCCGGGGGTGTTGGCTCTGTCATGGTCCGGCGGGATCGAGGGGGCACGTTAGGTGAAGCGCACTTCACGTGACATCCGTACCGCGAACCGTTACGGAGTGCTGCGCCAGATCATCGCCCACTCGCCCACGTCCCGGCAGGAGTTGGCCGCCGCGACCGGGCTGAGCCTCGCCACGGTCGCCACGCTCGTCGGTGAGCTGCTCGATCTCGGCATGCTGACCGAGGTCGGCTTCGAGGACTCCGCGGGTGGCCGCCCGCGGGGACTCGTCGCCGTCAACACGTCGGGGGGCGCCCTGATCGGCGTCGACATCGCGGAGACGTACGTGCGGGTCGAGCTGTTCGACCTCGCGCTGAACGTACTGGCCCGCGCCGACGAGGGCATGCGCCCCGGTGAGATCCGCCCCGAGCAGGTCGTCGGGCACGTCGCCTCCGCCGTCGGCTCGGTGGTCGCGCAGGCCGGGGTCGAGGGCGCCCGTGTCCTCGGGGCCGGCGTCAGCGTGCCGGGGCAGGTGGACCGGGAGGCCGGCGTCTCGGAGTACGCGCCGAACTGGGACTGGCACGACGTGCCGCTCCTCGACCTGCTCGCCGAACACATCGCGTACCCCCTGTACTTGGACAATCCGCTGCGCGCCTGCGCCGTCGCCGAGTTGTGGTTCGGGGCCGCGCGCGGGCGCGGGCACGCCGTGGTGGTGAACCTCGGTACGGGTGTCGGCGCCGGGCTCGTCCTGGGCGGCGGCCTGCACCGGGGCGTCAGCAACAGCGCCGGCGAGTGGGGCCACACCACCCTCGTACTGGACGGTCGGCCGTGCCACTGCGGCAACCACGGATGCGTGGAGACGTACGTCGGGGCACCCGGAATCATGCTGAACCTGCGGGAGTCGAGCCCCGACAGCCCGCTGCTGCACCCCGCGGACCAGACCGCCACGATCGACGCGCTCGCCCGCGCGGTCGCCGCGCGGGACCCGGTGGCCGTCGAGGTGGTGCGGTACACCGCGCGCTACCTCGGCGCCGCCGTCGCCGACCTGGTGAACCTCCTCAACCCCGAGGTGGTCGTGCTCAGCAGCTGGGTCGCTGCCACGCTCGGCGAGCCGCTGCTGCACGAGGTGCGCGAAGCCGTGGCCCGGCACGCGCTGAAGCGCCCGCTGGCCGGCACCGAGATCGTCCTCTCCCCCATTCCGACGGACCCGGTCTGCCTGGGCGCGGCGACGTTCGCGCTGGAAGGCGCCCTCAGTTCGGTGGGTGTGAAGCCCGCGGCCGGCCAGGCCCCGGCCGGCAGGGTCGCCGACGCGCGTCGCACCGCCCCGGCGAGGAGCCGTACCGCACCGCCCTCGCGATGACCGTGTGCGTCTGCAACCGCGGGGGGCCTCCGCGCCATTGATGCATGGCCGGCACACCTTTGCGTCCGGCATTCCGGACGGTTCACAACGCTTCACGCGGGCTTCGTCCAACCCCTTGCCGAAGCATTGACCGAAGGTTAACGTCCCGCACCGCACCGCGAATCCCACGCACAGCGAATCCCCACGCACCGTGCCATCCCCACGCACCGCGTTGTCGAACCGAGTCGAACCGAGTCGAACCGAGTCGAGCCGCAGCCGTACTCAAGACAAGGACGTCACCATGTCGGCACCGAGCAGCAGCACCTGGGATCGTCGTTCCGTACTGCGAGCCGCCGCGGGCCTCGCCGCCCTCGGCCCGCTGGCCTCCTGTGGCGGCAACACCGGCCGTGAGGGCGGCGGCAGTTCCGGCAAAGGCCTCGTGCAGTACTTCCACGCGTACGGCGAGGCCGGTACGCAGGAGGCGATCAAGCGGTACGCCAAGGCCTACGACAAGGCCCGCGTGACCACTCAGTGGATCACCGGCAACAACTTCGAGAGCAAGCTGTTCTCGTCGCTGCTCACCGACAACGCGCCTGACGTCTTCGAGTTCCACCCCCAGCTCCAGCTGATCAAGAGCGGGCAGGTGGCGCCGCTGGACGACATCCTCGGCCCGGTCAAGGACGACTTCAACCCGGCGGACATCACGTCCCACACGGTCGACGGCAAGGTCTACGGCGTCCGCATGATCGACGACCCGCAGTTCTTCTTCTACCGCAAGTCGATCCTGGAGAAGGCGGGCGTGGGGGTCCCCCAGACCCTCGACGAGCTGGCCGAGGCCGCCGGCAGGCTCACCACCGACAAGGTCAAGGGCCTGTTCATCGGCAACAACATGGTGTCGACGAACTACGCCCTGGTCTGGGCGGCCGGCGCCGACCAGCTCGACGACAAGAACGAGATCGCGTACCACACCGACGACGTGGCCGCGGCGCTGAAGGTGTACCGCAAGATGTTCACGAGCGGCCATCTGCTCCTGGACGCCCCCGCCGACTACTGGGACCCCTCGGCCCTGGTCCAGGGACTCACCGCGATCCAGTGGTGCGGCATGTGGGCCATGCCCGTGATGCAGAAGGCCCTCGGCGACGACCTCGGCATCTTCCCGTTCCCCGCGGCGGCCTCCGGCGCCGAACCAGCCGTCTACAACGGCGGTTGGTCCATGTTCGTCAACGCCAAGGGCAAGAACGTCGACCTGGCCAAGGAGTACGTGAAATGGCTGTGGATCGACCAGAAGAAGTACCAGGAGGACTGGGCGCTCAGTTACGGCTTCCACATCCCGCCGCGCCAGTCGATCGCCGCGTCCGCCACCGAGCTCAAGTCGGGGCTGCCCGCCGAGGGCGTCAAGCTCTTCACCGACTACGGGCGCTTCGACAACATCTCCTGGACCCAGGCGATGATCACGGCGCTCGACGAAGTGATCGCCAACGCGGTCCGCAAGGGCACGGACCCGGAGAAGGCCCTCGACACGGCGGACGCCAAGGTCAACCGCGAACTCAAGAAGCTCTTCGGATAGGGCCGGCGCACGAGCGCACGAGCGCACGAGCGCACGAGCAGGCGAGCGGAAAGGCGGGCAGCGACATGTCGACCACGACGACGCGTGACACCACTCGACCCGCCCCGGCCGAGGTCCCCAGGGCCGGGCGGCGAAGGCGGGTACGGAGCAGCACGCTCAACTTCTGGATCTTCACGGGGCCTTTCCTCGCCGGCCTGGTGATCTTCGTCTACATCCCCATCGGGTGGAGCGCCTATCTCAGTTTCTTCGAGGCGCGCTACACGGTCACCCCCGACAAGTTCATCGGCTTCGACAACTACGAACTGATGCTGACGAGCGGCGACTTCACCGGTTCACTCGTCACGTTCACCGTCTTCGCGGCGATCATCGTGCCGGTCACCTGGGCGCTGTCGCTGGGCCTGGCGCTGATGGTGCACCGGCTGCGTTTCCTGAAGGCGTTCTTCCGGTCGGTCTTCTTCCTGCCGACGGCGTGCAGCTTCGTCGCCGCCTCGCTGATCTGGAAGATGTCCATCTTCAGCGGTGTCCGCTTCGGTCTGATGAACACCGTCCTCGGCTGGTTCGGCGTCGAGAACACCGCCTGGCTGGCCGACCCGAACCCGCCCTGGTACTGGCTGGTCATCGTGACCGTCCGCCTGTGGCTCCAGGCCGGCTTCTACATGATCCTGTTCCTGGCGGCGCTGCAGAACATCCCGCCCGTGCTCTACGAGGCCGCCGCGATCGACGGTGCCAGGCCGGGCTGGCAGACCTTCCGCCACATCACCCTGCCTCAGCTGCGGGCCACGTCGACCGCCGTGATCCTGCTGCTGCTCGTGGCCGCGTACCAGGCGTTCGACGAGTTCTTCAACCTGCTGGCGAAGTCGACCTGGGGGCGCCCGCCGCTCGTCGAGCTGTACTACACGGCGCTGGGCGAGGACCAGGACTACGGCGCCGGCAGTGCGGGCGCGGTCATCCTGACGCTGCTGATCTGCATGGTGACCCTGCTCCAGGGCAGGTTCCTCGGCTTCGGAAAGGGGGACGACGCCAGATGACGACCGTGAGACCGCTCCGCGCCCGGCGTGGTGTGCTCGGCTCCGCCGGCCTGTACTTCGCCACCGTCGTCTGCGCCCTGCTCTTCCTCGTCCCCTTCTATCTGATCGTCCGCAACGCCCTGTCCACGGACGCCGAGATCACCGGCGAGAACTGGAAGTGGTTCCCCACCGACGTCCAGTGGGGCAACGTCACCGAACTGTTCGACGACGCGACGGTGCCGTTCGGCCGGTCCCTGTGGAACTCGGCGGTCGTCGGGGTCCTGCACACCGTCGGCACGCTGCTGGTCTGCTCGCTCGCGGGCTACGGCCTGGCCCGTATCCCGTACCGGCACGCGAACAAGATCTTCTACGCGGTCCTGGTGACCCTGATGGTGCCGGCCGCCGTCACCTTCGTACCGAGCTTCGTGCTGGTGTCGTCGCTCGGCTGGGTGTCGAGTCTGCAAGGTCTCATCGTGCCGGGGCTGTTCAGTGGTTTCACCTGCTTCCTGTTCCGGCAGTACTTCCTGGGGTTCCCCAGAGAACTGGAGGAGGCGGCGCGCGTGGACGGGCTCGGGTACTGGGGCGCGTACTGGCGTGTCGTCGTGCCCAACTCGCTGAACTTCTTCGCCGCGATCGCGACCATCACGTTCATCAGCGGCTGGAACGCCTTCCTGTGGCCGCTGGTCATCGGCCAGGACCAGGAGTCGTGGACCGTGCAGGTCGCGCTCTCCTCTTACATGACGAACCAGACCGTCAACTTCCATCTGATCTTCATGGCCACCGCGGTTTCGATCCTGCCCCTGGTGCTCGTGTTCCTGTTCCTCCAGCGCTGGCTGGTGCAGGGGGTCGCGCAGACGGGCATCAAGGGCTGACCCGACCTAGGAGCACGATGTCTGTCCGCACCACGTCGCCCACGTCCGTCCCTTACGTCGAGTACGTCGAGTACGTCGAGGATCTTTCGCCCGGGAGGGGTACGCTGCCGCCCCGCGCGTGGTACGCGTCCTCCGACGCCGTCTCCCTCTCCCTGAACGGCAGTTGGCGTTTCAGGCTGTCGGCGACGGCGGACGCCGAGGACGACTCGTTCGCCGAGGAGGGGTACGACTCCGGGGACTGGGCGGAGGTGACGGTCCCCGGGCACTGGGTCCTCCAGGGCGACGGGGACTTCGGTGCGCCGATCTACACCAACCACCTGTATCCCTTCCCGGTGGATCCGCCGCGGGTGCCGACGGAGAACCCGACCGGTGACCATCTGCGGTTCTTCGACCTGCCGGACGACTGGCCCGCACCCTCGAACCGGCCCGCCTCTTCGGACGGGGACGCGGTCCTGCGCTTCGACGGGGTCGAGTCCTGCGCCCGGGTCTGGCTGAACGGGACGGACATCGGCGAGTTCAAGGGGTCCCGGCTGCCGCACGAGTTCGCGGTCGGGCACCTGCTGAAGCCGGCCCGGAACGTGCTGGCCGTGCGGGTCCACCAGTGGTCGGCGGGCTCGTACCTGGAGGACCAGGACCAGTGGTGGCTGCCCGGCATCTTCCGGGACGTCACGCTGCTCCACCGTCCCGCGGGCAGTGCGCTCGACTTCTTCGTCCACGCGTCGTACGACCATCGCGAGGGCACCGGGACCCTGCGGGTCGACTCCGAGGTCGACGGCCGGGTCGTCGTGCCCGGCCTGGACATCGATACCAAGACCGGGCAGGCCGTCGTGGTGCCGGTGCGGCCGTGGACCGCCGAGACTCCCCACCTGTACGACGGCACGCTGGTCACGGACGGGGAGCGGGTCCCGCTGCGGATCGGGTTCCGCACGGTCGCGCTGGAGGACGGTCTGATCAAGGTCAACGGCCGGGCGATCCTCTTCCGGGGTGTCAACCGGCACGAGTGGCACCCCGAGCACGGCCGCGCCCTGGACCTGGAGACCATGCGCGAGGACGTGCTGCTGATGAAGCGGCACAACGTGAACGCCGTGCGCACCTCCCACTACCCGCCGCACCCCGCCTTCCTGGACCTGTGCGACGAGTACGGACTGTGGGTCGTCGACGAGTGCGACCTGGAGACCCACGGTTTCACCGAGCAGGCCTGGCGCGACAACCCGGTGGACGACGACCGCTGGACCCCGGCGCTCCTGGACCGGGCGGCCCGCATGGTCGAGCGCGACAAGAACCACCCGTCGGTCGTCGTCTGGTCCCTCGGCAACGAGGCGGGCACCGGGCGCGGGCTGACCGCCATGGCCGAGTGGATCCGCGGCCGGGACGGCTCGCGGCTCATCCACTACGAGGGCGACCGGAACTGCCGTGACACGGACGTGTACTCACGGATGTACGCGGACCACGCCGAGGTCGAGCGGATCGGCCGGGGCCTGGACGGCGGCCCACTCAAACGACGCCGACTCCCACTCATTCTCTGCGAGTACGGGCACGCCATGGGCAACGGCCCCGGTGGGCTCGCCGACTACCAGCGGATCTTCGAGGAGCACGACCGGATCCAGGGCGGCTTCATCTGGGAGTGGATCGACCACGGCGTCAAGGACGAGCGGTACGGCTTCGCGTACGGCGGTGACTTCGGCGAGGAGTTGCACGACGGGAACTTCGTCTGCGACGGTCTGCTCTTTCCCGACCGCACGCCCTCACCCGGGCTCCTGGAGTACAAGAAGGCCATCGAGCCGGTCCGCATCAAGGGTGACGGCATCGGCACAGGGGTTGGCATCGACGTCGGCGGGACCGTCCGGGTCACCAACACGTACGACTTCGCGGACCTGTCGGCCCTGGCCTTCGAGTGGTCGTACGACGTCGACGGCGAGGCGGTCGAGGCGGGCGCCCTGAACGTGCCCGCTCTCGCGCCGGGCGAGTCCGCCGACGTGAAGCTGCCGGAACCGCCGGCGGACGCGCGAGGGGCCGAGACCAGGTGGACGGTCCGGGCGGCACTCGCCGAGGACTCGGCCTGGGGCGCGAAGGGTCACCTGGTGGCATGGGCCCAACTGCCGCTCGCAGAACGCCCTTTGGTGGACATCGCGGCCGGTGAGCGGCCCGTTCGCGACGGGCGCGGAGGCATCGAGCTGGGACCTGCCGTCTTCGCGTCCCGAACCGGCGAGCTGACGACCGTGGGCGGAATCGACGTCGTCGGCCCGAAGCTGGATGTGTGGCGGGCTCCGACCGACAACGACATGGGCGCGGCCTGGCAGTCGGACGTCCGCTACGGCGTGCTGTGGCGCAAGCTCGGCCTGCACCGGATGCGACACCGCCTCGACGCCGTCGAGTTGGCGGACGACGCGCTGATCGTACGTACCAGGGTGGCGCCGGCCGCGGCGGACGTGGGTCTGCGCACGGTCTACCGGTGGACGTCCGACGGAACCCGCCTGAGGCTGACCGTGTCCGTGGCGCCCGAGGGCGACTGGAACGTGCCGCTGCCACGGCTCGGCATCCGCCTCGGGCTGACCGCAGGCGACCGGGTGAGGTGGCACGGCGGCGGTCCCGGCGAGGGATACCCGGACACCGACTCGGCCTCGATGCTGGGCCGTTGGGAGTCCACGGTCGACGAACTGCAGACGCCGTACGTCCGCCCGCAGGAGAACGGGGCCCGCGCCGCGGTCCGCTGGGCGGAGATCGGCGAGGGGCCGGGACTCCGCGCCCTTCGGGTCGAGGGCGAACCGGAGTTCTGGTTCACGGCCCGTCGCTGGACGAGCGAGCAACTGGACGCGGCGGACCATCTGACGGATCTGACCGACCTGACGCCCGGAGACACGGTGTGGGTCAACCTCGACCACGGCCAGCAGGGCATCGGGTCGCAGTCCTGCGGCCCGGGCGCGCTGCCGCGGTACCAACTGTGGGCGCGCCCGGCAGAGTTCTCTTTCGTGTTCTCGGAGATCGACGGCTGACGACGTCAGGGGACGACGTCAGGTTGTCTCCGCCGGCCGACCTGTCGGACGGACCGCCGGAGGTCAGCCGGCCGAGTGGTTGATCACGGGCAGGAGCAGCCGGGAGGGGTGGTCCCCGCCGGTGTGGACGGTGTGCCGGCCGGCGTTGCGTGGTTCCTGGTGGTGGATGACCGCCGGAACTCCGGGATAGGTGTAGTAATCGCTGCCCTTCACCCGCACCGCCAGGCGCTCCCCGGCCCGGAACAGGGTCGAGGACGGCCAGATCTCGATGTCGACGAGGGTGGGACGGCCGGGTTCGAGCGGCACGGATCGGGCGTGGGTGTGCCACGGCTGCAGCGGGGTCGAACGCTCGACATCGAGGTCGCGGTGGCTGGCACGAAGCCATCCGAGGGCAACCGGCCCGTCGTGGAACATGGACTGGAACGGGAAGGGCACCCGCACGCCGTCACGGTCGAACTTCTCCACGGCCACGAAGAGATCGGCCTCGTCCGTCTCGCTCTCCACCCACAGCTGCAGGGACATGGTGCCGGTGACTTCGGTGTCCTCGTCGAGGTCAACCGAGAACTCCAGGAAATCCTGCGGGTTCTCGGAGTCGTAGCTGAGGCTGGACGCCGCCGGAAGGTCCTTCGCGAGCGCGCCGGCTGCGGCATCGAGGAACAGCGGCGTCGAGACAGTACCTTCGAGCGGCCAGGTGTTCTCGGCTCGTACCTCGCCCACGAAATGCGACTCGCGCACCTCGATGTTCAACCGCGGCCAGTCCAGCGTGGCGCCGGGTGCCTCTTTCAGGAATGTCGTGAAGAACTCCAGTTGCCGGTCCAGGCTCTCGGGGCGGTAGTAATAGGGCCACTTCATGCGGCCGTGCACCTCAAGCCACTTGTCACGGGAGCCGGCCTGTTTGAATCCCTCGATCGTGCCCCGGGTGTGAATGCCGTGGTCGCCCCAGTCCACGACGGCGTACAGCGGCACCTCGATCTTCGACAGGTCGGGCGTTCTCGCCTGCCAGTACGCATCGAAGTGCGGGTGCTGCTTGCACAGCTCGACGACGTCCTCCACCCGGTTGCGGGAGTAGGCCGTGGACTCGATCCACCACCCGCGGAAACGGGTCTCCCGGATCCCGCCCTGCATGGAGATGTCACGGTAGGGGTCGGAGTACCCCTCCCACGGGTTGATGGCGTACAGGTGCGGCGGCCGGGTCGCCGCCACGTTCCACTGACTCCACGCCAGGTAGGACACACCGGTCATGCCGACCCGTCCGTTGCTCCACGGCCGGCCGGCCGCCCACTCGACCATGTCGTACCCGTCGGCGGCCTCCTGCGGGGAATGGAACGTCAAGGACCCCTCCGATCCCCACGATCCGCGGGAATCCGCGTTGACGACGGCGAAGCCCTGATTGCACCAATACAGCGGGTCGGGGCCCTCCCACACGGTGTAGTGCGACACCGAGACACCCGTCGTTCCCGGGTCGACGAACCCGCGGTCGTCCTGCCCGGCTTGCGGGTACAGCATGTGGAACCCCTTGCGGGCATGTTTTCCGTACGGGCTGTAGGTGAACAGCACCGGCAGGTCCGACTGCCCCTCCGGGCGGAAGACGTCTACGCGCAGCACGACGCCGTCCCGCATCGGGACGGCCACGTCGCGCTCGACGATCAGGCCGTGCTCGACGCGGCGGGAAGGAGCCAGGCCGGGGTACCTCCCCTCTTCCGGTGGGATCGGCAGTCGGTAGAGAGTCTCGAAGCTTTCGTCGTTGGGCATGACAGGCCTTTCACATGACTGGTACTCAAGGAGGCAGGGTGAAACGCTGCTACGAGTTCGTGAGCAGATACTCCTTCGAGGCTTCGCCCTCTTCTGTGAGCTTCTCGAAGTCCTGGCCCACGAGGCGGCCGCCCCATTTGGCCACGACGCCGTTGACGAAGACGGCATCGACATTCTCGATGGCGGCGAAGTTCACGACCGTGCCGATGGAGGAGCCCGCGCCGCGCGTATTCACCTGGTCGAGCGTGAGGACAACCAGGTCGGCTTTCTTGCCGATTGTGAGCGTCCCGATGCGATGTGGCAATGCGGCATTCAGCGCGCCACCGATCGTCGCTGCCCTGAGTGCGTCCAGGGGCCCATAAGGGGCCGGGGGATCCGCCACGCCGGATTGCTGTTCACTGAAGCTCAGACCACGCTGCACCGTCTGCAGAACGCGCATTTCGGTAAAGAGGTCGTGCCCGTAGGCCAACTCGTTGTCCGAGCTGATGCCCTCTTGGATATTGCGCCGATTCGCCTCGATGATCGGGATAAAGGACCCGAGCCCGAGGTGCGGATCCGACCGGGGAACGACATTCACCGCGGCGCCGCTTTCGGCGATGGCGTCCCACGACCTGTCCGTCAGCCCCGAGCAGTGGTTGAGGGTGTGTCCCGGGTGCAGGAGGCCGGAGGTGAGGAGCTGTTCGGAATCGGTGACCCAGCCCCCCAGTTCCGAGGACACGTCGATGCCGTGTTCGGCCGCGAACCTCCAGGTCTCGGGCGTCGGCCAGCTGTCCATCATCCGGATGGTGATGAGTCCGTCGGCCGACGCGTATGTGTCGCGCAGGCGCAGGACGTCGGCGGGGAGCTGGTGGTTGTGATCGCCCTCCACGGCCGGCCCCGCCGCGTACACGGCCCGGATTCCCGATCCGCGTAGGGCCTCGATCGCTGCGTCCGAGTGTTCCGCACTGCGCGAATTGTGGCTGTTGTCGACAATCGTCGTCGTGCCGGCGTTCAACGCCCGCGCCGCGGTCAGTCGCTCGGCGACGGCGATGTCCTCGGGTCGGTAGGCTTTTCCCAGCTTTCCGTGCGTCAGGGCCATGTATTCCGCGAAAGTCACGTCAGGAGCAATGCCACGTAGTTGGCCCTCCCAGGCGTGGATGTGCGAGTCCACCAGTCCGGGAATGACGATCGACCCGGCGAGGTCGACGACAATGGCATTGCCGCCCACACGTGCTGCCAGATCCGGTCCGACCGCCTCGATCGTGTCACCCGCGATGAGGATGTCGCCATGGAATTCACCAGGACCGTCCATTGTAATGACGTGCGCGCCGGTGAGCAGAATGCGCCGACTCTTGTCACCCGTCGTGGCGGTTATCTTGTCCAGCTGTTCGGACTGTTGCGACGTTGACATGTTGTCATACCTGTCGTTTGGGGCTGCGGTGCCGGTACGGCTGGGATTCGATGAGAATTTAACGGGCCGACGGCGCGGGCACCGTGACTCAAGTTACGGCTGCCGGCCGACGGCCTCGCTAGCTTCAGTCACTGATGCCAACCCGTTCAGGAGGCCACGTTCTCGGTGCGCGAACCGCACCGAGCAGCGGGAGTTCCTGACAACAAGGAGGAAGTTATGCCGACCAGCGTCGATACCGGCTCGCAGCAGCAGGAACTGTTCATCGGGGGCAGTTGGACGGCGGCGGCCGACGGCGCCGTGTACGAGTCGCTGGACCCGTACACGGGCGAGGTCGCCTGCCGGGCGGCTGCCGCCTCGGTGGTGGATGTCAACCGTGCGGTGGATGCCGCGAGTGCGGCCTTCCCGGACTGGGCCGGCCGTTCGCCTGCCGAGCGGTCACGGACCCTGCTCGCCTGCGCGGACGCGATCGAGGCGCGCTCCGCGGAGATCTCCGAGGCGGTGACCGCGGAGATGGGCGGGCCGGCCGGGTGGGGTCACTTCAACATCAAGATCCTGGTCGACAAGGTGCGGTACGCCGCGATGTCCGCCTATGAGGGCCTGACGGGCGAGGTCATCCCGTCGGAGGATCCCCGTCGCACCGCACTGGCCATCCGCAAGCCGGTCGGCGTCGTGGCGAGCATCGTGCCCTGGAACGCCCCGGTCCTGCTCGTGGGCGCATCCGTGCCGGCGGCTCTCGTACTCGGCAACACCGTGGTGATGAAGGCTTCCGAGCAGACCCCTCGCACGCACGGACTGGTTGCGTCCTGCTTCGCCGAGGGCGGCCTGCCGGACGGCGTGCTCAACCTGATCACGAACGCCCCCGAGGACGCGGCCGAGGTCGTCGACGCGCTCGTCTCCCACGAGGCCGTGCGGCGTGTTCACTTCACCGGATCGACGCGGATCGGGCGGGTCATCGCCGAGCTGGCCGGCAAGACGCTCACGCCGGTCGTGCTGGAGCTCGGCGGCCACTCTCCCTTCATCGTCCTCGCCGACGCCGATCTGGACGTCGCGGTCAGCGCGGCCGCCTTCGGTTCGTTCGCCAACACCGGACAGGGTTGCCTGTCCACCGGCCGGATCGTGGTGGACCGCAGCATCGCCGACGAGTTCAGCCGCCGCTTGGTCGAGGTCGCGAACTCGATCGTCTACGGCGATCCCCGTCGCAAGGAGTCGATGTTCGGTCCGCTGATCAACGCGAACTCCATGAAACACGTCCAGGAGCTCGTCGCCGATGCGGTCGCAGGAGGAGCCGACCTGCTCGCGGGTGGAGTCGCCGACGGGCCGTGCTTCGCGCCGACCGTGCTCGCCGGAGTCACCCCGGCCATGCGCGCCTATCGGGAGGAGTCGTTCGGGCCCATGGTGACGGTCATTTCGGTCGACGGCCCCGAGGAAGCCCTTGCCGTCGCGAACGACAACGAGTACGGACTCAGCTCGGCGATCTTCAGCCGGAATGTGACTCTCGCGCTCGATCTGGCCAAGCGGCTGGACGTCGGCATGTGCCACATCAACGGCGCGACGCTGGACGACGAGGCGCAGATGCCCTTCGGCGGCGTGAAGAACAGCGGCTACGGGAAGTCCGGTGGCCGCACCGGCCTCGCCGAGTTCACCGAGGTCCAGTGGATCACCATCGAGGGCCCGGTCACTCCGCACTACCCGATCTCGGAGTAACCGAGGGCACGCACACCATCGGCCAGGGCGCAACGGTCGATTCCGGACGGCGCCCAGAAGGAGGACCAATGGAGTTCTTGGTCAGGTTCGAGACCAACCTCCCCGACACGATGCCCGTCGCCGAACGGAACCGATTGAAAGGTCTCGAACGTGACCGCGCTCAGCAGCTGCGAAGTGAGGGAACGCTTCTGCGCCTCTGGCGGGTCCCCGGAAGGCGAGCAGTGATCGGTCTCTGGGACACCGCGGACGCCACCCACCTGCACGACGCGCTGGCGTCCCTGCCCGCCTTCCCCTGGACGGACGTCACGGTTGAGGCGCTCGCCACCCATCCTCAGGAGCAACGATGACCACCAAACCGGCCGTGCCCGGGACGTACGTCTTCGACATCGCGGACAACCGTCAGGGATATGCGATCAACAAGCTGTGCTCGACGCTGACGACACCGGCGAATCGCGTGCGCTTCCTCGCCGACGAGGCGGGTTACTGCGATCGCTTCGACATGACGCCCGCACAACGCACCGCGTTGCTCAAGCGTGACTGGCGGTCGCTGCTGGACCTCGGGGGCTCGATCTTCTACGTCTACAAACTGGCGACGGTGGACAAGTTGTCGATGCAGTACCTCGGGGGCGTCTTCACCGGCATGACGACCGAGGACTTCATCGCGGCGATGAGGGCAGGAGGACGTCGCTGTGGCTGAGGTGATCTGGGGGCTGGCGACGAGCCACGTCCCGTCCATCGGCGCCGCCATGGACAACCACAGGACGCAGGAGCCTTATTGGAAGCCGCTGTTCGACGGCTACCAGCAGGCTCGCGACTGGATGGCCGAACACACGCCCGACGTCATCGTCCTGGTGTACAACGATCACGCCAACGCGATCGGCCTGGATCTCGTCCCGACCTTCGCGTTGGCAACGGCGGCCAGCTTTCCGGTCGCCGACGAGGGCTGGGGACGCCGTCCGGTCCCGACCGTGTACGGCCATCCCGATCTCGCGCAGCACCTTGTCGAGAGCCTTGTCGACGACGCGTTCGACATCACGGTCGCGCACCGACTCGCGGTGGATCACGGCTTCACGGTTCCGCTCTCGGTGTACGACCCCGACCCGGGTGATGCCTGGCCGTGTCCGGTGATTCCGCTGCTGGTCAACGTCATTCAGTACCCGCAGCCCACCGCGGCCCGGTGTTATGACCTCGGCAAGGCCCTGGGCAGAGCCATTCGCGCCTACCCCGACGACCTGAAGGTTGCCGTGTTCGGCACCGGCGGGATGTCGCACCAGCTTGCCGGGGAACGCGCCGGCCTGATCAATCCGGTCTTCGACGCGATGTTCATGAGCAGGATTCAGAACGATCCGCAGGCACTGGCGTCCCTCAGCCGCGAAACGTACGTCACGGAGGCCGGCTCCGAAGGTATCGAGATGATCATGTGGCTGGTCATGCGCGGTGCGATGGACGAGGACATCACGAGGATCTCGGAGACTTATCACGTGCCGGCGTCGAACACCGCCGCGGCGCTCGCGCTCTTTGAGAACAAGGTTTCAGGACGGTGACCGACTTGGTGCTCCTGCACGGGGCGTGGCACGGAGGCTGGTGCTGGGCGAGGGTGGCCACCCGCCTCCGCGCTGCCGGGCACTCGGTGTTCAGCCCGACGTTCACCGGCGTGAGCGACCGCGCGCATCTGTTGTCCCCGCAGGTCGATCTGAGCACGCACGTCGACGACGTCGTGCGGCTGATGGACGCCGAGGACCTGCACGACGTGGTCCTCGTCGGCCACAGCTATGCGGGAATGGTGGTCGCCGGCGTCGCCGAGCAGCGCCCTGACCGGATCCGGACCCGGGTGTACCTGGACGCCTTCCTCCCGCGCAGCGGCGAGTCCGCGATCGATCTGTTGCCCGACCGCGTCGCCCACCACTACCGCGAATCCGTCAGCGGCCCGGGATTCGGTTGGCTCATCCCGCCGCGGTCGCTCAAGGTGCTGGGTGTCACGGCCACCGAAGACCTCGACTGGCTGACCCCTCGTCTCACGCCGCAACCGTGGGCCACCTACACAGCGGCAGTCACGCTGACCGCACGGGAACGAGACGTTCCGGCGGTCTACATCGAGTGCACGTCCTGGCTGCGCGTCTTCGCTTCGTCGGCCGAACGGGCGCGCGAGCTCGGGTGGCCCGGGTACGAACTCGACACCGGACACGAGGCGATGGTGACCGCGCCGGACCCACTGGCGCTGCTTCTCGACCAACTGGCCGTCTGAGCGGTCGTCGTGTGCCTGCCGAGCGCCGCGGCGTCCAGGTCACGAGGAATCCTGAGCCCGACCCGGGCCCGACCCGGGACAGACCACAACAACCAGAGGTGAGGCGTACATGCAGTACTACCCCCAGGCGACGGACGCGCTCCGATGAAGACCGTCATCGTCACCGACTGCCCCCGGGCCGACCCCGCCGAGATCAAGCGGCTCGCCGGCTTCGGCGTCGCCACGGTGCACGAAGCACTGGGCCGGGTCGGTCTGGTCGGCGCGGGCATCAGGCCGATCCAGCACGATGTCCGCGCGGCCGGCAACGCCGTCACGGTGCTGAGCCGGCCCGGTGACAACCTCATGATCCACGCGGCCGTCGAGCAGTGCCGCGCCGGAGATTTCCTCGTCGTCGCCACGACGTCGCCTTCCAGCGACGGGATGTTCGGTGAGCTGTTCGCCACGGCGTTGCAACGACGGGGGGTCCGAGGGCTGGTGATCACGGCGGGCGTGCGCGACACCTCGGAGCTGCGCCGGCTGCAGTTCCCCGTCTGGTCTGCAGCGATCAACGCGCAGGGCACCGTCAAGGCGACCGCCGGATCGGTGAACGTGCCGATCGTCGTGGGCGGCGCGGTGGTGCGTCCCGGCGACGTCGTGCTCGCCGACGACGACGGCGTGCTGGTGGTACCGAGAGAGCGGGTCGGCGACGCCCTCGCGGCTTCCGAGGCGCGTGAGGCCAAGGAGGCCCTGACCCGGGTCGCCTTCCGGGACGGCCAACTGGGGCTCGACCGGTACGGCTTGCGCAGCGTGCTGGCCGATCAGGGCGTCGACTACGTGGCGTGGGAGGACCAGCAGGGCCACTGAGGATCCCGGACGGCGGTATGCCATGATATCGGCGTCAGTAATGGCAATGGCAATCATCCAGATGGGCACGTCTTTGCGGTGTGTGGCGCCGTGTGCGAGAGAGAGCGAGCACGGTGCATGAACGCTCCGGAGTCCCTCCCCGCAGCAGCACGGAATGCGTGGAACGACAGCCTGCTCGCACAGTTTCCGGAACACGTCGCCGGGGTCCTGGCTGATCGGGCCAGGCTGAGGCACTTCGCCAGCGGCGACGCCGTCCACGGCGCGGGGGAAGCGTCGGGAGTGGTGTATCTGATCGTCGAGGGGCTGGCCCGCATCTTCGTCAGCTCGCCGGCCGGCCGCGAGATGACGGTGCGTTACGCGGCACGTGGTGAGCTGGTCGGCCTGCCTACCCTGGCGGCCGGCCGGCACAACCCGGGTGTCTCGGTCAAGGCCATGATCGACACCGATTGCGTGTCGTTGTCGGCGAGCAGCCTGTCCCGCCTCGCGGCGACCGAGGTCGGGGTGGCGTGGCCCATCGCACGGTACATCGCGGAGACGCTGCATCTTTCCGAGCAGCTGTGGAGCAACAACGTGTTCCAACAGGTGCCGCCGCGCGTGGCCTATCACCTGTTGGAGCTGTGCACGCGTGAGGCCGGCGGTCTGGTCGTGCACGCCACGCAGGACGAGGTCGCGCGCGCGGTGGGATCAGTGCGCGAGGTCGTCGCCAGAACCCTCGGGGACTTTGCATCCCGCGCCCTCATCGAGCGGGAGCCCCGCATCATCCGCCTGCTGGACCCCGCGGGCCTGCACCGGATCGCGGCCACCCAGCCGCGTTGAGTGCGCCATCCGTCTCACATGATCGGTGGGGCGAACACGTTCCTCGCGAACTCGGTGGGGTCGTTCGGGTTGGGGAAGCGGCTCTCTCCGCCACAACCCGTTCACGCGCGCTCCGGTTCATCCGCAAGCGCCCGAGGACCCAGGGGCTCAAGTCCGGAAGTCGTCCACCCACACCACGACCCCCGTCCACCCCGAGAGCACCGCGGCCGTGCCCGCCCGGACCGCCGCCGCGCAGCGGGCCGCGGTGAACGACGCGGGGTCGTAGGTCGAGGACATCCCGAGGCCCTCGCCGCGGAACGACGCTCCCGACCAGTCGACCGAGGTCACGTTGTGGGTGGGTTCGGCCAGTTCCGCTCCCACCACCAGAAACTGCTGGGAGAGATGGTTCGGGGTGACCGTCGCCAGCGCGTCGATCAGTTCGTTGCCCGCGCTGACGACGAGGTCCGGCCGCATGCCGATCGCCCTGTCGGCGGCGTGGACCATGTCGGAGGCATCGGTCACGGTCTCGGTGCGCAGGTCGACCCGCTCGCGATCGGCCCATTCCCGTACCGCCGTCACGAGCGCCTTCGTCGGCCGGTCGGTGCCCGCGGTCAGCAGGACCACCCGGTAGCCCTCGGAAGGCCGGACCTCCGACCACGAACCGGGCCGCGGGGTGACGGTCGCCTCCGGCGCGGGCGAGGCGGACGGGTCGACGAACCCCGGGCCCAGCGCTCCGACGGCAGAGGGCCGCGGGTGGGGCTGCGACCAGTCGTCGCCGTCACCACAGCCGGCGGCGAGGGCGACGACCGAGGCCAGGGCGGCGGCGGTCAGGAGCGGGCGGCGCAAGTCGATCGTCCTCCGTGACAGGGCGTGACAGGGGCGGGTACGCCGACATCCTGCGCCCCCGCTCACCAGCAATTCCATCCGCTCAGCCTTGATCGAGCAGGTGTTCTCCCACGGTTCGCCGAACGGCCCCCACGGATTCACCCCCGACCAGGACGGTGCACGGGCAACCACAAGGAGCCCCATGTCACACCCTGTTCGCCGCCCTCTGGCCGTTCTCGCCGTGGCGGTGTTCCTCGTCCTGCTCGGCCTCGGCGGCCCCGCCTCCGCACATGGCTTCACCTCGACCGTGTACGTACACGTCACCGGCGACGGTGACGGTGACGGTGACGACCGGTTGCGGACCGAGCTGAAGCTTGAGTACGACCTCCTGGTGGTGTCCGCCGCCGACGCCGGGCACGACGACCCCCTCTTCCGCGCCGGGACCGAGGCGTTCGACGCCGAAGACACCAAGGCGCAGGCCGCCGCGCTGGAAGCCCACCGAGCGACGGTCGTCGACTACGTCACCCGGCGCTTCACGGTCACCGCGGCCGGCGACGCCTGCCGACCCGCCCCGGTAGGCGGATTCCGCATGGGCCGGGAGGAGGGCGTGCCCTACGTCCTGCTGGCCCTCGACTGGACCTGCGCGGAGGAGGGTGACAGCCACGTCACCGTCGACCACGAGATCCGCAGCGGCCTCTTCCCGGACTCCGAGAAGTACGTCAAGGGAACCAAGACCATCGTCACGTACGCGGTGGACGGCCACAGCGGCAGCGCCGCTCTCGACGCCGCCCACCCGTCCTTCTCCCTCGCACAGTCGTGGACCGAACGTTTCTGGGAGTTCTTCCGCCTGGGCGCCGAACACCTGCTGACCGGCATCGACCACATCCTGTTCCTGCTCGCGCTCATCGCCGGATCACGGCGACCGCGCGAGATCGTCCTGGCGGCCACCAGTTTCACGCTGGCCCACTCGGTGACGTTCCTGCTCGCCGCCCTCGGTCTGGTGGACGTACCTGCGCGCCTCGTGGAACCCGTCATCGCGCTGTCCATCGCCGTGGTCGCGGGCTGGCACCTGTGGCGGATCCGGCAGCGTGGCGTCCACGTCACCGACCTGCCGGTCCCGGGCGACGGCGGCCACTTCGCCCTCGACCGTGCCGGGTGGACGCGGCTGGGCGTGGTGTTCTGTTTCGGGCTGGTCCACGGCCTGGGCTTCGCCGGCGCGCTCGGTATCGACGCGGCCTGGTCGTGGACCCTGCTGTGGTCGCTGCTCGTCTTCAACGTCGGTATCGAGGCTGTCCAGTTGGCCGTCATCGCCGTGGTGTTCCCCCTGCTGCTCCTGCTGCGGCGACGGTCCCGCCGGGCGGGCCTGTGGGCGACCGGCACGATCAGCGCGGGCGTCGCCGGCATGGGTCTCGTCTGGTTCGTACAGCGCACGTTCGGGTTGTCCTGAAGCCGTCCTGAAGCTCTGCCCTGACCTGAATGTTCAACAGATCCCGAGTCGGCCTTTATGCGGGGTTTACCTGGTACCGAAAGCTTGACGATCTCCATTGCGCTCACACCGTGGGTGCACAGAAGAACAGAAGAAACGACACTCCATGAGCTCCATGAGAACAAAGCTCTTCGCAGGGGCCCGCGGGCCCGTGCGACGCCGCGTGGCAGGCACCGCCGTCGCGGCATCCGTGGGCCTGATCCTGACCCTCGGCGGCGGCGGACTCACTTCCCCCGCTGCCGCCGCCGACCCCGCCGCCCTCACCGGCATCGTTCTCGGTGTCGGCGCCAACGAGACCCAGCGCACCGTCAGCTGGTACTCCTCCGCCGACACCGCGCAGAAGATCCAGGTCGCCCCCACCGCCCGGCTGGCCGCCGGCGAGTTCCCCGCGGACGCCGCCACGTTCGACGCCCTGGGCGGCGCCAACATCTCCACCAGCGGCGGCTACAACCGCCACGCCACCATCACCGGCCTGAAGGAGAACACCGCGTACTCCTACCGCGTCGGCGGCGAGGGCAACTGGTCGGCCGCCTACGCCTTCAGGACGCAGGACTTCGAGGGCGAGTACGACTTCCTCTTCCTGGGCGACCCGCAGATCGGCTCCTCCGGCGACACCGCGAAGGACCAGGCCGGCTGGCAGGACACCCTCGACGTGGCCACCCAGGCCAACAAGAACGCCGAACTCCTCGTCTCCGGCGGCGACCAGGTCGAGAGCGCCAACAACGAGTCCCAGTGGAACGCGTTCCTCGCCCCCGACCAGCTGCGCCAGGTGCCGTTCGCGGCGACCATCGGCAATCACGACGTCGGCGGCAAGGCCTACGAGCAGCACTTCTCCACACCGAACACGGACCGTTCGGGCGCGTACTACTCGAACGGCAACCCGGCGTCCAACACGTCCGGCGGCGACTACTGGTACATCTACAAGGATGTGCTGTTCATCGACCTGAACAGCAACAGCTACGCCACCTCGCAGGGTGGTGGCGGCGACGAGGCGCACACCAAGTACGTCACGGACGTCATCAACCAGCACGGCTCCGAGGCCAAGTGGAAGGTGCTCGTCTACCACCACTCGATCTACTCCCCGGCCTCCCACGCCAAGGACGGCGACAACAAGGCGCGCCGTGTGGACTTCCCGACCACGTTCTCCAAGCTGGGCGTGGACATCGTGCTGCAGGGTCACGACCACAGCTATTCCCGCAGCTACCTCATCAAGAACGGTGAGAAGGCGAACAAGAACGAGCAGCCCGCCGCCGCCGACGTCTACCCCGGCCCCGGCGGCGTCCTGTACGTCACCGCCAACTCCGCGTCGGGCTCGAAGTACTACGACATCACCAAGCCCGACAGCAGCGGCACCAGCGGCGCGGGCAACGGCGCGGACCCGCTGAACCCCGACAGCTACTGGTACAACTCGGTCCAGAACCAGGAGCACGTGCGCAGCTACGTCAAGGTGCAGGTGCGCAACGAGAAGCTCGTCGTGGAGAACATCCGCAGCGGCACCTGCGCGGCCCCCAACTCCGAGGTGGAGCACGGCGACTGGTGCAACAACACCACCGCCGACCAGCCCGTCGGCTCGGTCGTCGACAAGGTGAGCGTCCACCCGTACAACGGAGACGGCCAGTCGCTCCAGGTCGACGTGCCCGACGCCGCGCCGGGTGAGTTCGGCTGGACCATCGACGGCTACAACGGTCTGGTGGACCTCGGTACCGCCAAGGAGCAGGACGGCGACCACTTCACCGCCGCAGGCAAGATCAACCCGATCCTCGTCACGGACTCCCGCCGCACGCTCTCCCCGTGGGCCGTGTCGGCCAACGTGAGCGACTTCAAGGACGCCGACAAGACGTTCCCCGGCTCCTACCTCGGCTGGTCCCCGTACATCCTCGACCAGGGCGCCGGTGCCCAGGCCGGTGTCTCCGTGGCCTCGGGCTACGACGACCAGGGCAAGGGCCTGTCCGTCTCGCGCGGCCTCAGCTCCGCCGAGCAGGGACACGCCCGCGGCAAGGCCAGGCTGGGCGCCGACCTGGATCTCAAGATCCCGGACAGCGTCCGGAAGGGCGGCTACCGCGCGACCCTGACGATCACCGCGCTGAGCAGCTGACCGAACCCGTTCCATCAGCGGGGCGGGCGGGCGACCGGCTCACCGGCCGCCCGCCTGCCCCGCCCCTTCCAGCAGAGCCCGATGCCCAATGCCCGATGCCCGAAGCCCGGAGAGCCCCACCATGCGCATGTCCCCCACAGACCGCCGTACGATCCGAGCCGTCCAGGGTTACGTCCTTCCGCGTCACGCCGTTCTGCGTCACGCCGTCCTGCGCTCGGTGATCCTGGCGATGCTGGCGGCTCTCGCGTTCGCCGTCACGTCCGCCGGTCCCGCCCGGGCCGCCGACGGCGACGTGACCTGGACGGTCCGCACGGCCGCGAACGGGTACGGGGACGACCGGTCCAGCTTCAGCTACGGCGTCAACCCCGGTGGCCAGGTCAAGGACGCCATGGTCGTCGCCAACCACGGCAGGACCGAACTCCGCCTCGCCCTCTACGCCTCCGACGGCTACACCACCGAGAAGGGCCAACTCGACCTCCTCACCAAGGAGAAGAAGTCCCTCGGCATCGGCGCCTGGGTCCACGCCACCGGTGACGGTGCCGGCACCGTCAGGATCGCGCCCGGCAAGACGGCCGAGATCCCGTTCACCGTCAAGGTCCCGCGCAA